>DDWP01000078.1 GCA_002345725.1 Candidatus Shapirobacteria bacterium UBA2283
CACCAATACCAGCACTGTTATCAAACCAAGAAAAATTGTTTTTTTGGTTATTTCGTCCTCAGCTTTCTTATCTAATCTAGAGCGAGTAAATTCTGCCATAAACTATATCTATTCTAACATTTTTTGCGACATCATTCAGCCACCAATTAATTTTATCCAAAACTTCAGACAATCAGGAGCCGAAGGGGAGAATCGGACTCCCGACCCACGCTTTACGAAAGCGTTGCTCTACCAACTGAGCTACTTCGGCAAACATATTCCAATCCTATTTTACAATCAAACGCCTTCAAAGACTATCTTGAGAAAATAAATCCACTTCTATTTCTTGAAGTATTTGGCAAACAGCATAAAGATAGTAAAAAATAATTCGGCACAATCATTCCGTAATTCGTAGCTTTATTGAAAAGTCATCATCAATTTTGATGATCAAAGCAATAAACAACCTTAGTGTTATGAGATATGTTTGGTAATGTTTATTCTCATCCTTCTTGTTATCTCCAGACATAGATCCATGTAGGTAAATATTGCGAAGGTCATGCCCATTACTCGAATCTTGCTGATTGAGATAGAAACTAAAATACTTTGCTTCTGGATCAGTAAGAAGCGAACTCTTCATTACTAACCATCCTTTACTAACCATAGCATCTATTTCAGCTCTTCCCTCAGCAGAGTAGTGATAGTAGCTCAATGCTTCGGCTTGGAACAGATTTTTTAGTATAAGTATTTGATGCTGGCTTTGAAATATTAAACGTTTCGATGTTTTCCTGAGAATACCCCACTTAATGAGCTCATCTAGAGATTGCTTCTGGTAATCGTGAAAATCACTATAATTAACCTCATGATTGATTAGTAATCTCGCAAAGTCCTCGTCCTTAAGTTTGTCATCAATATAAGTTAGCGCCGATTGATCAGAGAACAAATAATGCATTATTGTAAAGATCACAGGGCTTTCGGTTGCATATGCGTATTTACCAGCAACCTGACTAGGAGTGTCTTTGTATTTTGGCGATTCGGATGTAATTGACAACAGGTCTTGGTCTATCAATCCATTTTCAGTGTACAGTTTAAATTGTTTAATGACGCTATCCATCTCACTAAAAATGTGTTTACACTTTTCAAGATACGTAGTACCCTTACTTGAAACAGTATAGTTGAATCCATCGGCATTGAACGTTTTTTTCAGATATTCGTTGAAGAACCACCCAATCACATCTTCGAGCTCCTTATTTTCTGACCGCAAGAACTTCTCATACATCATTGTCTGCATAAGTGTACTTTGATCAATAAACTGGAAATGAAAACCCTCTGGGTATTCGCCCCGTCCAGAAACTTTCATAAAACGTTCAACAACACTCAACTGTGACGAATATGATGGTAATGTCAAAATTATGTGTTTATTAACTAGCGGGAAAAGATGTATGAAGTTGCTTAAGGCCGATAAATTATCTGAATGTTCCTTAAGCCATTTTTTACTGTAAGTGAATTTTGTTGTTACATCACCTTGTAATATTTTAACTGCCTCTTCCTGGGTTTCAGATATTGCTACTTCAGTACCAAATATGACACGACCACTATTCTCTTTGAAAAAGTTGTCGTTCCACTCTGCGTGCTTCCGTTTTGCAAGTAATTTAATCTTATCGTCTATACCGGCACTAGGCATAACTCTTGCGCTAGCAATCAACTGGAGGTAATTGGGATTGGCACCTGTACTGTTTATGTAGCTCTCCAGAAGAGTACGAGTATCGTCTTTAGTGAAACTTGGTGGTAAATGAACCTCCCGACGCTCTTTTTTCTCAAGATACTTGTGGATTAACTGTTCTGCATTGTCTGGGTCGGATAAAATTAATGTCCGTATATTTTGATCGTATTTATTAACAATGTCTTTGTTTGCCAATAATCTCCATATAGCCACCTTTGAAGATCTTAATGCTCGCAACATTACATCTGAGTTTATGCTGTCGTAACTTTTGTAGCGAGCCAGGAGAATTAGCAGATCATCGTGATAGTCAAACTTTACTTCTGAAATTATGGTTAACGCGTTCTCTTCCTTAACTGCATTAAAAAAAGCTGCGATTGTTTTATATAGTTTTGGTTTGAGAGTAATATATTCATCTAACTTCTTCTTCTCAATGTTTTTCGGCAAGGCTAGATTCTCAACGTACAAAAGAACATTGTACAGCTCCAGAATATCATTAATACTGTAATCCACCTTAGTCTCATTAAAGTTGTCGAGGAATTTCATAGTAGGCTTTAAATAGAAAGAAGTAGCCAAATCACGGATGCCGTAATACTTTATTCGTCGCTCTGATTTCTCATTCTCCTCCAAACTTGAATATTTAACATAAAGGTCATCAATTTTCATTAATAATGCCTTGCGAGTAGGAGTTGACTTGCCGTTTAACCAATTATTGAGCGATACTAGAGAAGTACCGATTTTTTCAGCGAGAGACTGCTGAGATAGGCCACTGGCAGTGATAATTTCTTGCAACTTTGTTCTGTAATCCATAAACAAATCATACATAACTTTATAAAGTTAGTAAAGACTTTATTAAAGTTATGTTTTCAAAATGAGTTGCCGCCGTCATATCTAAACATTAAAAAACCAAGACCACCATGTTTCCTCACCATCCATCCCGTATAATCTTGTTCATCCAATCAGTTCATTTAAATCCTCAAAAAGTGGTCCGACTCCGGTTGCCGGTAAACATTTTTCTAACCTAAATACAAAACGTTAAAAGTAGTGTCTAGAACTCAGAAAAAGATTGATTTCTTGAGGAAGATTGGAGAAATACAAAACCATTTCGCTATTGAGCGGGTGATGGGAATCGGACCCACTTCTCATCCTTGGGAAGGACGCATTCTACCGGTGAACTACACCCGCTTCAAAACTATTCTATCACGCTAGTTAGTTCAGCTTGGGCAACACCAAGGTCATTCCAATCTCCAATTTATCTGGGCTAGATAATTTACTTTTATTATTTTGCCAGATCATTACCCATTTATATCCATCACCATATTTATTAACTGCAATGTTCCACAAGCTATCGCCACGGACAACTGTATAAGTACTTTCGTCAACAGAAACACCCTTACCATCTTGGACTTTTTCTTCAGCTACAGTATCTTTCTTTACCGGCTCAGCCTTAGCTCTTAGCTTTATTTTTTGACCGACTTCAAGAGTAGTTGTTTTTAATTCATTATCTTTAACGATTTCTGTCCATCTAAATCCATCACCATAATTAGCTACCGCTATGTTCCATAAACTATCACCCTTCTTAACCACATATTCACCTTCAACTACAGCCTTATCACCAGTAGTTTTATTGCCCTCTAATACCAAGTCACTATTTACTCCAGGGATAGTAATCTCTCCACGTCTTTTCTGAAAGAAATTAAAAATCATTCCCACGACAACGACTACAATAACCAACCCCAAAAACATACTTATGGTTTCCTCATTTAGTTTTATTTTCATATCCCTAACATACATGAGGCTTGGCCTATAGTCAACGACGACTTCAGCTTATTCTCCGCACAATCACATCATCCAAAACAAACCTATTTAATTCTATTACGAAATTATTTAAAACTTCCTTGTCTAATTTATAGACTCTCAACTTACCTCTTACTTCAAAACTAACCAACTTGGCTTTTCTCAAAATCGCCAAATGACTAGACAACGTTGCCTGTTTTATTGTTAAATATTTCAAGATCTCATTGACAGTTAGATCTCCATTCCTTAATATAGTCAAGATCTTACGTCGGTTGATATCCGACATACATTTAAATATTTTATCCATAGTACGATTATATCGTCAAACATCAATATGAACAACTACGATGATAAACAAGAACAAACCCTAGTTATAGTCAAGCCAGACGGTGTCCAAAGAGGTCTAATTGGCGAAGTCATCAAGCGCTACGAACGATGTGGTCTTAAGCTCGTTGCTCTTAAAATGCTTATCCCTACCCCAGAAGTTGCCCTAGCTCATTATTCCACTGATCCAGAATGGGCCATCACTACTGGTACCAAAGCACTTGCCTTTGCCAAAGAAAGAGGAGAGAAACTCTTTACTGACGATCCAATTGAATATGCAGAGAATATTAGAAAAAATGCCAAGGTCTTTTTATCTTCAGGTCCTGTCGTACCTATGGTCTGGCAAGGAATGAACGCCGCCAAGGTCGTCCGCAAAATTACTGGTGTTACCGACTGTACCATGTCTGTACCTGGCACAATTCGTGGTGACTATGCTCTAGACTCTTACACCACTTCCGATGCTGACAATAGATCTATCAGAAATATAATTCACGCTAGCGGCTCAGCTGAAGAAGCCAGGCTAGAAATTCCAATTTGGTTTCAACCAAACGAGATATTGAACTATCGCTACGTCCCTGAAGCCATCATGTACGACATCAACCTTGATGGAATTTTGGAATAGAGATTCTCTCGATTAAAACTAAAATCCGCCAATCACTTGGCGGATTTTTTATAATCATTTATCAAATGATATTATCTACATATGAAAATCTACCCAAAAATGAACAAGAGTAATACTGCTCTTTTGGTCATCGATCCAGTTAACTCTTGCGCTCACGAAAATTGCGAGACACCAGAGTGGAACATCCACTTCACCAAAATCAGAAAAATGTTACCCAAACTAGATCTATTCATCAAAGAATATCGTCAAAAAATTGGTGGGCTTGTAGTCCTAACCACTATCACCCCGTGGAACAAAGAAAATCTCACCGACAACATCAATGAACTTTACACCGACCCTGCTGCCACCTATTACTCCGAAGACACAAGTGGTTTTGACGAACAATTTCACACTATCAAACCAGAACCAACCGACCTAATTTTTACCAAGAACACTTACGACACTTTTTCCGACGACAAATTAACCCAAGAACTAAAAAGTAGGAGAGTGCAATACATAATCGTCACCGGAATATTTACTGACGGTTGCGTCTTAGCATCTATCGTTAGTGGTTTCTCTAAAGGCTTTAATTTTATAATCCTAAAGGATTTAGTCGAAACCACTGATTCACCAACTAGACAAGAAATTCAAAAATTACTCTTCGAGTTCACCTTTCCGGCCATGTACGGCAAAACAATCTCTTCTGAAGAATTACTCCAAGAGCCCAGTTTAGTAACCAAATAAATGAAAAACATAATTTTTATCACTGGCAACGAATACAAATATGTACAAGCCAAGGAGGCGTTAAAAGAAACCGACATCAAGCTAATTCGCCAAGATATAGACACACCAGAAATCCAAAGTACAAAAGTCGAAGACATCGCCTCGTATTCATCAAAATGGGCTAGTACAAAACTAAACCAACCAGTTGTTCTAACTGACGCAGGATATTATTTTGAAGCCCTAAACGGCTTCCCCGGACCTTTCATTAAATACATTAACCAATGGTTCACTGCTCAAGACTATCTGAATCTTATGGCAGGAAAGACCAATAGAAGAGTAATCATCACTCAGTGCCTGTCCTACTGTGAACCAGGACAAGATCCGGTAAACTTCCTTGGTTCTGTAGAAGGAACTATCGCCAATTACGTTGGTTCTATTGGTAAGTGGAAGACACCAATAAACCAAGTCTATATACCACAGGGTTACGACAAGGTAGTAGGGGAGCTACCGTTTGAAGAAATGATGAAAGACTGGAACAGCGACACCGTCTGGTCTCAATTTGTAGAGTATTTAAAAAGCAAAAAAAGATAGCTATTTATTCTGATTGTATGGATTGCACCCAATCACTTTTATCCTTAGCAAATTCTATTTGACATCCAACTTCCCATAGTTTTTGTGCAATAACTGGTCCAACGGTTGAACTAATTGGAACCTCCTTTTTGGATGTAAAATCAGTTATACCTGCCACTACTGGGTACATTCCACTAAAAAGTAGTTCTGCTGGAACACCTGCAGCCAATTCACCAGCTGAAGTCGCAGTTGCCGTCCCAACCAAAAGCATACATGCTGCCTCAGGACTCATTGTTTTCTTTGAACCTCTATTAATTTCAACAGCAAGTTTCTGAATTGGATTCCAGTTTGGATTATTAACCTCAACTTTCGGGGCTATTGGTGCAGTGTCTAAAGTCATAGCAAATTATACATGATTCTACGTTTGCGGGTCCTATGGGATTCGAACCCA
>DDWP01000042.1 GCA_002345725.1 Candidatus Shapirobacteria bacterium UBA2283
CTTGTTGGTACTTTATTTCTCTTCTAAAAAAGCGCGACGATATTGCCGATATTGCTTGGGGCTTAGGTTTTATCATTGTTGCTTTTTTTAATTTATCTACTGGTTATATTAACCCCCAGTCGCTGGTCATATTCTTTCTAGTTTCTATTTGGGGTAGTCGGCTTACTTTTCATATTTATCAGAGGAACAAAAATAGGCCCGAAGATTATCGATACCAACAGTTCAAGTCAAACCCTTATTTTAAAGTGTTTATGGTTCAGGGATTTTTTATGTTGCTTATCTCAGCTCCCATAATTTTCATTAGCCGCTTTGATATCACTGGTTGGGGCTACATCAATACTGTTGGCCTAGTTCTCTGGCTTGTCGGATTTTTCTTTGAGACAGTCGGCGATTCCCAGTTAAAGACGTTTGTTACCAATCCCAATAATAAAGGTAAGATCATGGATCAGGGTTTGTGGCGCTACACCCGGCATCCTAATTATTTTGGTGAGGTTGTCATCTGGTGGGGGATTTGGCTCATCAGTTTTTACAACCAGTTTAGTTTTATCTCAATTATTGGTCCCCTCACCATTACTACTCTTATTCTTTTTGTCTCAGGTGTCCCTATGCTTGAGAAGAGATATCAAGGCCATCCCGAGTTTGAAGAATATAAGAAAAGAACTAGTATTTTTATACCCTTACCTCCACGAAAATGACCGAATTCAAGCCGGAACTGACTCCCAAAGAAATGTTGGAGTTGGGTGTTTTTGGTGGTAAATACATGTCCGATAGACCTAGTGAATTTCCTGCTGATTGGTTTACTAATGCCAAACTTTCTTCCGATAAGCATGATCCCAAGTTAAATTATTTTGGTGTTAACGCCAGCCAGCCACTATCTGTCTGGCGCGATAAAGGTTGGATTCACCCCGACGACCCCCGAGGTTGGTTTCAATGGTATTGTCGTTATTTTTTAGGTCGTCGCCATCCCGATGACGAGCGACAAATTAAACGCTGGAAAGCCATGTCGCGCCATGTAGCCCAAGTCAAGAGATACTGTTCTCCTTGTGATTTGTCTTGCCGACCTCGTCAGCGTCAGGCCCTTCTTCATTGGGCCTACGACAGTCGTAAGATCTGATGATATATTAATAATATGCAAAAACTAATCGACACTATTTCTAATTTTTTTATTCAAAAATCTCCACTTATTATCAAATGGCTGCCTTTAGTTTATTTTAGTTTTGTCCTGTTTGTTTGGTTTAATTTAAACACTCGTCTTGGTTATGGGTTAAGTAATTTATTTGGTGAGATCGCGGTTGGACTTTATGTTTTAACTCTGATTCCTGGTATTACTGGCAGGCTTGGTTTAAAGAACTCTGTCTTTAATGTCATTAGAGTCTATCGTCGTCATCTTGGTATATCCATGTATCTTTTTGCTTTTTCTCATTTCTTTATTAAGAGATTTCCTTTTACTTTTCCTCCATCATTTTTTGCCTTTGAAGTTGTTGGCATGCTTGCCATTTTCGTATTCTTTCTTTTGTTTGTTACTTCTAATAACTTTAGTCAAAAATTATTAACCAAAAATTGGTTTCTACTCCAAAAGTTAACTTATCTTGGCATGTTTTTTATTTTTCTCCATTTGGCTTTTCTTAAGGTAGCTACCTGGGGAACTCTCATGGCCTTGGTGATTATTCTTGAATTAATTTCTTTCCGCTTTCAGAAGCGATTCGTTTAAAAGTCTTGTACAAAATAAGCCAGGTGTCCAGCGACACTTCGGTTGGTTTCTTGCCGGCAATTTTATACATTTTTTCAACTCTTTTTTGTTGTGGGTAAGTAAACGATTTTAGAAAATAGTTAAAGTTGTAGATTACAAATTTCTTAAAGTTTTGTTTATCCTCTTCTTTTATAAAAGCTGACTTTCTTTTTGTAAACTTTACCAATACAATTTTTACTTGAGGTTTTAGAGTAAAGTTGGTTCTATCTATATCTCCTAATATTTCCACCTCATACCATGGGTAGTAGAGAACTGCACTTTGCCCTTTATTAGCAAACTTTTCTGCCGCCTCATTTTGCATTATTAAATACATTTCTTCTGGTTGACTAGAAGAACTCCAAAACTTATCCATTATTTCTGCTGTAATTGAGAAGGGGATATTTGAAAATACTTTATATTTTTCTGTCGGTAATTCAAAGTCTAGAAAATCTGCCACAATTGCTCCCGTTCTTTGTGCCAATGCTGAATCCTTTTCGACAGCAATTACCTTCTTGGCTACTTTTACCAATTCTTTTGTAATAATTCCTTTACCTGACCCAATTTCCAACACTGTGTCGTCTCGGTTTATGTTTGATGCCGACAATAACTCGCGCACCAAACTCGGGTACTTAATAAAATTCTGTCCTAACGAACTCTTATCGTGGTATGGCATGAACTTATTATATCTTAACCTAACCCACCTCTTCTTTATTATTTTTGCGGCAGCAAATTTTCTCCACCATTATTCCTCACATATCCTTCAACCTTCATTACAAATTTATCTTTATTATTAAAATAATAGTCTTCTAGCATTCTTTTCTCGTTTGCGTTTAAGCTGACAGGATCTCTCGCATCACTTACGCGAGGTCTCAATGCAGCTGGAAGCATACCAAAATGAATACCCCAAGCATAAATTTCAGTATGATGAAATTTTTCATAGTTTCTTTCAATATCATCGTGACTTAAATTTCTCCAATAATTAAGTTCCCTTTCCAAACCTTCAGGCGTATATCTTAGAAAATTTTTCATAAAATTATCCGCCCAACTCACTACTTCTTGTTTTGGGACAAACGTCGGTACTTGAGCCAAAATATCTACACCCATATTTTTTATTCCTCAGGTGGTAAGAATTCCTCTCCGTTATCAGATACTGTCTGTCCTGGCTTTAGCCATAGGACATATTCACATCCAGTTGCTTTCTTAGCTGCACTGTCCCATCCACCAGTCGAACACTTCTTCATTTTCTTACCAGCAACAGTTGTAAAAAGTACTAATGGCTCTCCACATTTTGGACATGTTTCGTCTAGTTTTTCTGTTGTTCCATTTATCCATTCCACGTAATCACATCCTACGGCAATTTTCTTATCTTTATCCCAACTTCCAGCACTACATTTCTTCATCTTTTTACCAAATCTAGTCACCTGCATTATCAAATTAGCACCACATTTTGGGCATTTTTCTTCCAGTTCTTGTGGGGGCACTTCCAACCATTTTACATATTCACAACCTTCATTTTTATGTGTTTGTGGATTCCAAGATCCTTTACTACATCTTTGTAGCTTTCTTCCTGTAGCTGTTTCAGTAACCTCACCTAGATTTGCTCCACATTTTGGACAGACGTCATTTTGTTCATTCATATGTTCTCTAGTATACATTATCTCCTGACGAGTAACACCCCAAATGGCAGATCTCTCCCTGGTCCAGCTAAATATTTCCCATTACTCCACATGGCCGACGATCCACCACTGTCTAAATTAATTGCGTTTTTAATCCCCATTTTGGCAATCACTCTAGCCGCTTCTGCCACTGTTGCCGAGTAGACTATTCCAATATATACAGTATTACCGCTAGCTCCAATAAATGATCGATTGCCTCTGGCCGATTCTTTAGTATCGTCATTACCTCCAAACTTAACTTCACCGTTAAACACTAGTAACGGTCGCCCCATTAACACTGCATCAACGCTGGTATCTCGACCCCATTCATTACCTTTTTCCATAAATCTCGACGTTCCTGAGAATACTGCCACCGGATTACTACTATAGACATTATTATCTGAATTAAAGTAGATTTTGTTTTTATTCATTAGCAGTGTATCAAAAGAGTTTTTCTTTTCAGAACAGCTGGGGTACGTTGCTGGACAAAAATAAGTACTATTTATAGCCGCAAATGCCCCCGACCTTTTGGCTAATTCTCCTAGTGACATTACCGGGCAATCATTTTTACAGTCACTTGTTGCGGCTGTATCGATTATTACTTTAGTATTACTCAAATCAGCCGAGATCACGTTTACTACAAAGTCACCATTATCTGTAGTCACCTTTGTACCAGAGACTGGGGCTTTCTTGACCACGACCAATGATGCTTCTAGTTTGGTTATTTCTTTGTTTAATTCATCAGTCAACTTTACTACCGTTTCATAATCCCTTTTGGCTAGCGTTGAAATAATTTTTGCCCAAGATATTTCCAGTTTCTTTGTGTCACCATTTTTATCTCTTAAATCTAGTAATTTCTCATATATCTCTACACTTTTTAAATATGTCTTTTGAATACTGTCAATTTCTGTAGTTAGATTTTTATTAATTAATATTTGGTCAGAACTCTGTAACTTTTCATAATCAGTTTTCACTTGTTCCAATTCTTTTTCAACCACTTGTCTTTTTTCATTTGACATTTTAACTTGAGCATAGGCAAAATTAGTACCTAGGGCAATTAAACCAATCAATACTATGACAATTATTTTCTTCATTTGTAAAGGCTCAAGATCATCTTGTTTGGCTCTGTTCCCTCTCTTTCAAATTTAAAACCAAGCTTTTCATAAGTCTTAACTGCTGGTAGGTTATCTTTCGATACTTCCAACCAAAAAGATTGACTTTCTCCTTTACTGTATTCTTCCGTTTTCATAAATCTATCCATCGTTTCTTTTAGAAACCATCCCGCTAAGCCTTTTCCTCTAGCCTCACCATACAGTCTAATAGCTAGAGTAAAACCACCTTCACTGTAGCCAAACCAAGTTATTCCAATGAGATTTTCACTATCATTTACTAAGCTATATATTGTTCTCCCTTTTGATATCCATCTGTCAAAACTTTCTTGGCTCGCAAACCTTGTTCTGTCGGAAGTAAACTTTGCCACATCCAGATCATTAGCACTATAAGCTATCAGTTCATCTATATTTTTCTTATCTATACCATCTCTTATTTCCATAGCTAAATATAACAAAAATTGTTAAAATTAGGCCATGCAGTTAGTTAACCAGGCAGTCATACTCGCCGCTGGCGAGTGCTCTCGTTTCTTTCCCTTTACTCGTAATCAGCA
>DDWP01000032.1 GCA_002345725.1 Candidatus Shapirobacteria bacterium UBA2283
TTATCAAAAGTCTTTTTTGGTAAGAATTTAATTAGCTCTTCAGTTTCTTCTGAAGTGGGTTGTTTCACAAATCTAACTGTCGACAGCCATAGAGTATCTAAATCTGATTGTAGTTTGGGTATGGCATTACCTTCTGTAAATATTTCAGCCATATCCTTTCTTATCCTAGTTATCATACCGGCCTGCGGAGGTATCAGTATGACAAACAGGTTATTATCACTCGGATATAGTCCTAATATTTTTAGGTCAAAGTTAATTGGATTTTCTCGAAAGTAGGTACCTATTCTTTCTGTAATCACTGACAAATTAGCATCGGCGTATTCTTTACTCCACTGCAGTGAAATATGATATCCATTAGCCGGCTGGATGAAACATTTATTCTTTAGAACTTGTGGAACAGAATTATTAACAAATTGGTATAGTTCATCGTTAACATCATGGTCGAGTCTCATTACCAAAGTTAGTGTTTTCTGTGACTCAGTTGCTGTCAGATTAGTTAGGTAAAATCCATTTTTACGAACATACCCTATCTCTTCATCTAACTTTTTTTGCCAAACTATAGGTAACTCTTGATACATAAGTCATTATAACACTTGCTACGAGTTCACAACTACTTGCCCCCAATAGTCTTTTTTATTTTGCTAACATTAACTATGTTCTTAAAAATAAATCAAGATTATTTACGTAGTCTGATTTTTGGTTTTCAAGACGCTTTGGTTTCCACTACTGGAGTAATCGTCGGTATTAGTGCTGGAGTCAACAATAAGCCACTCATTATTTTGTCAGCCCTTGTCACTATTTCAGTCGAAGCCATGTCCATGGCTGCTGGTCAATATTTAAGCGAGAAATCGGTTCACGATTTACCTCAAAATCGTCACCATGATAATTTAATCATTGGTAGTTTGTTGATGTTCTTCTCTTATCTTGCTGGTGGCTTCATGGTCATAACCCCAGTTTTCTTTGTTCCCCTTCAATACGTTTCCGTCACCTCGATTATTTTTGCTTTTACTAGTCTATTTATTTTAGGTTTTCTAAAAGCCAAACTTTTCACCGGCAAGATCTGGCGCAGTGCTATTGAAATGCTGGTTATTGGTGGCTTGGCTACATTAATTGGACTTTCCGTTGGCTCACTCTTCAGCACAACCATCTAGGTGCTGATCCCATCTCTTCATGTAAAAAATCAACTCTCACTAACGTTGCATCGTCGTTGTCTTTAAGTCTAATAACCTCTAAATATTCTGGGTCTGCTAGAAGGTCTTCTCTTCCCTTTTCCAAGAACCCTCCTCCTTCTCCCACTGGGTATTTCGCCGAATCATCTGCCAAAGCTTTTACTGCCGATTCTAAGGGTACACCTTTTTTCAGGTAAGGTTGCAACGCTCCGTCAGAGACAATAATCACTCCCAACATATCGGGTGTAATCTCTGCTTTATTTTCGTATATCAAGTTATTTTCTTCCAATTGTGGCATGCCGTCCAATATTCCGCAACCATCCGGAACATTCGTTTTTCTCCCAAATGAATCCACTAGCTGGGCTTTTACCAATGCTTTTAGTTCAGGTCTTGCCAAAACTTGGCGGGGGGTTAATCCGTACTCTCGAGCCAATGATTCCAATAAAGCCGTTGTCTCGTCATCAAACTTCTGATTCTGGTTGAAAGTTAATATCTCGACCCTGTCGGTATATATTGCCACTGCTGTGGTGTCGGCCACGTGAGCCACTGTCACCACTTTATTGGGGGCGTCAATCAAACAAAAGCTTGCCGCCATTCCTGGAACACTTAATATATCCTGATAATTTATCCCTTCTACCTTATTTAAATTCTCGAATAACCAACGGTTAACTGTTCTCATTACGTCTCCTGCGGTCAATGTCTCTCTGTTGCACAGTTCGCGATACTCTTCTGAGTTCACAAACTCTAAACTAACTAGGTGAGAAATGTAATATGCTCCCGACACACCTCTAACTTCCAATCCGGCAATTGCCTTGCGGCTTGAAGCACCATCAAGCACTGAGACAAGTTCTCTACCCTTACCCATTGGTATTACGAACGGTGAATCCTCATTAGGTCGACCAGAAACCGATGAACCCCTAGTCTCTTGTCTAATTACTACGCCCAAATCAATTAGGTTAACTCTCTTTGTAAAAGAGTGTTCTAGCACGTCTTCTATTTGGTCAGGTGAAACAAACCAATACTTCTGACCTGGTACTGCTTCTGCAACGGCCATTATATTAGGAAGATTGTATCACAACCTTTGTTACGTATAAGATATATAGGTTTTTCTTGCAGTCAGATCCACCTTGGTACCAACCCCATGTATTCTTTATACGTTTTCCCGTATCTGGCTATCAGCTGAGGTTCTTCAATAAAAATTAGATACGACTGCAATATCAGCCAACCTACAAAAGCATACCCTAAAAGCAGCAGGCTTCCGTGCCAGACAAATATCCCCAGAGCTACTAATACATGTCCAACATACATTGGATTTCTCGTCTTTTCATAAATTCCATTTTTAAAAAATTTACCCTCGGTTTCTGTAAACAGTGGGGTCCTCTCTCCATGTTTAAAAAATATTGAAGAACAGTAGGGGAATAGTATCAAGCCTGCTAAGAAAATTATCGCTCCCACCACCTCTTGCCCCACAAACGATATTTTAAATATGTTTAGGCTTTCACTAATGGAAATCAACCACATCGGGATAACTACATAAATAAAAGGCACTAAAATAACAGAAGCAATAATGTATACAATTAGTTTTTTTACACTAACTTTCATACCAGATTATACACACCACCCACGTTATTTATCCAACTTTTTTCTTATCATCAGGTACAACCGACCATGATCTCGAGTGATTGCCAATGTGGCTTCATAATCTCCGTCTCTCCATTTCATTAATCCAGTTTTTTCATCATAGGAATATTCTGGTTTATCTTTATATAGCTCTTTATATTTATTTTCCAGCAATAAAAATTCATCTATATCTTCGTCATTGTTTATAACCGTAAAATACTTTGTGTATTCTATCTCCCCACCCTTCTGGTTTAGTAGTCCGTAAGACTTTTCATGTTCCACCATGATTGTATCCGTTTCTAAAATATTAGGAAAATCTGAGAAATACCTATTCAAACCCTCATCGTTATAGGCAGGTAGGTGGACTTGTATATATCCTGTATTCCCCGATCCATAATGAGCCGCCGATACTTTATATTGTCCAATTTTCCCTCTCACCATATCTGGACTTTCAAATTCTTCCACTATCTGACTTTCAAATAAATTTTTATAATAATTTAAGAATTCTTCCTGAGTGGCATCAGAATATAAGACCACATTGTAATAAGCAAAACTACTCTCTCCAAAACCCGACAAATTTTTTGGATCTGTATTTACAAATATTTTATTTGAGCTAACTTTATCGAGTTTATAGAGGGGAACATCCTTTATAGGAAATCCATCCAGCAAAAAACTATTCTCTTTTTTCACCTCTTCCACCTTGTTTTCAGTGACGTTTGTTTTCTGAGTACTCCTAGAATTAATCACCAGAACAACCCCAAGAATAGATATTATAACCAACACTATCCCAATCTTTTTATTCATCATAGTAGATTTTAGCAGATGTCTCATTCACCATATTTTTGCTTAAAAGTATCAGCACTTTTTATTTCACTCGCGGCTCTAATACCTCCACCTGACTCATCCCAATTCTCTTTGTTTGATTCCCAACTAGCCCCCATATTCTTAATATATGACTTGTAATCATCTTCATCGTAAAATGTCATTT
>DDWP01000097.1 GCA_002345725.1 Candidatus Shapirobacteria bacterium UBA2283
TTCCTGTCGCTCTTTAAAATTCAGCGTGTTAAAAGGAGAAGAAAATGGAATGGATTTTTCAGGTAATTAGCGATCTGTTTGCAGTTTATGGAGTTGCCGTCTTGTTTAAAGCAATCGAAGTCGGTATTCACCTATTTGGAGGATAAGAGATGAGTGCATTCGGACCACCACCCAGTAGGCCACCGTTGAGGCCGTTTCCAGAGCCGCCCCCACTTCCTAGTGGGTCGCCAGTTAAAGCCGAGCCAAATTACACAACTACACTATTGATTGCTAACTTTTTGTTGACATCAATGTTGTGTTGTCTGTTTCTGGCCGGATTCACGTTTCTACTGATTAGATAGGAGAAAAAATGAAAAAAGTTTTTGAAATCTTCAAAGCCCGTAAAACCCAGATTTTAACTCTGGTTATCGTGATTTTCTTCATTGTTTTTGTTGGTTTGAACACTCAAGTCTATTACTTCGTCGATGAGTGCGGATCATACTGGCCAGAACAGCACAATCCATGCATCGCCCACCCGTGGTCGTCATACGAAGTCCAAGTGGAAACAGAGATTATGCCACTGACTTGGACAAGATTAAGTCTTAATAACGATTATGAAGATGGTTTTCGAAGTTTGTCTGTTGGATTAGGAATAGTGGTCGATTCTTGGACTGATTAACACGCTGACACCAGCACTCTATTATGAGGAGGGCTTTTGCCCTCCTCCTCTAATGGATGTGACTGGTGATAAATGCTTTCCAGATATCATGACTTCGTCACCATCTGGACTGATGAGCTCGGAAGAGCGAAAGCATAAAATGACAGAACTAAAAGAGATAATTAGTTATTTGTTGGAAAGGTGGCGGAGATATTGGTCATGAGTTACTTTGATATATTTTATAAACTAATGATATACTCGCTCAAATGTCAAAGGAGACTCCTTGTGAAATATTTGCGAGAAGACTGATTGTCAAAAGGCCAGTGCCAACAAAGCCTAATGGAATTGAATATTATTCAGGAGAAGGCTCAAATTATCCAAGAAGTTACCTAGACCCAGAGTCTTCTCATAGATATAGATTTTGGGATATGGGAGATTGGATTGCGAGAAAATTACCAGGTGAGGCCAATATTCTTGATGTAGGAGGTGCACTAGGACATCTTAGTTATTGGATGAAAAGAAGACACCCCGGAATAAAAGTGATTAACAGTGATTACTCAGTAGAAGCATTAAAAAGAGGAAGAGAAAATGGAGTGGACTCACCTGTTGGGTTGTCAGCTGATAGGTTACCATTTAAGAAAGAGGCATTTGAAGGAATAGTTTTTGGAGATGTACTAGAACACTTAACTCCCAGACAGGCTGAAGCATCACTAAAAGAAACCATGAGAGTTTTAGTGCCTGGAGGAATGGTCTTTATTAATATACCGAATAAAGATACGTGGACAAAAATAGCATTTGAGGAACCTACTCACCTGTGGATACCTGGTATAAAAGATATGGTAGACAGCTTGAAAGTACTTGGCTTTGAAGAAATAAATTCGTCTACTCGAGGTTTTCCGTTTAGTTTTGGCTTAAGAAAAGTTATTGACAGAGATATACACTTACCTTTTTTGGGCACGTCAATTTTTGTTAGTGCCAGAAAGCCAAAAGAGTAAATCTTTCACTACTGAGTAAGTAAGGCGGCTTGGGCAGCGGCAAGACGAGCGATGGGGACACGATAAGGACTACAGGAAACGTAATTTAGACCAATTTTATGGCAGAATTTGATTGTTTCTGGGTCGCCTCCTTGCTCACCGCAAATACCAACATGAAGATCTTTGCGGACTCCGCGACCTAGCTTGACACACATTTCCATCAATTTGCCAACACCTTCTTGATCAAGAGTCTTAAACGGATCTTCAGGAAGAATTTTTTTATCAAGATAGTCTTTTAAGAATTTACCAGAGTCGTCACGGGAAAAACCATAGGTCATCTGAGTTAGGTCGTTAGTGCCAAAGGAAAAGAACTCAGCCTCAGCGGCAATGGCATCGGCAGTCAGAGCAGCACGAGGAATCTCGATCATGGTACCGAGCTCATAAGTCATCTTGACAGCAAATTTTTTGATAACACCGTCAATAACAGGAATGAGACGATCTTTGAGCCACTTATATTCTTTGATTTCACCGATTAAGGGAATCATAATTTCGGGAACGATTGATTCACCAGAAGTGATCAATTCACAAGCGGCAGTGGCGATAGCCTCAACCTGCATTTCATAAATTTCGGGGAAAGTAACACCTAGACGACAACCACGATGACCCATCATGGGATTAAATTCATGAAGAGATTCTATTTTCTCGGTGAGCTTGTCCACAGATATATCCATCTCTTTGGCTAAAGCTTCGATATCTTCTTTGGACTGAGGTAAAAATTCATGGAGAGGTGGATCAAGTAGACGAATTTTGACTGGTAGGCCATGCATGATTTCAAAAAGTTCTCTAAAATCGTTTTTCTGCATGGGAAAAATCTTGGCAAGAGCAGTTTTGCGTTGCTCTAAGGTGTCGGAAATGATCATCTGGCGGACAGCAAAGATACGGTCGGCTTGAAAAAACATATGTTCGGTACGGCAAAGGCCAATTCCTTGAGCGCCAAAATCACGAGCAACTTGGGCATCGCGAGGAGTATCGGCGTTGGTGCGGACACCAAGAGTACGATATTTGTCGGACCATTCCATGATAGTACCAAAATCACCACTAAGGACTGGAGTAATAGTGTCAATCTTACCCAAAAATACTTCTCCAGTGGAACCATCGAGAGTAATAATGTCACCTTCGGTAATAATAGTGTCACCAACACGAAGCTTTTTTTCAATTTCAGAAACATTAATAGATTCACAGCCAGCAACACAACATTTACCCATACCACGGGCAACAACAGCGGCATGTGAAGTCATGCCACCACGAGCAGTCAAAATACCTTGGGCGGCATCCATACCAGAAATATCTTCGGGGCTAGTTTCAGCTCTGACTAAAATTACTTTCTTACCTTGTTCTTTCCAATCCACAGCAGTGTCGGCATCAAAAACTACCTGGCCACAAGCAGCACCAGGAGAGGCAGGAAGACCTTTGGCTAAAACAGTCATTTTTTCTTTGGACTGGGGGTCGAGAGTGGGATGTAAAAGCTGGTCGAGTTTGTCGGCCTCAAGACGTAAAATAGCTTCTTTTTCGGTGATTAGTTTCTCTCGGACTTGATCGACGGCAATTTTGATAGCAGCGTGAGCAGTACGTTTGCCGTTTCTTGTTTGGAGAATATAGAGAACACCATTTTCAATAGTGAACTCGACGTCTTGCATATCGTGATAGTGATTTTCAAGATTTTGAAAAATTTGAAGTAATTGGGAATGAATAATTTCGTTGTCTTCTTTAAGAGAATCGAGAGTTTTGGGGGTACGGATACCGGCAACGACATCTTCACCTTGGGCGTTCATAAGATACTCTCCATAAGGTAGGTTTTCGCCAGTAGAAGGATTGCGAGTAAAGGCGACACCAGTACCTGAGTCGGCACCAAGATTACCAAAGACCATGGACTGGACATTGACAGCGGTGCCAAAAACTTTGGATTCGTCGATACGATTTAGACGGCGATAGGTAATGGCGCGGGTGTTGTTCCAAGAACCGATAACAGCACCAACAGCTCCCCAAAGTTGCTCAAGGGCATCGGTAGGAAATTCACGACCTTTTTCTATCTTAAATAGTTCTTTGTAGCGTTTGACTACTTCTTGCCAATCGGCGGCGGTCATGTCGGTGTCGGCATGAATACCCCGAGATTTTTTGACTTCTTCGATGTGAAATTCGAATTTTTGATGATCAATGTTCTCGACGACATTGCTATACATCTGGACAAAACGACGATAAGAGTCCCAAACAAAACGAGGGTTGCCAGTGATCTGTTCTAGACTTTTGGCAACTTCGTCATTTAGACCGAGATTGAGAATTGTGTCCATCATACCGGGCATGGAAGAAGCAGCACCAGAACGGACAGAGACTAATAGAGGGTTCTTTAAATCACCGAATTTTTTACCTGTAATTTTTTCAAGATTGGCTAAATGGGTAGCGACTTCGGACTTGAGAGTATCTGGATATTGATTGTTATTAAGATAAAAATAACGGCAAACTTCGGTACCAATGGTAAAACCAGGAGGGACAGGAATGCCGAGCTTGCTCATCTCGGCGAGGTTGGCGCCTTTGCCACCTAAAATGTATTTCATCGAGGCATCACCCTCGGTAATGTCCTGACCAAAGAAATATACAAATTTTGTCATATGAAAGAAGGTATATCAGAAAAATGCAAAAAAGTCTAAATCCTAAATTGTAAAAAATCTAGTTTCTTTCGACTTTGATGGTGCACTCGGTAACCAGGGCGGCGAGAGTGCCGACAACGGCAAGGGCAGGGACAAGAACTGCACCGACGACACCGATGGTTAAAGGTAAAACTACAAGAGTTTTATCGTTTTTATCGATGATACTGATTTGACGAATATTACCTTCGTTAATTAGGGCTTTAACTTTTTTTAATAAGTCGTCACCTTTGACTTCAAAAGTATCTCTGGGTTGTTTGGTGGTCATAAGAGAATTATAACCTATTTTCAATCTCCCCCTACCCCCTCTTTGACAAGAGGGGAAACATCTAATGACTGGTTAGATATTGATTGTAGTTTTCATTCTTGTCAATTTCTTGACGAAGAGCATCACGAATAATTTGAGTGCGACTTTTACCAGTAGTAAATTGAGCCCAATCGAGATAACGTCTTTCCAAATTATTTAGAACCAAATGAAAACGATTTTTCTCATCAATGTCGGAATATTTTTTTATGAAAGTATCGATGGTTGAGTCAAGTTGTTTTAAATTGTATTCGGAGACTTGAAGAATATCCGACTCAATGCCGTGAATAAACATCTGGGAAAATTGACGATGTTTCTTGCCTTGCCAGAGGACAAGGGTAGGTTTGTGATATTGAAGAGCAACGGTGATCTGGTGCCCCGTACTAAAGTTGGAAACAGTGTCTTCGATAATGGCCAAGTCGGCTTCTTTGATGGCGGTGATGTTGTCACGATAGATTTTCTTAATATCACGAATGACAGTGTCCCCGTCGTGTAATAATTTGGCGGTATGAGGCAACCAGTCGCGAGTGAGTAAATGACCTTGGGAAATTAAATGGTTTCGGATTTGAAAATAAGTTTTTTCATGAGTAAAGAAATCACCAGTGGAACAAGTAAAATAGATTTTCATGGCTGAGTGTAGCCTATGTGCTAATTATGTGCAACATGTGCATATACAAAAATAGAGGTTAATTATATAAATGGTTCATGAACAAATTAACTTTCACCCGAATGGTGGTCGGCTACATAATTAAAAATGGCCAAGTGTTACTGGGGCTACGAAAAAAAGTAAGTTGGGGACTAGGCGAAAACTTAGTGTCAGGAATTGGAGGCAAAATTGGTGATATACCCGGATTGGAAAATGAAAGTAACGAAGAAGCTTTAATACGTGAATTTGAAGAAGAAATTGGTGTCACACCAATAAATTTTAAGCATATGGGTAAGGTGACATTTGTATTTCCAAACAAATCAAAATGGAATCAGATAGTCGAGATATACACAATTTTGGAATGGCTAGGTGAACCTACTGAAACAGAAGTGATTAAACCGAAATGGTATGACAAAGATAAGCTACCACTCGAGCTGATGTGGGATGATAATCGACTATGGGTGCCACAAGTGATAAATGGAGAAAAGATCAATCTAGAGGTGATATATAGCGAGGATAACAAGATAGTAAAAGAAGTTGTTAAAATTAGCCATGATGAAAAAAAATCGACCGCAGAGGTTACCTTATGAAGAATTTATAAAAAGTTTTGAAAAAGTACCCAGACTAGCGATTAATTTATTAATAACCGACAAAGAAAATAGCGTACTACTAACCAGAAGAAATATTGAACCATCGAAGGGTTGTTGGCATTTTCCGGGAAGTTATCTGCTAAAAAATGAATTAATTGTGGAGGCGCAAAAAAGAATTGCTGAGGATGAATTGGGATTAATATTGAAACAAAATAAAATAAAGTTATTGGGAGTGTTTGAGGACTTGAACGGTGACCCAAGAGGACATGTGATCGATGTGATGTATGGTTTTAAAATAGATAATAAAACAAAAGTTAAGCCGACTAAAGAAACTTTGGAAATTAAATTTTTTGATAAATTACCTGACGACATTGGTTTTAATCATCGAGAGACTTTGAAGAAATTAGGGTTTAGATAAGGCCATTGTCTTTGAGAAGATCGTGAATTTTGCTAGCGACAAGTGTGGCATTAGCTTTAGGAGGAAGGTGGAGAAAAAGGTGCTGAGTGTCGAGATTTTTCTGATTTATATGAAGTTGGGTACGGTAAGCAATCCAATTGCAATTGTAAGTGCCCATGTTGGTACCGATTTGAAAATAATTTGAGTCATAATTATCGACAGGAGGCATATTTAAATCTAGCAGTATCGGAGAAAATGGATAAATCTCTTTGTCGTTGTAGGCGTTTTTGGCTTGAGTCTCAATTTTAATTTTGCTTAAATTACGAAGACCGTCACCAAGACCGATGATTAAATCGTAGCGATTATTTTCAATGTATTTATGAAAAAAGTTTTGAGGAAAAAAGAAAACAGGCAGAAAAGTGATGCCTTCTTCGGGGAGTAGTTTTTGCAATTCAGAAAGGGTGCGGCGACTAACATTTGTCCCCCAGTGATTGCTAAAGGCGTAGATGAGAGTGGGCATGTTATCTTTTTCCTGTTAAACGAAGGGTGGATAACTGACGGGAATACTGCTCTGATAAAGCTTGATTAAGCAGACTACTTGGATCGTACTTTCTACCTGGATTAAAAATTTTTCCTCTAAGGTATAGAAGGTAACCTGCGGTAACATCATCTTCACTCCTATCGTCAGAAAACTTGTGTTGATATCTAACTTTTTCGCCTGCAGCAATGCGAGGATTAAGAGACGGGTCGCTAGTAAGAGTTTGGGTAAGGTTGATTGTCGGAAGGGCGAAACGAAGCAATTGAAATATATGCGGAGGTGCTGAACGACTACCAACTCCAGGAAGATCGAGAATATAATAGCGATGAAGATTGTCTGGCTGACGACACTCTTCTACAAGGTTACTAAGCTCTTGACGCAAGGTAATACCGCTGGTGTCGGGGACTTCGTGGGCAGCTCTCTTCCGACGGTAAACGTCAAAAATAGCCTTAATTATCTTCAAGGGAGATTTCAAATAGCTAGGATCCTGATCGATGATTAGTTTTAATTCCGAGTAACAGTTGTTGATTGACTCGATTCCGAACATATCAAAATCCCGAACACCGATAATGGAGTCGTCATTTGAGAGAGCAACAGATAAGAGTGCAGCAGTCTTGCCGCTCCAAGGAGAGCCCTCAATACCTAAAATCGGAATAGGATATCTATTGTCAGGAAAGTCGTCAAGATTGGGTCGAGTTTCCATATTAAAAGTGGCATGAACAGCAAGTGGAACAGAAAGCTTGGTAAGGGCTTGTCGAAAATACAAACTAGTCTCTTCGTCAAGAGACACTTCACTAAAACTTTCAACACCTCTATCTTGGAGGTCCCGAGGAACACCTTGGCCAACAATAATGTCGTCTCGATGTTGAGGTAGGCACATAATGCTACCGTCTAGATCTGGAACGGATAAAACCTTGAATGTCTCTCCATTTTCACCGTGCCAAGTGTGAACTTCACCAGCTACTCTGGGACGCCAAGTTTCTGGAGTTTTAACAACAGGGAGAGAGTTTTCTCTGACCGTAGCTGTGTCTGAAAACGCCATGTTATTTTAATTCAAACCCAACTTTGGGTATGGTGGTGATGGTAAATTTATGTAACTTTTGGCTTAGACGTCGCATCTGCTTATTGATTGCTTGATCTGAGAACTCATCATATTTTCCACTACCCCACTTAATATCGGAGATATCTTCTTTGGATATCTTGCCATCATTCTCGAGCATTTTGTGGATTATTTTAGACTCTAAAGGTGTTAACTTCTCTTTTGATTTGGCACCTTTTTCTTCAAAAGACAGGTCGAAATTAACCTTGATGTCTAAAACGTTTTTAATATATTTTCCCAATAAACCTGATAAGTATTCACCGTCTTCATTGACAAGCGAAAGTAGTTTAAGCTCGGACGGATCATACCCAGACTGAGAAGTCACGATGTTGTCCATAAGGACCTGAAATGAGTTATCTTTTTCGTCTATCAAACCGTCATGAACAATCAGATATTTAGCTAACTTGGGAATACCACCAGACAGTCTCATGATTAGATTAGTAAATTCTGGGTCGGGCTGACGTCCGGAGCGAGAAATCATATCGGAGATGTCATCAACAGACCCTGACCTAAGGGGAAAACTAATATACAGATGATCTCGAATGTCTTTGAACAGATTAGAGTGATAGTCGTGGCCAGAACTAATGACGATTAGATATTTTTGACGAACATCGACTGACTTAACGTAAGAAAGTGCCTCTTCGAAAGGTAAATCGATAAGGTTATACGCACCGAGGATGGCATTTGGTTTATTTATATAGGTTAGTGACTGGTCGCCTGTCGAAATTTCTTTCAAATAGTGAGTACAACCACTTCCGGCAAAAGTAAAAACTACCATATTACTCCCTTTTTGCTTGGCTAGTTCGATTTTTTCTCGCAAATCCAAAAAGATATCTGAAACATATTGATCCATATTCTTAATATACCACGGCTTTGGGAAAAGATTTTTGTCCTTCATTTGTCCGATGAATGTCGGGAATATAAGTAAAGATTATAAGATAATAACCTTAACTTAGCTGGAAGACAATGACAAAGCGTTGTTGAACTTTTAACTAGGTGCACATTAAAAAATAGGTTTTAGGGAAAAAAACGGTTAGGGGTTGAAATAAGCCTGTGAGGCTTTGACAACCCCTACCCTACCCGTCCAAAGGAGGACACACATGAATACCCTGAGCAAGAGACTGCTGTTTGTGGCGTTAGCCATTGTTTTTTTGTCCGCTTGTAACCAGGTCGCTCCCGCGACCACGGCCAACTTGCCGACTCCAACCATCACTCTGACTTCAACCGCCCAACCAACCGCGCAGCCAAAAAGCACTGAAGCCTCGACTGAAGCATTTTTCAGTTCGATGGGATTTGGCCGCATGCCATGGGGAATAAGCTTGTCTGGTGACAACAAAGTCTGCTTCACTGAGTTACGGTCTAATCCCCGTGCTTGTGATGGCAATACTTTGAAAATCACTGCCAAGAGCCCCTTGCTGGTTCTCAAGAATGGTGAAATTTTCCTATGGCTCAAAGTCAACGACGCTATAACGATGCAATTTGATCGTGATACGTCCTACGACTTCTACGGCCTGGCTGACAGGAAATACCCGTTCTATGGTGAGTGGAGGTCCACGATGTTTATGTGGAGTGATTCATCAAAGACGTTTCCGATATTGATGCTACCCCAAAATGAGGGAAATGACCAGTTTGTCGACCTTGCCAGTGGGATAATCTATGATTTTCCTGCTAATAGCGAGATTTTTGACTATACTGTTTCTTCCCCGATTTTCGGACATCTTTATTGCAACGATATCTGCGTCTTTAATCCCTAAACCTATTCACCGAGCCACGCTCAACACGATTCAGACCTTGTGTCTGTTTTGTTGTTGAGTGTGGTTCGGAAAGGTTTTCCAGCACAGAAAGAAATTTCTGGATTGGAGTCGCCTTTATTGGCGCAGATAGCCCAACGGTGCGTTGGAGACTATCAGCACTTTCAAAATTTGTGTGAAATAAAAAGGAGAATGGAAATGAATACGAAAATGGCATCTGTAATAGTATTGGGCTTGATCGTCTTAGCAGCTTTAATTTTCATCGTAGGAGCAATTATGACACCACCGGAAGTTGTTGAAACACCGGAGCTGGTGGAAGCCGAGACAAGGTTCGAAAGTGGAACCATTGAGGTGGCCACCATCGCTTACCTCGACGACGAGCATGCCTTGAGCCAATTACCGTGGGTTGAGAATGCCCTCTACAAAGCCTTTGTGTTTGGCGAGTCAGCCACGTATGTAACGAAGGAAATTGAAGGCGATAAAGTCTTTATCCACAATGTGGTCGTTATCAATATCGATGTACAAGGATATCGATCCACCTTGGCCTTGAAAATGGCCAGAGATGCCGGGGTTATTGTATATGTCCCTTGTAATGAGTGGACACTTGAAATGACCAAGGAACATGTGTGCACTGAAATACCAAACGATTTGTTGAGCGACTATATGAAAAAAGCTGTCGATGGCGGTGCATTCACGCTGGGTTGGGTGGAATTTCAAAGGTTCAAACCAACAAGTGAGCTGACCAGCGAAATTGGTTTCAAAGCATTGGTCTATTACAGCGTGAACTACGTTAAGCGTTTCCGTTAATTTCACACAAACCACCTTCGCTGTCTACCCTCCCTGGCGAGAGCCAGGGAGGGACCCTTAGGGGAAAAAGATAGTGAAGGTGGAAATAATTTAAAACAAAAAATTAAAAATTAATTAAAAAAAATGAAAGAGAGAATAACAGTAGGAAAAATAGTTGAGAAGACAGTCTTTGCCAGAGGTAATATCGTACCCGTATGGGAAGGTTTACCATTTACTAGCAATGTATCGAAAAAAGGTGAATTGGTAGTTATTGAGGATTGGATAGCAAAAAGCATGTTTGATTTGTGTACGAGAGCTATGCAAGCAGATCAAGAAGGGGCAGCTAAGATGTTTGAGAAACTTTTCTGGTCCGAAAGTATTAATTTACCAGTTAAAGAAAAAGCACTGGCTGACATGGCAAGAATTGCCAATGAAACTGGAGAGAAAATGCAAGAAGATGGACTAGAAATGGTTAAAAGAATTGATGAAGTTATTAATGGAGGTCATATACTAGATCGAGCTAGCCAGAGATTT
The DNA here is from genome assembly GCA_002345725.1 of Candidatus Shapirobacteria bacterium UBA2283. Lineage (GTDB taxonomy): Bacteria > Patescibacteriota > Microgenomatia > UBA12405 > UBA12405 > UBA2283. Next base: position 10,959 of record DDWP01000097.1, read on the forward strand.
GGAGACAAAATAGGTTATGCAATTTCTGTAATGTCTGATGAAAAACCAATTCGAGGTAGAGTTAACGGACAGTTAGCTTCGGTAGTTGATTTTGATATCGTAATGAGGGAGAGAAGGAAAGCTATTTCTTCTCAATATTAAAAAGACTCGACTTTGCTGTCAGTGCACCGGGGGCACGGAGGGTGAAAATGTTTTTAAAGGTACTGCCATCAAAAGTGAAATCACCCTTGTCGGTACTAATACGAACTGACTTGGTAACTCCTGAAGTAGAGTAGTCGACGTTGACCGAGTTGACTGATGAAACAGGGCCACCCTTGTCCCCTACTTGACGGCGTAATTCATCACGAGACCAGGCGGAACTATCGCAAGATCCGAGACAATTCTGAATCTGAGAGAGATGACTTTGATCGTTGGTTTTGGAAAAATAAAGAACGGCATTAACGATGTCAGAAAATTCTTCGTTATTTAACCACGGATGAGAACGGCCAGCGGAAACATTGGAGCGGGTCTTGTACCAACCTTTGTAATACCAAGAAGATCCGGCTTGCCTCTCATAGGCATCGTTGGGCCAGCAAGATTGATTACCGCAAGTGGTATCCCAGAGTTGAGGTGTGCTATGCCCAGCAGTAGAGTAAGAATAAGTGACACCACCCGAGGTTGAAGCATACATGGTAGAAAATATTTTACCGGTCTGATTACTTTTAACCACCATACCGCGAGTATCTTCAACTGCCTGTTTCCAGCGACCAGGAGAATTGAGACGAGACTGGCTATAAACCTGACAGGCCTCAGTGACACAAATGGTACCCGATAAATTATTGGTAGAGTTAAGGGCATAGGTACGAGCGGCAATGGCTTGAGCTTTGAGGGCTTCGTATCCACCCTTATCACCCCAAGAAGCGGGCATCTCAGCAATCCCGATAAGATAATTTTCTTCAAAAGGAAGGGTGCCGACAGTGGTTTTTATAGAACCGCCAACATCAACTTTCTCGACTTTTATATCTCCGTAATAGGCTTTTAGAATCTGCTCAGCAGATTGCCCAGCTTTGGAACGACCATAAGCTCCATACTGAGACATACCCTTCTGATGAGGAGCCCCAAAAGAAAAGACAGCAAAAGCTGGTGAGAAACCAGGATTGTAGTCGGAACGAGAGGCAGGATCATCACCTGAGGAAACGTCGCCAACAGAGGTGTTAAACATGGCAGTTTTCTCAGCAATTAAATTTTGCTGTTTTTTGGTCAACTCGGCTTTGTAAGTTTCGGCTTTTTTTATCTCTCCTGCAAGGAAGCCAAAGCGAGTTTCAATACTTTTTTTAAATGCCGATAATTTGGTTTTTTCTGACTCTAGGGATTGTTTATTTTGATTGAGATGGGTTATCTCATTCGAATAACTAAGAATAGTTGACCTGTCTTGGTTAATGATTGATTGATACCAAGAGTACTGACGAAGAAGATCGGATCCTTCTGAACTAGTAAAGAATACACTGAAAGGACTGAACTTTTTGGTATTGATGTAATAACGTCTAACCCTCTCCCCAAGGAGAGTCTGTTGAACTTCAAGGTCAGCCTCCTTATCTATAAGTCGAAGGCCAAGATCAGAGACTTGGTTTTCAATTTTGACTATAGTGGCTTTGGCTGAAGAAATCTTACTAGAAAGGTCTGTAGATTCTTTTTTGAGCGGAGCAATAGATTTTTCAAGGGAGGATATTTGAGAGGAGAGCTCGGCTATTTCTTCGTCAAGAGATTTTGCATAAATCCCCCTCGGTCCCCCTTTAACAAGGGGGAGGAAAACTAAAAGTATGGATAGTGTAAAGAGGAAAATTTTTAGCACAAATAATTCTACCATCATGGTATACTTCAGTTATGATTTTGGCGAAAATTGCGAAGGTAGTGATAATTGTTGCTATGCTTTGGTCGAGTGCAATGACACCAGCGTTGGCGGTGAATGCTTTTTGTCAAAAAGGGTCAGACCCACAAGTTAATACTGCCTTGGGTTGTGTACCTGTAAAAGTGGATTCTTTTGTAATATGGTTGATGCCACCTCTTTTTGGAATAGCTGGAGGAATATCATTCTTACTAATGGTTTACGGTTTTTTCTTGATGTCTACTTCTTCAGGTGACCCAAAAGCAGTCCAGGGGGCATGGGAGACGATAACTTCAGCAATATCTGGACTGTTGGTATCGATATTTTCTATATTCTTACTAAGATTAATTACGGTTGGTATATTAAAAATTCCAGGAATTAACTAAAATGGCAGTAAACCTTCCAACAGATCCAATGAGTGCGAAGTTTTCTAGTGTAGGATCGATAATTTCTGCCTTGTTGCCTTATGCTATGGTGTTGGCAGGATTATTGATGTTGATAATGTTGGTGTGGGGAGGAATAACTTTGATGACGGCCGCAGGTGATCCAGGAAAATCAAAAGAAGGTTACGGTAAAATTCAAGCAGGGATAATTGGTTTTGTGATTGTGTTTGTGTCTTATTTTGTGGCACAGATAGTGCAGGTAGTGCTCGGGGTAAAGTTTTTGCAATAATAACTCTGATATATTTTTGAATTAGGTGGTATACCTTCATATCTCTAATCTATCAAATGAGTATGTAAAAGATGGTTGCCCGAGGGAAGATCATAACTTTTTTGTTCCTGTGAGAGAGGCTAGGCCGTGCGGAGGAATTTCTGATTCAAATTGTCTTGCCTGTATAGATTGCAAGGTGAGAATTCCTATCACCGGCAGGGTTGTTCCAAATGGTAAAGAGACGAAGAGAGTGTTCTTATGGACGAGATAGGCCTATTTTCCCATGCGACGGTCACGCTGTTGATACCAAGCAATAGCTTTTTCAAATTCTTGAGGAGTAAAGTCGGGAAAAAGAACTGGCACAAAGAGAAGCTCTGAGTAAACTGATTGCCAAGGTAAATAACCAGAAGTTCTTTGTTCCCCTCCTGTTCGGATGATAAGATCGGGGTCGGGTAAACCAGCAGTATCGAGATGTGCAGAAAAAAGCTCATCAGTTATAGACTCTGGATCAATCTTTTCTGAAATGATTTTTTTAACGGCTCGAAGAATCTCATCGCGACCACCATAGTTGAGAGCGAAAGTAACATTAATTTTGTTGTTGGAGGAAGACATAGACATCATTTCAAGCGTTTTTTTGGCGATGTCTGAAGGAAACTTGTTGATGTCACCTAAAATTCGTAAACGAGCACCCTTTTGAATAAACCTAGCAGCCAAAGTACCCAACCCTAGGCGAAATACATCGAATAGTCCTGTAAGCTCAACTTCATCACGTTTCCAGTTCTCGGTCGAGAATGCCCAGAAAGTGACATATTCTATACCCAGTTCGCCACATTTTTCGATTAGAGGTTCAATTACTTTTATTGTCGCTTGTTCATGACCCTTAACTGGGTCTAATCCACGAGCCCTAGCCCAACGACGATTACCATCCATAATAATGGCGATGTGTTTAGGTAACTTATTAGGATCAATTGAAGTGTCAATAGACTGTAAGGCCATGATGATTTAGTCGAAAAAATTTAACATATCATTTGATTTACTTTTTTGTATGATACAGGTCTTCTAATATTGGATAGAGGCCTTCCATGAGGTCTTTTCTTTTATATAGCTCTACTGGTGTTTCCCACTTATAACTTACGTTACCAGCCAAGTCAAGTTTTGGCATTACTTCGCCCTCAGAAACCTTTTGCATGAAAACAGAGAAATATATCTCCATACCAGAACGAATCCAGTGAAATTCTTTTTTAAACATAAGTTTGTCTTTGTCAATTAAATAGTTTATTTCTGCAAAAACTTTTTTTATGACAGCATCTTTTGGACTCAAACCATCGTCGACGCCACCGCCTGTCAAACCCCAAGTTGATCCTTCTGGCACATCTTTATTTCTTTTTAAAACCAATATTTCTCCGTTTTTATTTTCAAAAATAACTCCAGCAGCGCTGATAATATTATCCATTGCGCAATTATAT
>DDWP01000083.1 GCA_002345725.1 Candidatus Shapirobacteria bacterium UBA2283
CGACCGATCACAATCTTCGCAGTCTGGCGCTAAGCCAGGAGAAGCTTGGTGAAGGCGATTGTCTTTTAATTTTTCCTGAGGGGATTATCACTGGTGGTCAAACTAGTCAGATTATCAAAGGTGGGACAGGCGCTGTGCGTTTGTCTTTACTTTCTCATGTCCCGATTATTCCTATTGGTATTCGAGGTAGCAATCATGTCCATCCTTATTTATTAAAGAATCGATTACCTTTTTATTTTAAGCGTCATCTCCCAATTGTCATCAAAATTGGTAAAGAAATTAATTTCCCAGCACATCCCGGTCTTGATTTGTCTTCTCACACTGAGCCAAATCGCCTTCTTCTTCGTTCTCTTACCAACAATCTTATGGCCAGGTTTTCTAAATTAAGCGGTTTGCCCTTGGTCGACAACTAGATTATTTTTGACTTATAATTATTTATGGTCAAACCACTTCTAGTTATCGTCTCCGGTCCATCATGTTCCGGTAAATCAACTCTAGCTCAGAAATTATCTATCAAATTCAAATTACCTCTTGTCACCAAAGACGGTATCAAAGAAACAATTTTTGACCATCTCGGTTGGAGCGATCGGGAGTGGTCCAAAAAAGTTGGTGCTACTAGTTACCGGCTTATTTCCTACTTTCTCGATTCAATGTTAGTTTCCGGTAGGCCTCTAATTATCGAAAGCAATTTCATGTCCGAGTTGGATAGTCAGCCAATTTCAGAAAAACTAACTAAGTACGGCTATTTTCCTCTCCAGATAATGTGTCAATGCGACGGACAAATCTTATTTGAAAGATTCAAGGCCAGGTCCGAATCCGGTGTGCGTCATCCCGGTCATGGCGATGATAAAAATTACGATGAGTTTAAGGACATGCTTCTCAAAGGCAAGCTTGAGGCATTAGATATCGGTGGAGAGATAATTACTTTCGACACTACCGATTTTAATAAAATAAACTACGATCCAATATTCCAAGTGATTGAGAAATTGATTTAGGTCAGTTCATCCGTATAAATTCTTTTTAATACACTAATGTATTTGTTAGTAGATAACCTCAATAAGTAAAATTCGGCATATCTTTTAGCGGTATAATTAACTTATGAACAAAAGAATTCTCTACTTGATTCAACAAGCGGGTTCGTTAATGCAAATGCCTCGTTCTCATAAACGCAGTCTAGGCAATACCTTTGACACTGTTGCTTCGCATAGTTTCCATGTTGCTATCATCGCCTATTGTATTGCTCGTATGGAAAAACTATCTCATGCTGATGCCACTACTGCTATGATGATGGGTCTGATGCACGACCTGCCAGAAGCTAGGACGGGGGATATGGACTTTGTTGCCAAAAACTATACTAAAGTCGACGAGCCAAAAGCTATTGATGATCAGTTTGCTGATATTGATTTTGGAACTGATCTTAAAAAAGTTGTTGACGAGTATGAAGATCGTCAAAGTATTATTTCCAAGTGTGCCAAAGATGCCGATTCTGTTGAACAGATATATCAAGAATGGGTTTTGTCTTGGCAGGGGAATAAATTGGCCAACCAATGGTTTGAAGGGGACTTTACTCATCGTGTTCCCATGTTTTTTACTGAGTCCGCCAAACAAATTGCTCTAAGTATGAAAGACAGCGATCCGAACAAGTGGTGGTGGGCTGAGTTTGTTGAGAAAGGTATCGACTACAAACATCTTAATGGTAAAGGAGAGAGATAAGATTGTATTTATGGTCTCTGTACCATCAATATCAGGATTTGAAACAGCCAATTGAATCCCGTTGTTAGTAAGTCAGCAATCCAGACTATTACTTTTGTTATTAGGTCAATCATTAACCGGATTCTATCATTCGTATCTCTTAATTGATAATCACTTTATCCTTATAGGTTCTTTTGCAGTAAAATAGGCTAATGCCAATTAACAATCGTAAGCAATTTCACTGAAGTTGGTAGTCTAAGTCTTGATTATCAACATACACCTCAACCAATACGTTGAGAGATACAATATAAACATAAAAGATATTATTTAAAATAAAAATTTAATGGTAAATATAAATGAATATGCAAACTTTATTTGGTCGGTAGCTGATACTTTGAGAGGCGATTATAAACAAGCAGACTACGGAAAAGTGATCTTACCTTTGACTGTTATTAGAAGACTAGATAGTGTTCTTTCAGATACAAAGGAAAATGTATTAAAAAGCTATGAATCCCAAAAAATAACCAATCTTCAAGAAGCTGATCTAGTACTTAATAAAATCGCCGGATACAAATTCCATAACCATAGTAAATTTGACTTTAGTAAATTGATTTCGGACCCGGATAATATCGCTTCTAATTTACGAAACTACATAAATGGTTTCTCTCAAAACGCTAGAGATATTTTAGAGAATTTTAAATTTGAAGAAGAAATTAAGACCTTAGATAAAGCCAATCTCCTCTATCAAGTTGTAAAACAATTTCAGGAAATTAACTTACACCCTAGCAAAATAAATAATCATGAAATGGGTTATTTGTTTGAAGAGCTAATCAGAAAGTTTGCAGAAGCATCAAATGAAACCGCCGGAGAGCATTTCACACCCAGAGAAGTTATCAAACTGATGGTCAACATTCTTTTTATTTCTGATAGCAACATCCTACGTGGTGATGGAATTATAAAAACCCTTTATGATCCTGCTTGTGGAACTGGCGGAATGATGTCGGTAGCCGAAGAGTATCTAAAAGAACTCAATCCAGACGCCAGACTTGAACTGTTTGGACAAGAAATTAACCCAGAATCTTATGCCGTTTGTAAGTCAGATATGCTGATAAAAGTTCAGGACCCGGACCATGTGAAACTTGGTGATACTTTAAGGGACGATCAGTTAAGAACCGAGAAGTTTGATTATATGCTTTCAAATCCTCCGTTCGGAGTTAACTGGAAAAAGGCCGAAAAAGAGGTTAAGCAAGAGTATGAAGATCTAGGATTTGGAGGTAGGTTTGGAGCTGGTCTACCGAGTATTAGTGATGGATCTATGCTTTTTCTTCAACACATGGTTTCAAAAATGAAACCCACTAATGGAGGTTCTCGGCTGGCGATTGTATTTAATGGTTCTCCACTTTTCTCTGGTAGTGCTGGTAGTGGACCTAGCGAGATAAGAAGGTGGATTATTGAAAACGATATGCTCGAAGCTATTGTAGCTCTCCCAGATCAACTTTTTTATAACACCGGAATATCCACATATATTTGGGTCGTTACAAATAGAAAACCAACGGAAAGAAAAGGAAAGATCCATTTAATAAATGCTGTATCTTTCTTCAAGAAAATGAGCAAGAGCTTAGGAAATAAAAGGCATGAAATTGGACCGGATGATATGGATAAGATTGTTAGTTTGTATGGAGATTTTAAAGAATCTAAGTTTTCCAAAGTGTTTGATAATAATGATTTTGGTTATTCCCAAATAACTGTTGAAAGACCAACGGTTGATGAAAAAAGGGAAGCCATTAAAGACGCCAAAGGCAAACCAAAAGCCGATCCTAAATTAAGGGACACCGAAAATGTACCTCTCAAAGAAAACATCCAGAAGTATTTTGAAAGAGAAGTTAAACCATTTGTACCTGATGCTTGGATTGATGAAACCAAAACAAAAGTCGGTTACGAAATAAACTTTACTAAGTTTTTTTATGAGTACAAACCACTAAGATCGCTTGAAGAAATCACCAAAGACATTCTAGAACTAGAAAAGGAAAGTGATGGATTATTAAAAAACATTCTTGACTAGCATTATAACCATGACTAATAAAATTGACAAAAACAATGCAGGTACAATACTAAATTCGTTTGTCAAAGCAATCAAAAAATCTTATTTATACAGCGATGACATTTTAATAAATGCTACTAACTTTGATAATTTTCAGAATTTATCTTGTACCACTTCCATAACTGGTAACTATTCAGAGGTAATTGAAAAAATTGGTAAAAGTACAGAAAAAAAAGATTTAGTTTTTGGAATTTTCCCGATAGGGATGAAACCAGTAGAATATAAAATCTCTGGTGATGGTAAGACAGAGCTTTTATCACAAGATCACATATTTATCCTAAAATCTCTTCCCCTCATTAGCGAGTCTGGAATAGGTTTATTTCTAGTAACACCAAACATTCTTTACTCTAATTTAGGGAAAAAGTTCATTGGAGCGTTGGACCGACTTGGTATGTCAATAAACGCTGTGTTTGGTTTTCCAAGTAATTTATTTTATCCACAGACTGCTATAAAACCAGTGATAATTCTAATTAGTAAGAATAGAAATAAGGATATTTTTGTTGCAGAAGTAGACCAAAGCTCTGAAATTGATAATATAGTCGACAGCCTAAAGAACAATGTAGGCTCCGCAAATCTAAACGAGGGGCTCTTTATAAACCGAAATAACTTTACTTCTTTTGAAAACTTCAAGACTACAAGCGAAATAGACAAATTAAAAACACAATACAAAGAGTACAAAAGCTGGAACCTTTCGGAAGTTAGCCTCAGCATTGGCTCTACCAGAGAAAATTTTGTAAACAAAAATAATTCGATATATATTCCAAAACTGGGACCATCACCAGTTATATCTAACCTAAATAGAGCTACGCTCAAACATCAGAATTACTATCAAATAGTTCTTAACAAAGATATTGTTGAGGCTGAGTATTTGAGAATCTTTTTTAAGTCAAAAATGGGGAGATTATTGCTAAGTTCCCTTCTTGTAAGTTCATATATCCCTCATATAAATAAATCTGATCTTGAAAATATACAATTACCAGTCCCCGATAAGGAAACACAAAATCTACTTATAGATACAGATCTGAAGTTGAATAATCTAGAAAAGGTCCTAGATGAGTTCAAAGAAGAACTGTCTTTGAATCCGAATGGGGCGAAGAATATCCAAGGTTTAATCAGTAGCGTTTTAAACGACTTAGGAAAATTAAATAAAGCAGATCAGATCCTATCTTTAATCAGAAAAGGAGAGTCAAAGACCCTTGAATTTAAACAAACTTTCTCGACTGATATTAAAACCAATAAGAAAGAACAGTTCATAGTTAATTCCTCATTGAAAAATATCGTTGCTTTCCTAAATTCTGATGGGGGTACATTGCTAGTTGGGGTTGAAGACAGTGGAATTATTAAAGGTATAGAAAGGGATTGTTTTACGAGCGATGATAAATATCTTCTAAATTTCAAAAACAATATCAAAGAAAAAATTGGAGAAAAGTACTATCAGTTTATTGATTGGGAGATTGCAGATGTTTATGGTAAAAAAGTGTTGATAGTAACCTGTAAGGCATCAGAGGATCCATGCTATCTGAATGGTAAAGAATTTTATGTTCGGACAAACCCTTCTGTGGATCAATTAGAAGGACCGGAGTTAGTTAGCTATATTAAAAAACACTTCGACTAAAATGTTAAAGACATATCAAAAATATAAAAGTACGGATGTGGTCTGGGTAAAAGAAATACCCGAAGAGTGGAATTTTAGAAAGCTAAAGTTTGTCTTTCAATACGTTGTCGATAATAGAGGCAAGACTCCACCTATATCTGAGTCAGGAATACCTTTACTAGAAATTAAACATATTAGTGGAAAAAAGGTTCCCTCCTACAACACTGACAAATTTGTTTCTGAGGATGTTTATAAAAGTTGGTTTAGAGGACATATTAAAAAGAATGACATATTGATAGGTACGGTCGGCTCAACCGGTGAAACGTGCATCTATGACGAAAGTCAACGTGCTTGTATCGCTCAAAACATTGTTGGGTTAAGAGCAGGAAGTGATAACCCTATGTATTTATATTTTATTTTATCGTCATACCATTTTCAAAAATATATTAGTGCCTCAAATAAAAATGTTATCCAACCAACGCTTAAAGTATCCGACTTTATACAAAATAAAGTTTATCTTCCAAACTCTTCAACACAAACTAAAATAGCCTTGTATTTGGACTATAAAACCAGCCTTATTGATAACTTGATTAAAAACAACGAAAAGTTAATAAAACTTTTTGAAGAACAAAAGTCAGTAATAACAAATAATGCAGTAACTAAAGGATTGAACAATGGTGCGGATATGAAAAATAGTGGTATAGAATGGTTGGGGATGGTCCCAGAAAAGTGGAGGATACTTAAATTAAAGTTTATTGGAAAATCAATTATCGGTATTACTTACTCACCAGACAATGTTGTAGATGAAGGTAATGGGACATTGGTGTTACGATCATCTAACATTCAAAAAGGGGTGCTTTCGCTTAAAGATAATGTATATATCAACAAGAAGATTCCTGAGACATTAAAAACAAAGACCGGAGACATTCTCATCTGTTCCAGAAACGGAAGTAGTTCCTTAATCGGAAAAAACATAGTTATAACTGGTGAAATAATTGGAAGCACCTTTGGTGCCTTCATGACAGTCTTTAGGAGTGAATACTGGAAATTTCTTTCTAAGTTCTTCAATTCCCAAGTTTTTAAATCTCAATCCGGGTTGTTCTCATCGTCCACTATAAACCAACTGACAATAAATACTTTGAATAATTTATTCATTGCCCTACCTCCTACTTTAGAAGAGCAAGAGGAAATCGCAACTCACTTAGATAAGGAACTGAAACCAATCGAAAATTTAATCCAAAAGACCAAAAAACAAAATTACTTTTTAACTGAGTATCGGAAAACACTCATTTCAAATATAGTCACTGGAAAAATTGATGTTAGAGATGAGAAAATTCCAGAAAGTGGGATAAAATACAACTATGTCTAATATATTAAATGAAAATACTTTTGAAACTAACATTGTTGAAAAACTAGTTTCAAGCGGTGGTTATATAGAAGGCAATCCTGTTGATTTCATTCCTGATCTAGCACTCGATACCAATCAACTATTCTCTTTTTTACTCGACTCTCAACCGGATGAAATTGACCAACTAATCAAGGTACACGGGGAAGATGAGTATCAGGACCGACTAATCCAACGGTTAATTAAAGAGTTAGATTTACGAGGAACCCTTGATTGTTTGCGAAACGGTATTACTGATTATGGCGTCCATCTTAATCTTGCGTATTTCAAACCAGAATCTAGCCTCAATCAGGAGACTAAAGAAAAATATGATCAAAACATTATCTCCGTTACTCGTCAGGTTCACTTTAGCGAAAAAGATCCTGATAAATCAGTAGATCTAGTATTGTTTATCAATGGTTTACCTGTCGCTACTGCTGAATTAAAAAACCCATTTACCGGACAGACTGTTGAAAATGCTCAAAAACAATATATCTACACCAGAGATGTCCGAGAATCACTTTTTCAATTCAAAAAAAGGGCTTTAGTTCATTTTGCTGTTGATCCGAATTTGGTCTATATGACCACTCAACTCAATGGTGAAAATACTAAGTTTTTGCCTTTTAATAAGGGTCTAAATAACGGAGCTGGCAATCCATCGGTCGAATCCGGCTACCAGACATCGTATCTCTGGGAAGAAATTTGGAATAAAGATAGTTGGATGGATATTATTGCTAAATATATTCACCTAGAGAAAAAAGAAATAAAAACCGAAGGAAAAATTATTACTAAAGAGAAAATAATCTTTCCTCGCTACCACCAGCTTGATGTAGTGAGAAAGTTGGTTAACGATACCAAAAGAAATGGAACTGGAAAAAATTATTTAATTGAACATAGTGCCGGAAGTGGAAAGAGCAACTCGATTGCTTGGTTAGCCTACCGTCTTGCAAATTTACATAATGATTTAGATCAATCAGTTTTCGATTCAGTTGTTGTAGTCACCGATAGAGTGGTCCTAGACAAACAACTTCAAGATACGATTTATCAGTTTGATCATAAGCAGGGTGTTGTTCAAAAGATCGACAAAGATTCTGCTCAATTAGCTGATGCTTTGAAAAAAGGAATTAAAATCATCATTACCACGGTCCAGAAATTTCCTTTCGTCTTGGATCAAATTGACGAGTTGGAAGCCAAAAAGTATGCTGTGATTGTAGACGAGGCCCACGGTTCACAAGGCGGAGAAACCAGTAAACAGATGAAAGAAGTTTTGACTTTCGGTCTACACGAATCGGAAGACCCCGAAGATTTAGCAGAAGTCGAAACGGCCGAAGATGAAATTAGAAAATCAATGGCATCCAGAGGTAAGCAATCCAATCTTTGTTTTTATGGATTCACCGCTACTCCTAAAGCTAAAACCCTAGAAGTCTTTGGTGAAGTTGGCAAAGACGGCAAGCCTAGACCATTCCATCTCTATTCAATGAGACAAGCCATTGAAGAAGGATTTATTCTCGATGTTTTAAAAAGTTACACCACTTACAAAACCTACTTCCGTTTATCCAAAGAAATTGAAGATGATCCGGAAATAAGTAAGGATAAGGCTAATAGAGCCATTGCCCGATTCCTCTCACTACATCCCCATAATTTATCTCAAAAGACCGAAGTAATGGTTGAACACTTCCGAAGAGTCACTATGAAAAGAATTGGTGGTAAAGCTAAGGCAATGGTGGTAACTAGTTCACGGATGCACGCTGTTAGGTACTATCTCGAATTTAATAAGTACCTTAAAGAAAAAAACTATACTGACATTAGAACTCTCGTTGCCTTTTCTGGTACTGTTATCGACAAAGATTCCGGAGCTGAATATAAAGAAGTAGAAATGAATGGTTTTAGAGAGAAAGAACTATCCGAAAAGTTCAATGCTGACGAATACAAGATACTGTTAGTCGCCGATAAATATCAAACAGGGTTTGATCAACCACTTCTACATACCATGTTTGTTGATAAAAAATTATCAGGTGTAGCCGCAGTTCAAACATTATCAAGATTAAATCGAGTTGCTCCCGGAAAAGAAGATACCTTTGTCTTAGATTTTGTGAACGACCAAGCAACAATTTACGAATCTTTTCAGCCTTACTATGAGCTTACTTCTCTTGAAGAAACAGCCAACCCAAATCATCTTTATGACCTAAAACATCAGTTAGAAGAAACCGGAATTTTCTGGCAATCAGAGGTTGACAGTTTTTCAAAAGTATTCTTTAAGCCTAAACAAACCAGAGCTGACCAAGCTGAACTTTACAGACTAATTCAACCAGCCATTGAAAGGTATATTGCACTTGATGAAACAAAAAAAGAAGAATTTAAAAAGACGTTGACTGCCTTTATCAGAACCTATGCTTTTCTTTCCCAGATAATGCCATTTACAGATACTCAACTGGAAAAACTTTATGTTTTTGCCCGATTATTGAGAAATGCTTTACCAAGAAAAAATAATAATAACTTGGAATTAAATGATGAGATTGCCTTGCAGTATTACAAACTTCAAAAAATTTCAGAGGGATCAGTTGAGCTATCAAAAGAAGGGGAGGTAAATCTCCCCGGAATAATGGGTGACTCTGGTAATGCTTCCACTGGTGAGGATGAAAAATCCAAACTATCAGAGATAATCAAAACATTAAACGATAGGTTCGGAACTGAGTTTAGTGAAGCAGATAAACTTTTCTTTGACCAAATTGAAGAAGAGTTAATCGCAGATCAAAAACTCCAAAAACAAGCATTAAATAACGAGATCGGTAATTTTAAATATGGTTTTAATGAAGTATTCGTCGATAAAATCATTGACCGGATGGAACAGAATCAGGAAATCTTTAATAAGATTATGAATAATCCTGACTTTAAAGCAGTTGTTTCCGATTGGATGCTCAAAAAGGTTTACAAAAAACTTAGTCAAAAAGTATCAATAAAATCCTTAATTAAAGAAGGTGAAGGACAGAATCTTGAATTTAAATCTTCTTTAAGGTGGGATGTTAAGCAAGGTAAAGAAAACAAAGATTTGGAAAAAGTGATAATGAAAACTCTCGCCGGATTTATGAACTCCGAAGGTGGACAGCTAATAATTGGAGTAGAGGATAATGGCAATGTTCTTGGTTTGGAAAATGATTACCAAACTCTTCAAAACGGAAATAGAGATAAGTTTGAAACTCATGTGGTCCAACTAATCAAAGCCTCATTGGGTATAGAGTTTGTTCAATATGTCAGGTTCCTGTTCGACAAAATTGAAGGAAAAGATGTTTGTTTAGTAACCGCTATCAAATCACCAAAACCTGTATATGTGAAGTATCAAGACAAAGAGGAGTTCTTTGCCCGGACCGGTAATTCCACTAGCCCATTTACTCTAAGTGAAGCACAGGAGTTTATTAGAACTCATTGGAATTAAATAGAATGATTGCCACCGCTTCTGCTACACCTGCCATTATTAAAACAGTTGAAGAAGTTACCACTTCATATCCATTGTGGGCTACTATCGCAAAAGACTTTGGAATGCCAGGCTTAATAGGTACCGTGCTCGGTTCGTTTACAACACTTTCTATTGAGCTATTAAAAAGAAAATTCTCTACTAAAGACGAAGAAAGAAACAAAAAACTGAAAGTATATGCCAAGTTAAACAGTCTAATTTTCTCAACAAAACAGCTATATAAGTCGAGGTTTGAAGCGTCAATACATTCTGACTATCATGAGGCGAAATGGATATTCGCCGGACACAATGAACATTCAATTGATTATGATGAAGCTAAAAGATGGATGCTTAAGTGTGAAGATATGGTTCAAGAAATTATCAAGAACACCAAAGAATTACATATGTGCTTAGCTACAATCAAAGTACTTTTTAATAAAGATACTGATCTAGATCCGATGATCAGTCAAATATATTTAATGAACGGGATAACAATACAACCACTTAAAAGTTCACCAACTCTTGACGATATTGAAGAATGGAAAAAAATTTCAAAACAGGATCTTGATAGCCAGATCAATGAGAAAATTTCTCTGCCTCTAACTCAATTGAAAACGATCTTAGATGGCAAATTATGTGTTAACTAGTTGGTCAGTTTTTATCTATTAACGATTGCTGGATTGCTTCTACATCAAGAATATCAATTTTGAGTACATCCAAGTTTGAATCCAAATGAACAATGCTTTTTACTTTCATAAGTCTCCCTTTGTCGATTACAAATGGATAGAATCTTTCTGGTCTTTCATTAGGAAGTTGGTATAGTATTTGTTTTCCATTCGTCAAAGAAAATTTCCCCCTGTTTGTATGTTTGTTCAACGAAACAAATTCACCTTGTAATTCTGCTTCCTGGGTTTTAGCTATTTCCTCAACATTACCATCAAAATACGGTTTTTCCTCATCTGCTATTGTGGTTGAAATTGTTTTACTATCTAATAAAGCTGTAACATCCAAAGAATCTATCTTACCTGTCTCCAAAGGATTTACTATTTTGCTTAAATCCGGAACAATGGTCTTTTCGCTAAAGATGTTAAATACCTCTAAGGGAAATTCCTTTTCTACACCATCTGAATTAACAACAATTACTACATTTCCTTCTCCAATTTTCGTGTGTAAGGGTCTGTTTTTAGTATGTTTAATCATGTCGATTACACCGAAAATTATCTTAATTACTCCCACAGCTCCGCCAGCTACAACACCGACAGCTTGTATTTGATCAGTATTACTTGTAATGGCCTCCCATACCTGAAGTGAAATATCAAATGAACCCTGGGTTAATCCGGTTATTCTTATCTTGTGTTCGTATGGTAAGTTTTTCGTAGCAACAATCTTTGAATACGCATTTGAAAATCCTTGTAAAGCTGGTACTACATCTTCTACTAGCATTGTCCCATCATCTACATCGGGACCATGGTATTTCAGTGAAACATCTACAATTTGAGATGATGGCATATATATAAATTTACACTAAATAAATAAAAGTAACACTGGTATCATTTCGGTTCTATTTTGAAAAACAACATAATTTGAATAAATCTGTATCATTCCAATTTTTTACATCATCAAACTGCACAATTCATCCAGAAGTAGTTCCAGTTGGCGAGTATTCCATTCGTAAATGTAACCCTATTATTTCCAGTAAGGAATCGAAAAATCAGTATACCCAGAATTTGATCGCTAAAAGAAAAAGCTTGGTTAAACCAAAAATGATAAGGTGAATTATGTATGGCAACGGTGTGCAATAAATTCCACTACCGAAAAAAGTGACTAATAGATAAATCGTTCCTGCTTGAAATAATAGATATGCCCCACTTCCTATAAATCTATTAAATGAAGGTGAGAATCCGTTTTTGGAATTATAATGCCACCTTCCGTCTCTAGTGAAAATTTCAAAAATTACCCATAAAACAAGCATGATTGTAATCCATATCCGATATTGCGACCAGAAATTTGTTATTAAAAACCAAATCTGTCCTGCATTTGATTTTGGCGGGCTCTCAAATAAAAGTTTACATATTTGCGGTGGTAAGGTTGAAATTGTGGAATTATTCATTCTGTGACATTATAAGACTGACTGATCTGTTTTGTATAGTTTTGTTAGCTATATCTTAAAAGTAGCAATTGCAGATATTTTCCATCTCGTATAGCCTAATTTCCATCCACTGCGTTCCATATCTCCATGATGGCGGGGAGCGGCGTGTATAAACTTCTAGTATAATCCAACCATGTCTCCCCTAAAATTCATAACAACCCCAGGAGAGCCGAGCGTAGAAGATAAACAAAAATTAGTCGATGGTATGTTGGCGCACCACGCCAAAAATGGTCACATCAGAAAGACTGAGACTATCTCTATTTTTCTTCACGACGAAAATGACCAAGCCGTCGGTGGAGTGATCGTTTCTTTTCTTTGGGGTGGTATGGAAATTCAAGCACTTTGGGTAGATG
>DDWP01000084.1 GCA_002345725.1 Candidatus Shapirobacteria bacterium UBA2283
CCTTTATCATCGTTTAAAAAACACACCAAATGAATAACTCAAAAATATCCCTCACCATTCTCACCAAAAACGAATCAGATGTCCTAAAAAAGAATCTTAACTGGATAGACCAATGCCCAGCAATCAACGAAATAATCTTCGTCGACGACGAATCAACCGACGACACACTCAAAACAATCCGTTCTCTCAAATTCAAAAACTGCCACATCAAACTATTTGAAAGAAAACTAAACCACGACTTCTCCTCCCAACGCCAATTCGCCATATCTAAAACCAGCAACAATCTAGTCCTCTGGCTTGACCCAGATGAACATCCAAGTAACGAAATAATTGGATTATTAAATAATATCGACAAACATCAATATGATAATTACGCTTTTCTTCGCTCTGATATATTCCTAGATAAAGAACTAAAACACGGAGAAACTTCATCCCAATACTTCCTCCGTCTGTTTGACAAAAGATATGGCCAATTCATCAATCAAGTCCACGAAACTTGGCAAAGTTCAAAACCAGTCAGAAATTTTGACTTCCCCATTATCCACCATCCACACTCCAGTCTTAAAACATTTATTGAAAAGATAAATTTCTACACCGACATAAGATCACAAGAATTACACAACAGGGGAGTCAAGACAAACATTTTACAAATTATTTTCTATCCTCTAGCTAAGTTTATCCAAAACTATTTTCTTAGACTCGGTTTTCTCGACGGCACACCAGGAATTATTATCGCTCTAGGTATGAGTTTCCACTCATTTCTAGTTCGCGCCAAATTATGGACACTGCAAAATCAATCATAGCCATCAGCACCGCCATCGTTATGTTCATGGGCCAGCTTTTAAGGCTAGACATTGCCGGCATCTCATTTCCAGTCATTGATTTATTTATCTTCCTCCTTTTCCTAACTACTGACAAATCAAAAATCACCAACAAACCTTTTTTATTTTTTATCATCTTTGCTTGGATATCTCTGGCTATAAACCACTTCTTTGGTCTAGGCACCACACCATCCGCCTGGATGTATTTAATTCGATTAACACTGTTAATTGGCCTGATAATCTATCCACCTAAATTACAACCTATCGCCAAAAACATTTTACTTTTGTCATTATTTGCCAATATTATCTTTGGCTTAATTCAGTATTATTTCTGGCCAGATTTCACTTATTTCAAGTCTTTAGGCTGGGACGACCACCTTAATCGACTAGTCAGTACCTATTTTGACCCTACTTTCACCGGCCTAATCTATCTTATGTTCTTCCTCTACCTCTACTTTAACTTCCTGAAGTATTCACCATTAATATTTATCCCCATTGCTCTCACTTACTCCCGTTCAACATTTCTATCTCTATTTATTTCTTTATTCTTTATCACCCTTAAAACCAAAAAAATATTTTTTCCTGCCATATTGTCTTTTACATTTTGTGTTTTGATTTTATTACTTCCTCGACCAGCCGGAGAGGGGACAAAGCTTGAAAGAACATCATCCATTAGCGCCAAAATTGTTAATTACCAACAAGCTCTCGATACTTTCGTTAAGTCACCTATCATTGGCCACGGCTACAACAACCTAGCACTAGTACGCCACACAGGAGCTGTCTCAAGATCTGGATTTGATAGTAGCCTCCTAACTGTCCTAACTACAACCGGGATAATCGGCTTTATACTTTTTGCTCTTGGCCTATTCAAGCTATTTAAACAATCATCACTCTTAAAACAAACCATGTTTGTTGCAATCATCATTCACTCACTCTTTGCCAACTCTCTTCTCTATCCTTGGGTATTAGTCTTATTCGTACTTCTCTGAAGTCCTAAATATCGTAAGTTATTTCTATCTTTTTCTTTGTCTCGTTACCCGCCAGGTCTCTGACTATTATCTCTACTTCATTTTTACCAATTGCCAATTGTAGCTTCAATTTAAATGATCCAGAATCATCAACCATGGCCACTCTGCCATTAACTGTTACACTCACACCCTTCTCGCTAACACCCACCACATCAAAGTCATCTGATTCGACTTTAACAGACGCTTCCGAAGGGTTAGTCATAGTTAGGGGAGGAACCTCATTATCATACGCCAGGGTCAGTTCTTTGGATATTTCACTACTATCACCAGCTTTACTAATAGCTACTGCCGTAAAGATGCTTTCACCGGCCTCTAAGAATATATCTTTAAACACAAATTCACCTGCTTCATCGGTTTCCACTTTACCTACCGAAACATCATTTTTGAGCAATTCAATAGACACCCCTTTTTCCGCCACCCCTCTAAGGTCAATTCGGGCACTGTTTGTCGCTTCAAAGGGTAAGATTAATCTCGGCATCATTGGGGGAATAACTTTCTCTACTATTTCACTATCTTGTTTATTTTTTAGATCACCAAGGAGTATAGAAAATCTAACAAGTAGTGGTAAACCAAAAACAACGGTTAGCACCAATACCAGCACTGTTATCAAACCAAGAAAAATTGTTTTTTTGGTTATTTCGTCCTCAGCTTTCTTATCTAATCTAGAGCGAGTAAATTCTGCCATAAACTATATCTATTCTAACATTTTTTGCGACATCATTCAGCCACCAATTAATTTTATCCAAAACTTCAAACAATTAGGAGCCGAAGGGGAGAATCGGACTCCCGACCCACGCTTTACGAAAGCGTTGCTCTACCAACTGAGCTACTTCGGCAAACAGTTAGGTGAGCGGGTGATGGGAATCGGACCCACTTCTCATCCTTGGGAAGGACGCATTCTACCGGTGAACTACACCCGCTTCAAAACTATTCTATCACGCTAGTTAGTTCAGCTTGGGCAACACCAGAGCCATTCCAATCTCCAATTTATCCGGGCTAGATAATTTACTTTTATTATTTTGCCAGATCATTACCCACTTATATCCATCACCATATTTATTAACTGCAATGTTCCACAAGCTATCGCCACGGACAACTGTATAAGTACTTTCGTCAACAGAAACACCCTTACTATCTTGGACTTTTTCTTCAGCTACAGTATCTTTCTTTACCGGCTCAGCCTTAGCTCTTAGCTTTATTTTTTGACCGACTTCAAGAGTAGTTGTTTTTAATTCATTATCTTTAACGATTTCTGTCCATCTAAATCCATCACCATAATTAGCTACCGCTATGTTCCATAAACTATCACCCTTCTTAACCACATATTCACCTTCAAC
>DDWP01000095.1 GCA_002345725.1 Candidatus Shapirobacteria bacterium UBA2283
TGTGGTTTCTAACTCGAGAATAGCTGAGCTTGATCTATCTTCTGGTAAATCAATTTGCTCAAACAGATTGCTTAAATTATGCCAGCCGGAGACAACATAATTAACTGATTCAAGCTGGTTTCTTAGGGTTAGAGCAAGTTCAAAATTGTCTTCTTTCGAGGCCCAGTCCATCTCTTTTTTTAGTTGTCTTTGAAGCGTTTTAAAGTGACCAGAAAGAATTTTTTTTATTTTGCCGATATTTTGTCGATAAACTTCTGGATCGGGCTGAGGGCCAGGACAGATGCCAAGATGGCAATAGAGACATCTGGTAACAGGATGTTTTTTTTTGCCGTAATAAGGGAAAATATGACGAATAGTCCGAAGAAGTGATTTGACGGCTGTGCCATTGGGGAATGGGCCATAGAGGTCTACATTATCTATGGCATTTGATCTAAAGACAGTATATATTTTAGGGAGAGCATCACGAGTGATACAAATATACTGATAACTACGATCATCTTTAAGCATTGAGTTGTATTTGGGATGATGTTTTTTGATAAGAGATGATTCGAGAATCAAAGCTTCAATTTCGGAACCAACAACTTTTGTCTCAATAGAATTAATCTGGGAAACTAAGGCTTGGGTTTTATGACCAAGAGCATCTTTACCTTGAAAATACTGGGTGACTCTTTTTTTTAGATTAATGGCTTTGCCAACGTAAATAATATCTGCCGAAGAATTTCGGTAAATATAAACCCCTGGTTTTGAAGGAATATCCTTAATATTGATCACAAGGTATTATATAATGAATTTATGAAGCTTAAGGAAAAAATATTAACTGGTTTGCTAGTAATACTTTTAATAATCTCAGGAACAATTCGATATTTACAAACAAATAACTTTAATACTGCCCTAACTTACGATCAAGCAAGAGACTTACTAGATATTCGAGTACTGGCGGGATTTCATGACTTTCAAGTGTCTGGGCCAACAACTTCTATTACTGGATTGAACTTGGGTCCATTTTATTATTACTTTAACTTATTGCCGTTCTGGGTCAGTGGTGGTAATCCACAGGCGCTGGTTTATTGGAATATATTGTGGTTTTTAGTAGCTGGAGTAATGATTTACTGGTTCTTCTGGAAGAGAAATATCGTCCTAGGGTTCTTTATTTCGAGTATTTTTCTAATGTCACCACAATTGTTTTCGGTAACAAGATATTTTTGGAATGCCAATGCAGTAGTTTACTTTATCGTTTTTTATTTTCTAGGATTATGGAACTTTATTGAAAATAATACTAAAAGAAATGCAATCATCTTAGGAATAGTAGCTGGACTGGTAATTCAATTTGAAGCTGCTTTTGGAAGCTTGTGTGTGGCTTTCTCAATTCTGGTAGTACTTTTTAGTAGAAAGAATTTTAAGAATTATTTATTTGGCTTGTTGCCGTGGTTTTTGCCACAATTGGCTTTTGAAATAAAACATAACTTTAGAATGACGAAATTGTTTATTGGAATGCTGACTGGGGAAAATACAATATTGGGAGAGAAAATACCACTTGATCAAGTGTTGAGTATGCATTGGAAAACTATTATTCCGTTTTTTGAAGGACAGTTTATGTTGCCTTATGGGGTAGGGTTTGGACTCTTATTAATTGGGCTACTGGCAATATTGGCCAATAAAAATTATCGAAAAGTTGGTTTATATTTGATTGGCTTTATCACTTTCGCCTTTGTTTATTACACAGCGATATATCATCATGAATTAAAAATGTGGTATCTAGAGGGAATTAGAGTGTGGTATAGCTTTGTAATTGGACTAGCAATGATAGTGGTG
Organism: Candidatus Shapirobacteria bacterium UBA2283; assembly: GCA_002345725.1. Lineage (GTDB taxonomy): Bacteria > Patescibacteriota > Microgenomatia > UBA12405 > UBA12405 > UBA2283. The sequence continues at coordinate 1,813 of DDWP01000095.1, forward strand.
GCAAAATATAAAAAAATATTTTATGTACTGGTCATAGTGTTTTTAGCTAGAAGCTTTTTTTTGACAGTCGGAGACCAGCAGAAATATATTAGTGAAAATGGAAAAAGTAATGATCCTAAAAATATGGCTAACCTAGTTAGAAACATAGATTGGGTATATGAAAAAATGAATGGTAAGGGGTTTAAGGCTTATAACTATGTACCAGAAGTCTATGATTATCCAAATCAGTATTTGTATTGGTGGTACGGGGTAAAGAAATACGGTTATATGCCAGAAGAAGTGTCTTACAGTATTACTTACGTACCAGAATATGTGCGAATGGAGAAAACATTTTATGAAAAAGCTAAGCCAGCCGAGGAGGGACGGATTGCTTTGATATACGAAACAAAGTCGACTTATAAAGATTGGCTGGGACAATTTAAAGACTATTGTATAGTCGATAAACAAGAGACTGCTTGGAATATGATAGTCGAAACTAGAAAGAAGTGCCCAGATAAAAAGTAGTTGACTATTGGATTCAGATGTCTTATAATATTTATTATGGCAATTGAAATCAAGCAGGGAAAGCGTAAAAGAACATTAGAAGACGGGAATGTATCTGCTGATCAATTAAATGATATGGGTTTCCTTGTTCCCGGTATGTGTCTTCGTGGTCTTAGTACTGGGCCAGATAGAGTGATAATTGATGAGGATATATATAAAGTCGGAGGAAGTGCAAAAAAAGTTGTATTAATTCCTGAACATTATATTCCAGGCACGTTGAATGAAGGTTTCGATAATGGAGCTGTGGGTGCGGTTCTGTGTAGAAAGGGATCATATGTATCATTTCCGACAGACGAGGGTGAGATTAGTTTTACTCTGAAGAAATAATGTGTTTTTTGAGATACTGACCGGTATATGACTTTTTACAGTCGATAATATTTTGAACAGTACCTTGGGCGACGACTTCTCCACCTTTTTCACCACCTTCAGGACCCATATCAACTATCCAATCTGAATTCTTAATAACGTCGAGATTGTGTTCGATGACGACAACTGTGTTACCCATATCAACTAGTCGACGAAGAACTTTTATCAGTTTATCGATGTCATAAAAATGTAGACCAGTGGTCGGTTCATCAAGAATATAAAGCAAACGACCATTTATTTTTTTAACTAATTCGCGACTAATTTTTAACCGTTGTGACTCCCCTCCCGAGAGAGTATTGCTGGGCTGGCCTAGTTTTAAATAACCTAAACCAACTTCTTGAATAGTGGCGATTTTACGACGGAGTGAAGAAATATTTTTGAAGAAATCGGCCGCTTCATCAAAAGTTAAATTGAGTATTTCGGCAATATTTTTTTCTTTATATTGGACTTCGAGAGTTTCGTCTTTAAACCTAGTACCATGACATTCGTCGCAAGTAACGTAAACATCGGCCAAGAATTGCATTTCGACTTTGATAGTCCCCTGACCTTGACAGGCTTCACATCGACCACCCTTGGTGTTGAAAGAGAAACGACCAGAATTATATCCTCGAATCTGAGCTTCAGTACTACGGGCCATAAGGGCACGGATATCGTCAAAGACTTTGGTATAAGTGGCTGGATTACTACGGGGAGTACGCCCAATGGGAGATTGATCGACTAATAAAACATCAGATAAATGTTCGGCTCCAGTGATCTTGTCGTATTTACCAATAGTTCCATAGTAGGCACCCAAGGTAGCTTTACGGACACCACCATAAAGTGTGTCATGAACTAGAGTCGATTTGCCCGATCCAGAAACACCGGTGACACTAATTAATTTATTGAGAGGAAATTTGACAGAGACGTCTTTGAGATTCCATTGTTTGGCACCAACTATCTCAATCCCCCTAGCCCCCTTTGACAAGGGGGAAATGTGTGATTCGATCTTAAGCTTTCCGGACATGTATTGCCCAGTTAAACTTTTTTTACTTTTCAAAATATCATCTAGTGAGCCTTGGGCAATTATTTCACCACCATTGGTACCGGCGTGCAGTCCAAAATCAACGACATGATCGGCACTTCTAATAACCTCTTCATCGTGTTCGACGACAACCACTGTATTGCCAACTTCTTGAAGTTTTTTTAAAGTACCGATAAGACGATCGTTATCGCGAGAATGTAGACCAATAGTTGGTTCGTCGAGAATATAGAGGACGCCAGTTAAGCCAGTACCAATCTGAGAAGCCAGACGAATTCGTTGAGCTTCACCTGAAGAGAGAGTCCCCGCTTCACGGTCGAGTGATAGATAATCTAAACCAACAGCAAGCAAAAATTCTAAACGTGTATGAAGTTCGCGTCTGATTGGCTCAAAAATTTCCTTATTTTTGTCGCTGACTAAAAGAGAATCGAGGGAATTTATCCAAGAGGATAATTGTTCAATGGGTAGCTGGCATATCTGATAGATATGTTTGCCATTTATGTGGATAGATAACGCATCAGGGTTGAGACGAGAACCATGGCAAACAGAACATTCTTCCTTAATCATTAACTTTTCCAACTCTTCTCGGACAGTATCTGAAGTTGAAGAAAAGTAGCGAGATTCTAGATATTTGGCTTTCCATTCGGGGAATTTACTCCGATCTATCTGAAGTTTGTTACCCAGACCTTTACAGTCGGGACAAGCACCTTGAGGTGAATTAAAAGAGAAAAGTCGAGGCTCAATAATGGGCAAAGACAAATTACAGGTAGGACAAGCAAAGTTTTCTGAGTAAAGGGTATCTACCAAATCAACCGGAGTGTCGGGAAAATCAAAGGAGACATCATTAATTTTGGCGACAACACAAAGACCGTTGCTAAGTTTCATAGCTTGCTCGGAACTATCGACAAGACGAGAGAAGAGGTCTTTCTCATTTTTTAAAGTATCTTTGTTGATTGATACCCGATCACAGACAGCATCAATATTGTGCTTGTTGGTCTTAACGATGCCAAAATCTGAATAAAGATCGATCATTTTGCCATCGACACGAATCCATTTGTAACCTTGCTTTTTTAGATTTTCCAGAAGACCATGAAAGTCACCAGCTTTATTGCGAATGAGTGGGGCTAAAATAAAGAAACGGTA
>DDWP01000082.1 GCA_002345725.1 Candidatus Shapirobacteria bacterium UBA2283
AAATATTGATAAAAAGTATCGAAGACAAGTCTAAGGTTCCGCTAGTAATGGATATGGTGCTAGCCAACTTGGCGCCATTTGAAAGAAGCCGGTTGTATTCAATAAAAGAGCAAAAAAGCTTGGCGAATAACGTTAACAATGTTAACCCAGGCAGTGATTATTTTTCTCAATTGGGGGTAGATAAAAATGCAACAGATGAAGAGGTAGAAAAAGTCTACGCTAAGGTGACAAAAACACCAGAAATTGAGCAAGCATATAAGGTTCTAAAAGACGAAGATTCTAGAAAAATGTATCAAGTATCTGGGGTGGAGCCAACTATTGATTATCGACTAATTGGAGAGAATGTTTTTTATATGCATTTGACAAAGTTTTCACCGACGAGCTTGGAGGAGTTTGCCAGAGTGACAGAAAAAGTTGACGACAGAGGACCGGAATTAAATAGCTTAATACTTGATTTAAGGGGGAATATTGGTGGAGCAATTGACGGACTCCCCTATTTTCTGGGGCCATTTATTGGGATTGATAGTTATGCTTATCAGTTTTACCAGCAGGGAGAAAAGAAAGATTTTAAGACATTAATTGGTTGGATGAACTCACTAGTGCGCTACAAAAAAGTGGTGATTTTAATTGATGAAAACTCCCAATCAACGGCTGAAGTGATGGCGGCAACTTTGAAGAAATATAATGTGGGAGTGGTGATGGGGACGACGACGAAAGGCTGGGGAACGGTGGAAAGGGTGTTTGAATTGAAAAATCAAATATCTGATACAGAAAAATATTCGTTATTTTTAGTACATCACATAACTTTGAGAGAAGATGGGCAACCGATAGAAGGGCGAGGAGTCGACCCGATGATTTCCATCAAAGATACTAATTGGAAAAAAGAATTGTTGGCCAGGTTTGGAAGCAGTGAATTGGTGAAGGCAGTGGAGAGTGTGTATAAGGGTATATAATTGCGAATGGACGAATTATTGGATTTAGTGAATGAGAATGATGAGGTAGTGGGAGAGGTGTGGAGAAGTGCTACGGTTGGTCATCCTGAATTAATTTTTAGAGAAGTAGGCATATTGATATATGATGATAAAAAACGATTATTATTGCAAAAAAGAAAACTTAATAAAAAATCATATCCAGGATATTGGATAATTAGTGCCGGTGGACATATCGGCAAAGGGAAGAACCCTGAAGACGAAGCTCATAGAGAACTAAAAGAAGAACTGGGCTTTGATACAGTTCTTGAATTTGCATTTAAACTGCTACTAACCTACCCGGGAAATAGATCGTATGCTTATGGATATTTTGGTAAATACAATGGAGGAAATATTGTCGTCCAAGAAGAGGAAGTGGAAGAGGTGAGATTTTTTTCAAAAGAAGAATTTGAAGAGTTGATAAAAAATGATAAAGTCGAACCAACTTCGGCTGATTGGTGTCGAGAGTTTTGGGAAAATAGTAAATAAAAAAAATCCCCCGTTTCCGGGGGATTTTGATTGCAAAGATTGCCACGGCCTACGGCCTCGCAATGACGTATGTGTTACATCATTCCATCCATACCGCCCATGCCTCCCATGCCACCAGATGGCATTGCGGGGGCTTTTTTCTCAGGAATATCAGTGATCAAAACATCAGTAGTTAAGATCATAGTACCCACAGAAACAGCGTTGGTTAAGGCTGATTTAGTAACTTTAGCAGGGTCAAGAATACCCGCCTTAGTCATGGAAACTAACTCCCCTGTCGAGGCGTTATAACCAATGTCTGATTTTGGATCAGCGAGGATAGCATCTTTAACTTTATTAAAGACAGCACCACCATCTTCACCAGAGTTTTGAGCTAACATGCGGATAGGTTGTTCGAGAGCGTGACGGAGAATAGCAATACCAACTTTTTCTTCGTCATTGTCGGTAACAACTTTATCTAAAGCAAAAGAAGCTCTAAGAAGAGCGACACCGCCACCAGGAAGAATACCTTCTTCAATAGCAGCTTGAGTAGCTTCGATAGCATCTTTAACTCTCTCGAGACGTTCTTTCATCTCGACTTCAGTAGCTCCACCGACTTGAAGAACAATAGCTCCACCGGCCAATTTGGCGATTCGCTCGGCCATTTTTTCTTTGTCGTAATCGGAAGTACTTTTGGTCATTTGATTACGCAATTGAGTGACACGATCTTTGATCTCTTGTTCGGAACCTTTACCACCAATAATTCTAGTTTTGTCTTTGTCAGAAGTAACTGAATCGGCCTGACCACAATATTCGAGTGGCTCAACAGTGTCAAACTTGGCACCAGTTTCTTCGGAAATGACTTTACCACCAGTAAGGACGGCAATGTCCTCAAGCATAGCTTTACGACGATCACCAAAACCCGGGGCTTTAACAGCTAATACCGAGAAAGTACCACGAAGTTTATTGACAACAAGAGTAGCCAAAGCTTCACCGTCGATATCTTCAGCAATGATGACAAAGTTCTTGGTGATTTTGACTAACTTTTCCAAGAAAGGAAGAATGTCTTGGATGGAACTAATTTTTTTATCGGTAATAATAATGTAAGGGCGTTCAATGACGGCCTCCATGGCTTCAGTGTTGGTAGCAAAATAGGCAGAAAGGAAACCATTGTCAAACTCCATACCGGAAGTTTCTTTGGTTTCGAGGCCCATACCTTTACCTTCTTCAGCAGTGATTAAGCCATCGCGGCCAACTTTGACCATGCTTTCGGCAATTTTTTTACCAATTTCGACATTACCAGCAGAGATAGTGGCGACTTGTTCGATACTAGCTTGATCGTCAATTTTGATTTCTTTTTTCATGGAATCAAGTTGTTCGATAACTGCAGCCAGACCTTTCTCAAGTCCATAACGGATCATCATTGGATTGGCACCAGCGGCAACATTTTGGAGACCTTTGTTGGCAATAGCTTGAGCCAAAAGTGTGGCAGTAGTAGTACCATCTCCAGCGATATCGTTGGTTTTGCTGGCAGCTTCTTTAAGAAGTTGAGCACCCATGTTTTCATAGGCGTCTTCAAGTTCGATTTCTTTAGCGACAGTGACACCGTCATGAATGACGGTAGGACCGCCCCATTTTTTATCGATAGCCACGTTACGACCACGAGGACCGAGAGTAGTGATAACGGCTGAAGCGAGAATGTTAATACCGTTTAGAAGTGCTTGGCGGGCGTCTTGCCCGAATTTGAGTTGTTTTGCCATAGATTAGTTCGCTAGAGCGTTAGCACGCTAGAGCTTTAGTTAAAAAATAATAATTAATTGATGACAGCCATGATGTCGTCGAATTTGAGGATTAATAAATCATTGTCACCATCTTTATATTCTTTACCACCCCATTCACGATAGATGACGACATCGTCGACTTTAACTGGGGCAACAACTTCGCGTCCATCTTGAAAAGTAGGACCGCCAATAGCGAGAACTTTACCCTGTTGAGGTTTATCAGTACTGCTTTCGGGCAAAACTATGCCTGAGGCAGTGGTTTTATCTTTTTTTTGGGGTTGGACTAGGACATAGCCCGGAACTGGATTTATCATACGAAATTGAAACTAATAATTAATAATTATGAATTAGGGTCGAAATCTATTGTAGCAGATAATATACCAGACTGCTAATAGTTTTTTCAAGGGAGAAATTTGTAGCCGCGGCCACGGACAGTAACTAAGGATTCTGACTTGAGACCGACTTGGGATAATTTAGGACGGAGACGTTGAATCATTTTGTTAATAGCCCAGTAAGAATGTGATTCTTCGGAACTCCAGATAGTATCAGCAAGATCATCGTTGGTGACTAAGTTTCCAGAATTATCGAGAAGTTTATTAATAATTTTTAATTCTTTGGTACCAAAAATCTGATTGTGAGAGTTGACAATATCTTGACAATCAGCAGAAAAATAAATACCTAATGATCGGCAATAATCTAAGCTTTGTTGGTGATAGCTGGCTGTCAGACGATTTAAATTCTGGTTACTTAAGTTGTGGTGAGGAAAGATTTTTTTTAACTCGAATCTAGACATAACAAAATCAACAATGGCAGTACGTTGGCTAAAAGAAATAGATCCGTCAGCTTGTTGAGGCCAGAGGAAACTAGAGACAATGGCAGTAGCCAGATCGTCGAGATTGGCATCAACTCGAAGATGAATAATTTGTTTTTGGAATTTTTGAGAAGACAAGAGGCCGAAAGAAAAACGGGGGCCGTAGTTGGTGACCCTAACCTCAATTTCTCCCATCCACTTAATTTCTCTAGGAAAAAGTTGACTAATAGCAGGCCAAAACTTATCAGATAAAGTAGCCCAGTTCTCTGAAAGTTTATCGATAATTTGTGTGTCAACAGGGACTATCTTTAGTTTTGAAACTTCACGTTTCATAAGATCAGTTAGTTGGATAGGTAAAACCGGGCCGACACGAGCAGCATCGTGCCAATAGCTAGGGGTTAGATGTTTGTAGAACTCTGGAGCAACGACACAAGGGATATTCGGAAGAATCTTTGGACTAATAACAAAACCTTTACGGTTGTAGAAGCCAGAGGCAATGATAGCAGTCTGATAAAGAAGACGTTCTTTTTCGGTGTCAGAAGTAGAAATGAAGCTAATTTTTGGGACATATGTCCTCATAATGTCCAGATATTAACACAATTAAGCTTATAATACAAAATATGAATCAAGAAAAAGATAAAAACGCATTAGAATTAGAAAAAGTGCCTGAAATACAACCAGAACCTGAAAAAATTGTTGATAAGCAGGTAGATGATAATAAAACTAGTAAAGTATTGTTACCCGTAAGGTTGGTTAGTGGTTGTGATGGTGACTGTGCAGATCCCGGCATAGGAGGAACGTGTATGGTAGAGCTAACACCGAGAAAGTCAGATATCTTACAGGTATCTATTAGAGTTGTTTAAACACCATAATGTCACCAAGGTACAAGGAAGAATCCACTGGTAGCTTTATGGTGGGATCTGGGAGAGATATAGATGAAATGAGATTTCAAGAAATTGTAATAAAGACAGCGGACTTTGTCACAGCCAGGCCAAGAAATATGGAAAAGTGCGGGGCATTTTCTCATATTGAAGGTACTGAGTTAGAATTACTTGATCATGATTTTCAGTTTACAATTGACAGAAGTAATGATCCTAATTGCGAGCTTTATTTGCAAACGACAGATAGATGTAATCTTAAATGCCCTGGCTGTGCGGTGGGGCTGGATAAAACGAGTAGAAAAGGAGCTGTGTTGACAAGTTTATCTGAAATCCAGCGAACAATCGGTGAGACTATAGCTGTTTTTGCAGATGCCGGCAAAAAACATTTGAAAGTTAAATATGCCGGAGGAGAGCCAACTCTACAAGTAGAGAATATAAATGAACTGTCGGAATTTACCAAAAGTGAAGCAGACGCACATGATCTGTCAACTGACCATGTGCTGATTACTAATGGCACATTGCTAACTAAAGATACAGTAAGAAAAATAGGTGATATGAATATGAGAATAAATATTAGCCTTTGGGGCATGGGTGATACAAATGATAGAGAGAGGGGAAACATGGGCAAACCATCATTTAAAAAAATCTTTAAGGGAATTAATTATTGTAAGGAATTAGGTGTTCCACTAAGTCTAACTTATATTGTTACCCCAACTAATGCAGGAGAACTAACACCATTTATAAATACTTTTGCAACAGACGCTAATACAAAAATTTCAATTGCTTTATTTCGACCTCAGAAGCCAGAACAGTTGAAGCAAATTGAGACTAGTATAGAAAAAATGATAGATGGCATACGAGACGGAATAAGAGCCGCGGAATATATTGTTACAAGTGGTATAGCAACTGATGCATTTAGAGATTTTGGTTATTTACGAGCAAATGGATTAAACTTATTTGGATGTGGGGCTGGAGAAAGTTATTTTGCCATAGATAGTAAAGGTAAACGACATTCTTGTCATGAGGCTATTGGAAACGAAGCTTTACAAGGAAAGAATATACCTCAACTGGGTCTTATAACTAAAGATGGAGGGGATCTCCTAGATATGTGGGTTATGCTTCACGGGGGAATGTGTCCTCAAAAGAATGATGGTTATAGAATAAGTGAGTCATATCCAAGAAAGATATATCGGTCAATAGCAGCTGATTTAATTCTATTAGAGTGTGAAAGACAGGAGAGGTTTGGCTATGAATAAATCATAAGGAATTATATATACAGTGGAATTAATCATAATAAAAGGGTGAAACTGACAAAGACAAAGTTACAAAAAATATAAAAATATGACAATTGAATGTATGGGCAGAAAAGTAGTGACAGGTGAATCGACACCATTTTCGGTGTCAATAGGGACAGATGGGTCGTGTAGACAAGTGATTACATTAATTGGTCGTGGTGAAAATAATGGTGGCAGTGCGATATATCACACAGAATATTTTGAGATTGGGTCTGGGTTTTTAGCGCCACGCTGCTGGACGCCACATGTTAAGAGCACTGACTTCACCTCAGTAGCAAAAGGAGAAAAGACGACCCTGCCGGTAACAGGGGCAGAAATAATTGGAAGTTAGTATGCGTGATTGACAAAAACAAAGTAAAATAGTGGTTATGAAACTGATAAAGACGAAATTACAAAATGGATTAGATTTTTGGTACCGAGAGGATGATAAATTTATTGGACAGAGAATAGCCCTTCGGAAATATGAAGAGTATGAAAGTATATTAATCCTTCGACTCGCAAAGCTCGCTCAGGACTATAGTATTGCTGTTGATATCGGGGCGAATATTGGATATTACACTTTACTTCTGGCCAAAGTCTGCAAAAAAGTTTATGCCTTTGAACCAGATAAAGATTGTTTTGAGATTCTTAAAAAGAATGTTGAAGAAAATAAATTAAAAAATGTGACTTTATTTAATAAGGCAGTGGGGAATGAAAATAAAAAAGTAGGAATAGTTAAGGATAAAAGTAATTTTGGAAACAGTAAAATAGTTGAAAGTCTAAAGTCTAAAAGTCTTAAAGTAGAATGTGTAAGATTGGATGATGTGATTAAGGAAAGAATTGATTTGATGAAAATTGATGTGCAAGGATATGAAGAAAAAGTGATTGAGGGGGCGAGGAAAATTATAAAAAAATACTCCCCTACTATATTTATGGAACATAACGGAGGAAAACTAGATTTTTTGAAAGACGTCTATAAAAATATTTATACAATTGATTATTGGTTTTATATTTGCAAAAAAGGAATTGTGGTTGATAAAAAAACTGGCTATGCTGATCTACTACTAACTAACAAAAAGATAAGTTTTGGGAATAGATATAAAAATGTACAGTGGAAAAAAGTGATTAAGGATATAATGGGTTATGTCTAAAATAAAATCTATAGTAGCAAGAGAGATATTGGCTTCGGGTGGTGCTCCAAGCTTAGAAGTAACAGTAACCACAGAAGATGGATTTGTCGGCGAAGCCTCAGTAAGTTATGGAGCGTCAGCAGGAAGCCTAGAAGCGACAGTATTACTTGATAAAGATCAAAATAGATATGGTGGTAAGGGAATGTTGATAGCAGTAAAAAACATCAATGAGATATTGGCCAATCTGGTAATAGGGACGGAAGTAGAAGAACAAAGAAAAATTGATGAAATGATGATTGTTCTTGACGGAACTGAGAACAAAAATAAATTAGGAGGTAATGCTATTTTGGGAGTCAGCATGGCAGTAGCTCGAGCGGGGGCGGCAGAACAAAAACTAGAACTACATGAATATTTAAGAAAGATATATGGTTTAGAGATAGTGACAAAATTACCAAAACCAATGATTGTCATGATTGAGGGCGGTAAACATGCTGACGAAACAACTGATTTACAAGAATTCTGTGTGAGTGCGATGGGTAATAGAACAGCGGCAGAGAATGTAAGAATGGAGATGGAGATTTATGAAGCATTAAAAAATATTTTAAAAAGAGAAGGTTTGTCGATAAACGTGGGTAACGAGGGAGCGTTTGCACCAAA
>DDWP01000034.1 GCA_002345725.1 Candidatus Shapirobacteria bacterium UBA2283
CTAGGGCTAAGGCTTTGGAATAAAGTTTGGCAAAGTCCGTGTCTTTAACATAACCAAGAAATTCAACTTGATCGGGACTGGTGATTTTTTGGAGACGGTCGCGAAAAACAGAACGAGCACAAATTATCTTTAATTTTAGGTTAGGCAAAGATTTTAGAGCCTCGATAATGACGTTGATGTTTTTGTGAGGGTAAAGATTGCCGGTATAAAGGATATATGATTTAGGATTTATGATATATGATTTATGAATAGAAAAAAAAGAGGGGTCGACGGCTTCATGGGTGGTGGTGACTGAGCCATGCTCGACTCCGAGTCGGTTGATTATGTATTGTCGCCAATATTCACTAGGGACAATAATGTGACTGGTGGCCAAGACTATTTTAGTCATGAGCATATATGCCCAGTATTTAGGCCAATATAGTAGAGGTGAGCGGGTGGTGGTGGCAGAGCCCTTGGAAAAGTGTCGGATGAGATCGTGGACAGTGACGACAGATTTGCCAAAATAAAGAATTGGTTTATCAAGGTGGGTGAGGTGAACTAAGTCAGGTTTTAATTTTTTTAAAAGTATGGGTAAAAATATTTGTTCAGCGATAGAATAATGACGGAGATTGGTGATGGCATATTGATAATTGTCTTTTAAGTCAGAGGCTATTTCGGAAGCTAACTCAGGATAGACAAGTAGGGTGAAGCGATAGTTTTTAAAATCTTTTTGATGAGGTAGGCTGAGGAGTAAATTTTTGGTGTAACGACCAAGACCAGTGTGTTTGGGGCCGTAAAGTCTGGCGTCGATAACTATGTGTTTTTGTTTGACAATTTTGGTCATTTTTTGTATAATTTTCCTAATCACGAGAGAGAAACGAGCTTGTAACTACGTGTTACACTGTTACGCCTCTCATTTTTTTGTCTATACTCCAACTTTTTGTTTTCGAATTCAACTTTGAACTTGTATGTTTCAAATTCTTTTAATAGAGATGAAGCTGACTTTGTGTTGGGAATGATAATTAATTTTAGTTTATTTTTTTCTTGTAGATATTTATAGAGACAGTGAAAATCACCATCACCAGAAACTATTATAGCCTTGTTGTACTTATCTACTAATTTTGCGGCTGAATATAAAACTAATTCAGCATCAACGTTTCCTTTTGTTTTACCATTTTTGTCTGTTACGGTTGGTTTGAAGACGATTTCATATCCGAATTGTTTTAGTTTTTTATAAAGATCTTCGTTCTCTTTGATATATCCAATAAATAGAATGGCTTTAGAAACTCTCCATTTGTCTTTTAAAAATATAAAGAACTTTTTGTAATCTAATTTCCAGCCTTTGTAAACTAGTTTGCCATTTTTGTATATATCGTTACTAAGACCTAGATTTAAGTTTTGACTATCAATAAAGGCATAAGTTATTTCAGTTTTATTCATAGATATTTGGCTTTGAAGATGCGATAGAACTCGAGTAAGTCGATGCCGCGCCAGACAATGAATTGTAGTAAAGGTGGATAATTTTGGATTAAGTTTTCCCGGTAAAATATTCTCATGGCATTAGTTGTAGCCTTAGCTGAACGAACCTTGGTTTCTCGAGTGGCGGCTGATTTGGCTTTTTTAATACCTGAAGATATACCCTGATAATGGGTAATCTGATAGTCGGGAATGAAGAACATGGTAAAGCCGTTTTTCTTAATCTGATAACTAAAGTCGATGTCTTCTCCATACATAAAGTATTTCTCACTCCACCATTTGCACTTGTCCCCAACTGATCTTTTGAGCATTAGAAAAGCACCGACACAAGAATCAATAGGTTGGATCTTTGAGTAGTCAAGGTGACCTAGGAAATAACCGTTAAAGATCTTTGGTCGAGGAAATATTTTTGTAGAAAAAGGCAGAAAAAAGTGGCAAAAGGCATTCCATGGGGTGGGGAAACCTCGGTGACATTCGGGTTGGGTCTTACCGGTGAGAGCTAGGATGACGTCGCAGGTGGCAGAGTCGATGTGGGGGTGTGTTTCAAAATAGTCAACCATTCCTTGAAAAGTATTGGGTTTGACGGTGGTGTCTGGATTTAAAAACAAGACATATTTTGAATTAGGGTCGGAAGCTTTTAAGCCTCGATTATTGCCAGCGGAAAAGCCAATATTTCCCTTGTTGTCGTGAAATATAAAATTAATTTTTGGGTGAGAGTGTTTGGCATTTTGAATATTTTGAAATGAACCATCAGTTGAAGAGTTGTCGGCCAGAATTACTTCAATTCTATCTTTCAATTTGGAGCGGACAATAGAATCGTAAAGTTGTGAGAGATATTTGTTGGCGTTGTAATTTAGGATGATTACCGAAAGTATGGGTGAACTACTTTTTGTGGGTGATTTGGTCATAAATTTGGTTTAGTTTCTCGACGCTGTGGTCAAAAGAGTAATTGGTTTCAATTAGTTTTCTAGCGGCGTTTCCCATTTTTTTGCGATAGGTCTTGTCATCAAATAATTTGTAGACATTTTTGAGTATCTGTTTCTTGGGACAAACAATGGCGTGATGATAATTTTCAATTTTGATGTTACCCATACCTCCTTCAGGATTGGTAATTACGGGTAAGCCAAATGTCATGCCTTCGAGGAATTTGTTGCGTGTGCCTCCCCCACTGCCCATGGGGGCAAGGAGTACCCAGCAATGTTCATAGTAATACTGGGGATCTTTTAATCCATCAATATCGGCTTCGGTAACGATAATGTCGGAGCTGTTGTAGCGATTAAAAAATTCTGGAGCATTACGACCAACTATAAATAGTTTGGCGTCGGGATATCTTTTCTTAATGGGTGACCAATAGTCAGAAATAATCATTTCGACTGATTCTCGATTTTGCATCCATTTCATGTTTGAGGCACCAAAAAGAACTGAAGGATAGGTAGACTTTTTGGTTTTTTGTGGTAGCTTGAAATATTCTGGGTCGACAGCGTCTTCAAAAACGTGAATGTCTTTTCGTCCAGTAGATTTGATAACAAAATCTTTATCTTCGTGACTAAACATTAAGACAGTGTGGGTTTCTTTCCAATATTTTGTCTCCCAATATTTTAGTTTGAGGACATCAAGCCAAAGAAGTGGAGCGGCTAATCTTCTCCAGCCAGTTAGGCTCTCGACATAATGTTGGTATATGGCGTATTCAATAGTGACATCAACCATAACTAACGGAATATCAGTTTTGGGGATATTGGGCATGGGGTAGAGACAGTCACAGTGAATCAGGTCGTATTTTCTAGCTTTTATCTCGTTAACGATAGCATTGCGAAAATCTTCATTATGATAATTTACTAGTAGAAAAGGATAGAGGCTAAATCCGGCAGAAAGAATATTTTTGAGACTCCAAGTGTTGCCTCTCTTAACGATAATAACTTTATGGCAATATTTTTCGACCTCTTTAAGACCTTCTTCGTTGCGGCTATAACAAATGAGAGTAATGTTGTTAGTTTTTGATAAATACTTGATAGTAAAGAAAGAGTGTCTTTGTCCACCAGACTGATGTAGTCGAGGAATGTAAGGAGTAATCATGAGAATATTTCTCTTGTGGTTGGTCATATTTTTTTGGTAAGAACTGAATAATAAATTCCCATCATAATCCAGAAAGTATAGGCGGTCTTGGAAGCCTCAAAGGCGTCAATTAGAGTGGCGTTAAGCAAGAAAGTAATCATAGAAGCAAAGAGTATAAGAGATAGTTTGTTGGAGTTGTCCATCTTTTTAACAAATATTTTTGGTACAGTCTTGACGGTGAAAAAGATAAATATGGCGGAGAAAGTAATAAATCCGAGCAGTCCGCTTTCACCAAGATTGCGAAGATAATCATTGTCAGTGGCTAGAGTAATTGAGCCAAGGCCAGTACCCAACAGCATATTTTTGCGGTAGGCGGTGATGGCTCTAGGCCATTCGGCATTAAAACGAATTTCTCCGGAACGAGCTACACCAGCATCAGCGTCTGGGGGTATGTACTCATCAATTGGTCCGTGTCGGATAATAGTCGGGACAGGGGTGGTTTTGCCACCTTTAACTGGCTGAGTAATAGTCTTAGTAACTACAGCAATTACGGGGACAGTTGGTGTAGCAGTGGGTTGTGGTTTTGAAGGAAAGAATTGTTGTTGAAGAGCAGGAATAGTAGCCAGAAGACGTTGATTTAGATCTTTAGAAGCGAAAATACTAGAAGCAACTAGAATGGTAACTGGAATTATCCAGAGATATTTTCTGATGATGATAAGACAGAGAGACATGCCGACAAAAAAGGAGAAGATTGATACGCGTGAGGCAGTCAGGGTGAGCATATCGTAGCTAAATATCCAGATGATTAGACTGAGAATTTTTAGCCAGATGTTTTTTTGAGTGACAGCAACGCCGCCAATAATAATTAGCATAACGCTGAGGTAGATAGCCAGGTCGTAGTGACCGGCAAAGGTTGAGCTTAGTCGGCTCCAGACATCAAATTGAAGCCATTGGCCTTTGGAGAATTCCGAATTCATAGTGGAGATAACTGGGAAACTTAAGAATTTTTGTCCATAACCATAGAGGAGGACTCCGACGGTAGAGATTAGAGAAAAGATATATAAATGTTTAATATCTTCGTATTTTTTGATGGCGGATATGGTTAAGAAAAGCAGTGACATATATTCAAAACGACGCAGAAGATGGAGAAGAAGTATTTTGGGTGGATCAGTCTGATAGATGAGGATCGCAGTGACGAAGCTAGCCACTATGGTGATAAAGTAGGCAATAACTAATTTAGTAATTGGTTCTTTGAGTATAGGAAAGCGGTGTTTGATTTGATGAATAAGCCAGACGAATAGAATACTGGCGACGACTATATCGTCAAGACGGATGGCGACATAAGTCCCGGTGACATGAGCCAAGGGAAATTTTGGATAGAGAGGGATAAATAGAACTAGTACAGCCAGAAGTGGTCGAAGTAAAAATATATTCTTAAACATTTTTGATTAATTTGTAGACGCTAAATTGGAGAAAACGATTTATTTTAACCAATAACTTGACTACTGGATATTGCCAGGCTGGTCGGTGAAGACGGAAGAAAAGGAGTATGCCTTCGTATTCTCGATCGTAGATTAGTTGTTTGTTTTGAGAAGATTTACCACCAAGGTGAATAATTTGTGGTCCGATTAAATATGAAAATTTATCTTGAGGGTATTTTTGAGATAAGCGATAACACATTTCCATTTCTTCTCCATACATGAAGAACTCTGAGCTAAAACCGCCGACAGATTTAAGATGATTGGTGCGGATAAGCATGAAGGCTCCGGTGATCCAATCTTGAGAATGGTCGGTTAAATAGAATTTGTCGTGAGTATAGAAATGAGGAGTGTGAGGGTGAAAAGGCTTGATAATATGATTGACAAAAGGTAGGTCGTCAAGACCAAGGCACCAGGTAGTGATGTTGAGAAGATTGGGAAAATATCCGCCTGAGGCTTGGATAGTTTTGTCGGCATTAAGTAGTTGACCGGTGCAACCAATACTTTCGGGATGACTACAAAGCCAATCAAGAGATTGGCTAATAGCTGAGTGGAGAATGATAGTGTCGGAGTTGAGAAGAAGAATGTAATTGCCTTTGGCAATTTCCAAACCTTGATTGTTGGCTTTACCAAAACCAACATTGTCTTTGTTGGTAATAAGAGTTAGAGGATATTTGGTTTTTTTAATTTTTGAAACAGAATCGTCGTGGGAGTTATTGTCGACGACGATAATTTCAAAAGGAGTATCTTTTAGACCTTTGTCAGTATAAATTGACTTGAGGCAATCAACGGTAATATCGGCAGTATTGTAGCTAACAATGATTATTGAAAGTACAGGTTTAATCACGTGATTTTTTAAAGAGTAAGTTTTTATAAATTAAAATAATCGAGATAATAGCTGCTTCAAGTACAAAGAGGGTGATTAGTCTTTGAGCAATTGAAGTGGGGAATACTTTAATGGTGATCTTGGTCTGATACTCAATATTGTTGTGAAGTAATTTATTGGCATAACGTTTTTCTGGCTTGGTAAAAACATCATTTTGCCATTCGTAGCCGTTGACAAAAATAGATTCTTTAAAAGGTAGAATAATTTCTTCAAGATAATATGATTGGGTGGTGTCACGAATTATTTCTTTAGCTTTCTCTGGAGGATGATTGAGCTGGATTCTAAAAGGTCCGTGGTAGTTGGCTTTATAGAAATTAATAACTTCTGTGCGAGTAAGATTGCCAAAGTAGGCCGAGACATTTTTAAGCTGGGTGGTGTCTCCTGGTAAATCAGACTTAACAGCATTAGGAATGTCTTTGAGAGTTGGGGTGGGGCTAAGAAGATAGGTCAAAGCACAGACATTAAAAATCAAAAATAGAGTGATGTAAAATCTTTTCATTATTGAAATAACATCGCTCGACCGAGCTGATAATTTGGATTTCTATTGCCACGGTCTTTGATTTTTTTGGCTGGGACTCCACCCCAAACTTCAAAGTCGGGAATGTCTTTAGTGACGACGGCGCCAGCTCCGACGACGGCACCTTTGCCAATAGTGATGTTGGGAAGAATGATGACTCTTGGGCCGATAAAAACATAGTCCTTGATAGTCACTGGCCCAAAAGAATTACCATAATCGGTGTCGATATCATGTTCGTCATTATAGATAAGAACTTGGCTAGCGATACCGACATGGTCTCCGATAGTTAATGAAGCACGTCCATCGAGAAAGCAGTGATCGCCGATGATAGAATCATGGCCGATGGTTATGCCCGAAGGTTTAAAGAAGTTGGCGCCGATATGAATAGTGGAAGAGAAGGGCATTTTGATACCGGAGGCCAGATAAAATATTTTACGAATAGTATGGATAGGTATATAACCGACGATTCGTAGGACTAGTAGCCAGAACTCGAGAGTAATAGTAGACAGTCGGTTGGTTATTTTGGGAATAAGGTTTTTTGGAGTCAAACTTTGACCGACGTGCTCATTCATAGAATGATTATAACCTATCAAACAGCTTTTGAAGGGAGCGGGCAGAGTTGATCCAGGTGAAGCGTGAGGAGGTGGAAATACTTTTTTTAATTAATTGATTTCTGGTAGTTTTGTCTTGGATTTTTTCCAGAGCTTGAACTAGTGAGTCGATGTTGGTTGGGTCTATAAATAATGCAGAAGAGCCGAGTATTTCGG
>DDWP01000049.1 GCA_002345725.1 Candidatus Shapirobacteria bacterium UBA2283
GCTTCTATCAAATCAATCTTTTATCGTCCCGAGAGGACTATCACTGCTGTTGACGATATCAGTTTTGATATCAAAAAAGGTGAACTGGTAGGTTTTATTGGTCCTAATGGAGCAGGCAAGACGACTACCTTAAAGTGTCTTTCTGGGCTGCTATTTCCTACATCAGGTACAGTCAATATCCTGGGTTTCCAGCCTTCTGACCGTAAGTCCGAGTATCTTCATCAGATAGGTTTTGTTATGGGACAGAAGAATCAACTTTGGTGGGACATCCCTCCTCAGGAAACCTTTTTACTTAATAAAGCTATTTACAACATCTCTGACGCCGACTACAAAAAACGTTTAGGTTTTTTTGTTGACACCTTAGACATTAAAGACATTATCTCCGTTCAAACTAAAAAACTCTCTCTTGGTCAGCGTATGAAATGTGAGTTTGTCGCCGCTTTACTTCACAACCCTAAGGTTTTATTTTTAGATGAACCAACTATTGGGTTAGATGTGGTTGCTAATTTGAAAATCCGTGAATTCATCAAGAGTGTAAATCAGGAATTTAGCACTACCATTATTCTTACTTCCCACAATATGGACGATGTCGAGCAGCTTTGTTCCCGAGTCATTTTAATTGATAAAGGTAAATTGCAGTTTGATGGTAAGTTAACCCAACTTACCAAGAAATATACCGAGTCAAAAAATATCAGTTTTACTCTTGAAAAAAACGTCAAATCAAAAGACCTTTCTCCACTTGGTCGAGTAGTCACTACCGGACCACTTAACTACTCGGTCAAAGTTCCCAAGGATAAATATCTCAAGGTCGCTTCAACTATTATTAGCACCTTGCCTATATCTGACCTTAACATTGAAGATACTCCTATCGAAGATATCGTTCGCCAAATTTATACTCATAACAATGGTTAAATATGTAAGAATAGCCATCAATACTCTCCAAGAATATTTTGTCTATCGAATCAACTTCTTATTCTGGCGAGTTCAGGTCTTTGTCACTTTCGTCATATTCTTTAGTCTCTGGTCTTCAGTCTCTGCTGGTCAGAGTAGTCTCGGGGCTTATTCAATTCCCCAGCTTTATAGTTATTTTGTTGTTGGCTATGTTATCCGGGCTTTTGTTTTTACTACCAGAACCGCCGATATCGGTGGTGATATTCAAAATGGCAACCTATCTTCACTAATTATTAAACCAATTGGGACGATTAAATATTATTTTAGCCGTGACTTGGTCGATAAACTTTTTAATTTGTTCTTCATGTTTTGGGAATTTTTACTAATTTTATTTCTCTTCAAACCTGTCTTAGTAATTCCCTCTGTTTTGAATTTTGTTTTTTTCCTTTTGTTTTTACTAGTTTCGACCATCACCTTCTTTTTTTACAGTTTGATAATTTCCTTTTTAACTTTTTGGTCGGATAATGCCTGGCCGTCACGTTTTCTCTTTGGAGTTGTTTTTGTCACACTTTTTAGTGGGCAATACGTTCCCCTAGATTTTCTTCCTCCATTTTTGGCTCGGATTATTGACTATACCCCTTATCCGTATATGTATTATTATCCGGTTAGGATCTGGCTTGGGCAAACCTCACCTGAGATGGCTCTTACCCATCTAATGGGTGGTCTAGTTGCCTGTCTTGGTTGCTTCGTCGTTGCTCAATTTCTCTGGTTAAAAGGTAAACACAAATACCAAAGTTATGGCAATTAAAACTTTTTTTCGAGTCTGGACTATTTTGGCCAAGAACAATTTACAGAATCAATTACTTTCCCCTAGTGCCTCCTTACTTTTTGTGGTTGGTAAGATATTCAATTTCATCTTCGCCATTATTACTATCTATGCTATTTTTAACCAGACTTCCTCTATTCGTGGTTACGACTTACCTCAAGCAGTTATCGTTGTTCTAGTTTTTAGTTTCATGGATACATTAACTCAATTTTTATTTCGTTCCCTTTACACTTTTCGACCAGCACTGATAAAAGGTGACTTTGATATGGACTTACTCAAACCTTTACCATCTTTCTTTCGTCCTATTTTTTCCGGCCCAGATTTTCTGGATGTCCCGATGATTATCATCCAACTATTTTCTATTTTTTATTTTATTGCTCACTTTTCTATCACCATTACTCTGCCAAACCTACTTGTCTTCTCTTTAGTTTTTGTAAATGGTGTAGTTATCGCCTTTTCGGTACATTTAATTATTGCCGCCTTCGCTGTTATGACTAGCGAGATAGAAAACTTAGTCATGATCTATCGAGCTTTAGGTCGCGCCGCCATTGTCCCTACCGATATCTATGGAGCTACTTTCCGGTTTATTTTAAGTTATGTCGTCCCTATTACTGTGATTATGACTATTCCTGCTAAAGCCTTACTCGGCATTCTTAGTATTGAGAGAATTATTTACTCAACGATTCTGACTTTAGTATTTTTAATTTTTTCCCTGAACTTCTGGTCTTTTTCTCTAAGAAGATACACTAGTGCTAGTAGCTAACTTGCCCCATTGACTATATGTAACTGGTACGTATAAACTTATCTTCATGACTGCAGAAAATAAACAAGAAAAAACTCCTCCGGCAACTACCCGTCCTCCAGCTTACCAAGAACCAAAAACTACTCCATTGGTCATTCCAAGGACGGTGGGTCATCAAGCTGCCCTTACTCAGCTGAAGGAATTGCAGGAAAGGTACACTACTGAAACAGGTTTTGTATTCAAAAGACGCTAAATCGGTTACAATACCTCATGTCAAATATTAGTATCGGTATTGTTGGTTTGCCCAACGTGGGCAAATCGACTCTCTTTAATGCTCTTTTGGGTAAACGTGTTGCTGATGCTAGCAATTACCCCTTTTGTACCATCGATCCCAACGTTGGTGTTGTTGAAGTCCCCGATAGTAAATTACCTATTTTAGGAGATATTGTTAAAACTCAAAAAATAGTCCCTGCCATTGTTGAATTTGTTGATATCGCTGGTTTAGTCAAAGGTGCTAGTACTGGTGAAGGTTTGGGCAATAAATTTTTGACCAACATTCGCGACTGCGATGCTATTATGCATGTCGTTCGTAATTTCTCTGATCCAAATATTATCAAAGAAGGTAGTGTCGACCCTCAGGGTGATTTTGAAGTCATTTGTACCGAGCTGATTATCAAAGATCTTGATTCTGTTGATAAATATTTATCTCTCAATAAAAATAACCCCAAAGAGAATAAATCCAAGAAGTTTGCTTTAGGTGAGAAATTAAAGATCTCTTTAGAACAAGGCAAACTAGCCATCAATCTAGATTTAGATGATGAAGAAAAAGTTCTTCTAAAAGAATTTTTCTTATTAACTGCCAAACCATATTTTATTGTCGCCAATGTTGATGAAGATACCTATTCCAGCATTTCCGACTTCAAAACCAGTCTGGAGAACGTGATTCCGGTTTGTGCCAAGACTGAATTCGATCTTACTGAGCTAGACAAAACCGATCAGCAAAATTATTTAAATGAATTAGGGGTCAAGACTTCAGGTCTTGAAAGAGTTATTCAAAAAGCTTATGAGACTCTTGGACTTCAATCTTATTACACTGCCGGAGTTAAAGAAGTCAGGGCTTGGACTATCCGTCAAGGCTACACTGCTCCTCAAGCTGCTGGAGTTATTCATACCGATTTTGAAAGGGGATTTATCATGGCAGAGATAGTTAACTATGCCGATTTTGTAGAAAATAGTGGTTGGGATGGCGCCAAGACAAAGGGTCTGCTTCGTCATGAAGGTAAAACCTATATTATGCATCCCGACGACATCGTCGAGTTCCGCTTTAACGTTTAGGTGTTCGTTTCCCCAAGTTTTGGTTAACAACAATTTTGACAGATGATCCGGTGTCTGCTTTGATTCTTTGTTGAATATTAAATACAATATCTGTTCGTGCTTCTACCACCACTTCTTTATCCCATGGATATACCGCAGTTCTGGAAGATATTGTTTTGTCTAAGAGATCATTAAGTATCTTGCGAGCCTTTGGTTCTTTAGCAAGTAACTCAGGACTATCAATGTAATCAAATTCTTGCTGGTTGACCCTAAGTAATAGTACTTCACCGAACTTTTTTCCACGAATATGTCTGATTTCCATAATAGTATATTATATACACATCTAATATGTTCGTCAACTAAGGCACAAATTTAATATATAATCAGTTAATATCTTGTTTGCAATACAACTTTGAAAAAAATCCTAATTATCTCTGGTCCCACGGCTACCGGTAAAACTTCTCTGGCCATAAAACTTGCTAAAAAACTTAACGGTGAACTAATTTCCGCTGATTCTCGACAAATTTATCGCGGTATGGACATTGGCACCGGTAAAGATCATCCCAAAGATGTCAAAATCAATTTAATTGACATTATCGACCCAGATCAGTCTTTCTCAGTTGAGCAATATCGTCAACTAGCCGTAGAGAAAATCAACCAGATTCATGCAAATGGTAAGTTACCGATTATTGCTGGTGGTACTGGTCAATATATTGATTCTATTACCAATCCTCAACCTACTTTTTCGATAAAACCCAACAAAGTATTAAGATTTTTTCTTAACCACTTTCCTCTTAAACTTTTACAGCTAACTTTAAGACTTTTAGACTTTAAGACTTTTAGACTACTCAACAATTCTGATCTTCACAACCCCCACCGTTTAATTAGAAAAATAGAAATAAAACTAAGTTTTAAGTCTCCCTTGTCAAAGGAAGATTTAGAGGGATTGAATACGTTGCACATATCGTTAACCGCTCCCAATGATTATCTCTATTCTCGTATCGACCAGCGTGTCGAATCCCGTCTTAAATTGGGTCTTATTGGCGAAATAAAAAATTTATTAAAAAAATATAAAGGGTCTGATCCGGGTTTAAATTGCCTCGCCTATAAAGAGTTTGTAGGGGCGGATCTTGTGTCCGTCCCTCAAAAATTAATCGATATTTGGCGTTTTCATGAGCATTCCTATGCTCGTCGTCAAAAAACCTGGTTCAAAAAAATCCCCAATATCATTTTTTTTGACATCACCACCCCCGGTTTCGAAGCTAAAATAATTAAAGAAGTCGGTAAATGGTACAATAATTCATGACTATTCAAAAAGTTGAGTTATCTTATAAAACAGTTGTTTTTACCGTTGCCTTTATCCTCGGATTAGCCCTTCTATGGTCTGTTCGAGACATTCTCATTCTCCTCTTCATTTGTTTTGTCTTTATGGAAGCTATCAATCCAACGATTACTCGCATGGAGAAGGTTCATATACCCCGTCCTCTGGCAATAATTATTGTCTATATCTTGGTTATTGGTATATTTGGAGTAGCCTTGGCTGGCATGGTACCAATCCTAGTTAACGAGACCAGTGAACTTATCCGAGTTTTACCTGGTACATTAGAAAATTTCCAGTTTTTTGGTTTTACTGCGGTAGACTTGTCTTCGCAGTTTAAGATTTTAGAATCAATTCCTGGTGATATTGCCAAAACAATTTTTTCGTTATTTTCCAATCTATTTTCAGGCTTTGTAATCTTAGTTATTACTTTCTACCTTCTTCTCGAGAGGCGCCATCTAAACAAATATAGTCTTCAAGTCTCTGGTAGTAAAGGTCAAGCTATTATTGTCAAGATCTTTAATCAGCTTGAGGATCGTCTTGGTAGTTGGGTTAATGGCCAAATCGTTCTTATGGTCGTAGTTGGTCTACTTTCTTATATTGGTTATCTGGTTATTGGTTTGCCTTATGCTCTGCCACTCGCTCTTATTGCTGGTTTGCTAGAAATAGTTCCCAATATCGGCCCAATTATCTCCACCGCTTTAGCTGGACTAATTGGCTTTACTGTCTCTCCGTTACTTGCCGTTCTGGCTATTGTTTGGGGCATTGCCATCCAACAGGCAGAAAATAATTTCATTGTACCCAAAATTATGAAAGAAACTGTCGGACTCAACCCGGTCGTAACCATTCTGACAATTGCTACTGGCGCTAAACTGGGTGGAGTTGGTGGTGCATTACTAGCTGTGCCGATTTTTCTGACTATCGAGACTATTGTCCGAGTTCTCATCAACAAAAAATAACCTCAAAAGAAATAGTTAAGCCGGATTCTGTTTATGGGCCATCAATCTATTCTCTCTACCTGAAGCTCTCAACAGTTAGATATTAACGCTTCATCTTGAGATTTCCGCGGGAAGGTTGCTCGTTTCACATTTATCGTCTCTGTAGCAGCGCCCCGACCTTACGGCCGTCTCTATATTTTTAAGTTCCCTACTGTTTGCGGTCCGGACTTTCCTCGGGATGGTGTCCGTGAGGACATGATATCCCGAAAGCCCTTCTATTTCTTTTGAAGTCTCTATATTCTAACATTATCGAAAAAAATCCCCTCTCCATAGTTGGAAAGGGGATTTCTATTTCAAGAAAATTATGCAAGTAAGGCTGCATCTGCTGCAGACAATATTTTGAACATTTTTGTTCCTGACTCTGGATCGACGGCTGATGCGGCTGGTCTACCGTTTTTCAACATGACCTTGGTCACCTGAGACACGTCAACTTCAACTGATTTTCTCAGTTTAACTGAATAAAATTTTATTACTGCCATTATTTCTTCACCTCCTAAGGTATATAAATTATTAATTTTGGTTTTGCAAATAAAACATGACTCCTATCACTATCACACAAACACAGCTTAGCACAAAACTTTTCCACAAATCTTTTTTTATATAATTACTTTCTTTCATTTAGGTTCAAAATCAGTATAGCATAAAGTATTTTGTTACAATAACTTGATATGAATAATTTATTATTACTTCTCGCTTTACTCAACACTTTTTGGCTAGCTTACCTTACTTTTATTGTATACAAGAAAATAACCGCTATTAGTCATACAAAGTCTGATTCCACAGTCCAGCATTCTTTTAAAGTCGGTTTAAGTCGATTTAATCCTTTTCAAAATATGGGTGGTGACCAAAGTTTTGTTTTGTGTCTGTTGGATAACACTAATTCAGGTGCTATTATTACTTCATTGCATAACCGCGATTCTACTCGTGTCTATGCCAAGCAGATCAAAAATGGTCAAGGTGAAAGCCAGTCACTATCCGACGAGGAAGTTAAGCTTTTGGCCAAAACAGTTAGTAATTAGACCACAAACATATCAATGAACTCTAAATTGACTCAAATAAGCACTTACGCTGGTATATTTCTATTCTTGCTCGGAATTTCATATTATGGATTTGGGCAATTTTTCCCCACTACTAGTCAAGGCACCAATCCTAATGGCACTCCTGCAGTCACGCTCGCTCCTCAAAAAACAGGCTCTATTAATGTTTCAGGTCCAAAGATAGAAGTTTGTCCAATCAATGGTGACTTATTTACTTCAGAAGAGAAAGATATATGGTCAACTCGCCGTCCTATGGCCGTTATGATTGAGAACCATCTTGACTCTCGTCCCCAATCTGGCCTTCAAAATGCCGACATTGTTTATGAGGCTGTTGCCGAAGGTGGAATTACCCGGTTCATGGGAATTTTTTATTGTAACGCTGCTAAGGGTTCTCAATCAAAATATGATGTTGGTCCAGTTCGTTCCGCCCGCACTTATTTTCTTGACTTAGCTTCTGAGTACGCCGACTATCCGCTTTACGCTCACGTTGGTGGTGCCAACTGTAGTGCCGCTACTCCGGGCGGTCCCTGTACCACTGCCAAGAAAGCCCAAGCCATTGAACAAATATCTCAGTATGGCTGGAATAATGCTGGTACCTGGAGTGACTTGTCTCAGTTCTCCCTGTCTTACAAAGCTTGCCGTCGTGAGCCTGAAAGAACCGGTGAGGTTAGAGCTACCGAACACTCTGTTTATTGCTCTACTACTGAAATGTATAATGTCGCTGCCAACCGTGGTCTTACCAACCTTACAACTGTCAATAAAACTAGTTGGGACAAAAACTACCGACCTTGGAGCTTTAAGCAGAAAGACTCTCCTGTATCGACCGACGTTGTCGCCAACATATCTTTTGATTTTTGGGCTGGATACAAAGACTATTCTGTTAGTTGGAAATACGATTCATCTACCAATCGCTACATCAGAAGTAATGATGGTCAGGTGCAAATTGACTTCAACACTCAAGAACCTTTGTACACCAAGAACCTAGTTGTTCAATATACCAAGGAAACACGTGCCGTTGACGTGCATGGTCACCTCCTCTACGACTTAATTGGCTCAGGTACTGGAATCCTTTACCAGAATGGTGGTCGCCAGGAGATAACCTGGTCTAAGGCCAATAGAATTTCTCGAACCATATATAAAGACAAGTCCGGTGCTGAGGTTAACTTTGTTCCGGGGATGGTCTGGGTGGAGATATTACCAATTGGTAACAAAATAAATTATGAAGGTCAGTCATAGTTTCAAAAAACTTCTTACTTCTCAGACCAGGCTTAAGTTAATTAATATATTTTTTTATTCTCCGATCGAAATATATTATGTCCGTCAACTTGTTAGATTGACTGGTGAAGAGATAAATTCTGTTAGACGAGAACTTGATAACTTATTGTCTTCATCTATTGTTCTCAAAGAAACTAGAGGTAATCGTCTTTATTATTGGGCCAATCCCGATCACTACTTATACTACGATTTAGTTGTTCTGGCCAATAAACATTCTGGTCTCGGAGCTAGTTTCCAAGAAAACAGACTAAAATTGGGTAAATTACGAGCTCTTTTTTACAGTCAGGACTTTACTTTTCATTCTCAAGACAATCAAGATAGCATCGACATGTTGATTATTGGCGACGTTTCTTTAAAGATAACCCAAGATCTAGTCAAACCTGAAGAATCCACTCTTGGACGTGAGATAAATTATATGGTCATGGATCGGTCAGAGCTTCATCTTCGTCTCTCAAAAAGAGATCCAGTTTTGGTTGATTTCTTTTTAAAGTATCCTGTTCTAGTTATCGGCAACCCCTCCAATTTCATGAAATAATGGCAAACTTTAGAAAAGTCATCAAGACAGGCAATAGTCTAGCAATCACCATCCCTTCTAAAGTTGCCGCTTCTTTCTCTCTTAAAGAAGGGGACTTTGCTCAATTAAAAGTCAATCGCACCAAGACTTCTCTAACTTATGTCTTCACTGGTCACCCTCGACAATTGTCACTTATTAGTCAATCAAAAACAAAATGAACACTCCTCCTGTAGCTAAAAAAACTTGGAAAGTATTTTGGAGCATAATTGCCATGTCTGTCGTGGCACTAGTTATGAATCTACCCTCTGAGTTTTCTCTTTTTGGTAGAAGCTTTTATCGTCCCAATTTTGCTATTAATATTGCCGGTAATACTTATAGTAAAGACCTTGATCTGAAATACGGTCTAGACCTTGCTGGAGGTTCTGCCCTGGTTTATAAAGTTAATTCAGAAAACGTGTCTTCCGGCGACCTTCCTTCTGCTCTAGAGTCTCTTAAGGGCAATATTGAAAGAAGAGTTAATTTATTTGGTATCAGTGAGGCCAACGTCCAACTGTCAACCGTTGGCGAACAGCATCGTTTGACTATTGAATTACCCGGTGTTACCGACATAAATCAAGCCATTGATTTAATTGGTAAGACTGCCCAGCTTAGTTTCAAAGGTATAATCGACGTTGCTCCAGAAGCTACTAGTACCGCCACTATTGATGATGTTCTTAAGGACACTGGTCTCAATGGTTCTCACCTAATCAGGTCAATGCCCCAACCAAATCCAAATACTGGTCAAATCGAAGTTTCTTTAGAGTTTGATGCTGAGGGCGCTAAATTGTTTGAAAAGGCGACCAAGGACTATCTTAATAAAAGGATTGCTATTGTTTTGGATGGAGAAGTCATTACTGCCCCAACTGTTCAATCAGTTATTCCCGATGGTAAAGCAGTTATTAATGGTAACTTTGACACCCAGTCCGCTAAGTCTCTCACTGCTCAGCTTAATGCTGGTGCCCTACCTCTTTCTATAGAGCTGATTCAGCAGACAACTGTTGGTGCAACTCTGGGTAAAGACTCAGTCGAAAAAGGTTTTTATGCCGGCATGGTTGGTCTACTACTAGTGGCTATATTTATGATCGGTAATTATGGATATCTTGGTTTCATCTCCTGCTTGGCATTAATAATTTATGGCCTCATTACTCTCACTCTTTATCGTCTAATCCCAGTCACTTTAACTTTCCCTGGTCTGGTTGGCTTTATTCTTTCCATCGGTATGGCAGTCGATAGTAACATTCTTATATTCGAGCGTTTCCGTGAAGAATTACGAGACGGCAAGCCCTGGAGTATAGCTATGGAGCTTGCTTTTGGTAAAGCTTGGGACTCTATCAAGGATGCTAACACTTCCACTATTATTACCGGCTTAATTCTCTTTAACCCCTTTAATTGGAGTTTCCTTAACACTAGTGGTATGGTCAGAGGTTTCGCCGTTACTCTAATTCTAGGTATTTTTATTAGTATCTTCACTGGTGTCTTTGTTACCAGAAATTTATTAAGAGTTCTCGCCCGTAAAAACTAACTATGAATATCATGAAATTTCGTCCACTTTTCTTTGTCATTTCTTGTTCACTCCTATTGATTTCTTCTTTCTCTATCTGGAAATGGGGTTTCAAACAATCAATTGACTTCTCAGGTGGTACCGTTTGGGAATTTCAAACTACCGCTGATATTCAAAAGACTTTTTTAGAAAATAATGTCGATATTATCTCTTTAAATAATCAAACTGTTAAATTCAAAAGTATTAACCAAGAAGAAAAATTAATGCTTGAGTCAAGTTTCAAGAAGGCGGATCCTAATTTTCAAGAATTACGTTTCGAGACTCTCGGTCCAAGTCTTGGTAAAGAGTTAATGCAAAAGACCGTTGCTGCTATCATCCTATCCTCGCTATTCTTGCTTCTGTTTATTGGTTCCAAGTTCAAAGACTTTTCTTTTGGTGCTTCAGCTATCCTGGCTATGTTCCATGACGCTTTTATTCTTATTGGCGCTTTCTCTATTTTGGGTCATTTTTTTGGAGCCGAACTCGACGCTCTGTTTGTCACCGCCCTACTCACCACTCTCTCTGCTTCCACCCACGATACTATTGTGACTTTCGATCGTATTCGCGAGTTAAAGAGGAAAAATATTAAAGTTGAATGGCTGCCTTTAGCCAACCAAGCTGTTTCTGAAGTTATCGTTAGGTCAATTAATAACTCTATGACCATTATCTTCATGCTCTTGGCCCTAGTAGCCCTAGGAGGGGAGACAACCCGTTGGTTTGCCACTGCCCTACTTATTGGTGTTGTTTCCGGTACTTATTCTTCTGTCGCTGTCGCCATCCCCCTTGTTTTGTTTTGGAAAGGTAGAAAGAAGCACTAATTCTTCAGCACATATCCCTTCCCTCTCATTGTCTGGATGAAAGATCCAGATATTCCGTTCGCCTCCAAGCTATCTCTAATTCTCTGAATTGTTTTTGAAATTGCATAAAGCGAAAAGTCGTCATCACTTCTTGAAGTCACTTGGGCGATTTCATCAAAAGTAGTCACCTGATTTTCATTTTCAATTAATTTATCCAGCACCAATGACTCTTGTGGCGACAAATCCATAATTTTTTTATCAAATAACATTGGTTGTCCGTCTACACTCTTAAAAGGTTTTTCAAAACTAGGCAATCCCAATTTTTTATAAAAAGCATCGCTTTGTTTTAGTATTTCTGCATTTTGTTTTGTTCTAGTTGTTTTTATTGTTGGTTCGTAAAATTTTATATCATGATGTTTACTAATCACCTTACCTATGGCCGACTCAGTTATTAGCCAATCGACCAACATTTCCGCTTCCTGCCATGAGCCATCTAGTTTTTTGTAGATACTATCTCTAGTTAAGGCCGACAATATCGATTCCACTAGTCCATATATAAAGTCTTGATCATTTCTCAAGTAGACTATCAAGCCACCCGGTAACTTTTCTGGTACATTAAATGAACTTTTGGTCCCAAATATGGTTGGATGTATAGTAATACTTTTGACCGATCCGCTTAGTCCTGGAATTACTTTTCCTACAGTCTCAAAAAAATCTTCTTCTATTTCCTTCCAGATATTGTTATTTTTATTTATCTCCGGTTTTGGACAACTTGTCTTTTCAAGCATTACGACTAATTCATCAATTATTACTTGGTCGATATTAGAGTTCATTCTATATACATCAACTTTAGACACTTTTTCCCAGAATTTATTAATTTTTTTATAATCAAGATCCGGCAAATAAACAGCATTACTATCTTGGCAAGGCAACACATTAAATCCATTCAATCGGTAGAATCCTACCACCATCTGTCTAGCAGTATGAACTATTCGTCTAGCTTCAGTTTCTAGGCTGTATTCCCATTTAATCTCCACCACCTATTATACTATAGGACATATATCGTTGTCAATTTCAGTCAAGATGTATTTTAAAACAGAGTTATTATCCTCACATGCCAGATAGAATAAAAGAACTGAGAGCAGAGTTAAAGCAAGCAAAAAAAGAATTGAAAGATGCTCCTGTTGTATACACTTGTCGAATAGATGCTGATCCTAGTGAGGAATGTGTGCGTGGTCAGCGGGTAAAGGATATACAAGAAGAATTGACGAAATTAATCGTGGGAAGAATCACTTCCTAGTTTCTTTATCTTCTCCACCAACACCTCTCTCACATTCAAGCTTGGATCTTCTTCAACTTCAGCAAACAAAGCATCGAGTACATCACCGACTTTTCTACTAGGTTTAATTTTTAGTATCTCCATCACATCCTGACCGTTAACTTTTAGGTCTTTTACTGTAAACGGTTGTTTTTGCACCTCTACCAATCTCTTTTTAAATAACT
>DDWP01000001.1 GCA_002345725.1 Candidatus Shapirobacteria bacterium UBA2283
CCTGTCCATTCCCAGGACGACATTAAATTGCTATCTATCGACAAAAATCCCAATATCACCCCCGACCACCTCCAGGAAGTCATCTCTCAGTCGGCCGGTTTGGCTCGTGTGGTCAAGTATATTTCTCTCAAAGATTCTTTTTCTCCGGGCTGGTGGGTTAATGACACTCAGCTTCAACGTCTTATCCAGCCTACTCTTGCGGCAATTAGTCGGTCAAGCGATGAAGATCTCAATAGTCTAGGTCTCAGACAAGACGGTCAATTTCAAAGTGAATTAATCTCGGATCTTGTTAGTAGAATTTCTTCTACCAGTTTTGATATTAATATAAGTTCAGATCTTACTATTATCGAAAACGGTCAAAACTTTGGCAGAAAATCTAGTCCAGTTGAAAAGGCATTACTCGTAGAAATGCAGTCCAATAATGGTCTTATTTCCAAAGAAAAGATTGCCGAGATCAAATGGGGTCAAGACAGTTATGACAGTTTTTCTGACCAAGCGATTAAGAAAACCATGATGCGTCTTAGTGTTAAGCTTCGTAAATACCGTATAAAATCGATTACCAAGTTTGGCTATCAGCTCTCCCTTCGATGACCTTAGATCTAAGAGATACCGGCTTACACACTGAAGTCATCAAGCCAACTAGTCATTCTCTAGTAGATACTGCTCGTACCTATAAATTTTACGATGTCCACTCTTATAGTAGTCCAGAACTGGCCAAGCAATATGGTTTAGACATCACCGAATTTATTTCTGTTGTTGATGGAAATAGACGCCTTATTTTACCTCTTCATTACAACACTGAGGATGATAATGCTCAAACCCCAAATCCTTGTTTCATTGTCGACGGTCAACCACAGTCAGTTGCCGGTCTTCACCAAAATATTGTCGCCCACGAGAACTCTCGACCGGTTGAGGAGTTTCAGACCCTTGAAGTTGATGATAACTTTCTCAATCTGTTTGAATATGGTATTAGCGTTCTTAATCTTCCGCCCATAGTTTCTGCCTATTTGGCTCAACAAGAAGGTATGACTACCGATAGATTATTGAACGAATATCATCCCAACAGTCCCCAAGATTTCACCTCCGTTATCGCTGTTTCCGGTCCCTCTCGAGCCGGCAAATCCCAGTTTCTCGCTATTGAAGTCTTTAAAGGCAATATCGCTGTTGTCGCTTCCGAGCCATTTTCTGATTATGGTTTCAAGAATTATCTGCAGGTTTTACAGGACTTTAATAATGGTCCAAATGGTCCAATAACTTATTTAGGTGACGAGGCACTTTTAGATATCATTAATAGTGGTATGAAGCAGATGGAAGATTCTGGCAAATTTCCTCCCCGAGTTATTCATATCAGTGACATGCTTGAGGAGATGAGTTCTTACTTTAAAACTGGCAGAATTCGCCCATCAACTATTTACTTTGATCTTAATGGTTATACTCCAGATCATCCCCGAGAACCCCATCAATACGATGCCCTTACCTTCTTCGCCTGCGACACTTTATCACTTCTTGGTCGTGGTTTTGAGGCTGTTGTAGATCACCACTGGCAAGAAGTTTTTACTGACAAAAGAGCTCTCGATGTTAATGCTGAAGTTATTGAAGATTATCGCCGACAACTTACTGATGGTCAGGATGATCTTTATAAATTAGCCTATGCTTCACAAGGTCGTTTCCGCCAACGCCTCGAAAAACCTCACGACCGCTTTTTGTTTTAGTCTCACTAACCGCGAATAACCGACAATCATAAACTTAGAATTTGTTGTAAAATACCCTCACGAATATCTACTTTTCTGTCATCAAATTTAATTTTCTAAAATTTCTGACCTATCCTTCAGAGATCTTAGCCACCGTTTTCCGTCGGACTATGGAGGTTATCTTTTTGGTTGTTTTTTGGCAGATTGCTCTAGACAAACCAATTTCCGAGATAAAAACTTTGGTCTCTTATTTTCTAGTAGCCCAGTCCGTTTCCTTAATTGTTATGGCCCGTCGTACCGAGTTTGGCACAGAGCTCAGAAAAGCTATCAAATATGGCACTATCAATATTTATCTAGTTAGACCCATTAGAATTATTCCCTACCTTTACGCCAATACAGTTGGCAATCAAGGTTTAAGTTTAGTTCTTTCAATTATCCTTATTGTCGTTAGTATGTTTATTTCTCCACCATCTAACGCGTTGAATATTGTCGCTTTTCTGTTCTCCACTCTTATTGCTGTTGGCATTGCTCTGTCTTTTAATTTAGTTGAAGGTATCTTTGCTTTTCGCATTACCGAGACTGGTCCTGTCGCTGGTTCAATCAGAAGAATCATTGAAGTTTTTTCTGGCGCCATTGCTCCACTTTCTTTCTTTCCCGACTCCGTCACCAACATTTTAAAATTCACCCCATTTCCTGCCATGGTCTATGGCCCCGTCACCAGTTTAGAATTTGGCTTTGATTTTTTACAGTTAGGTGTTGGTTTATTTTGGATGATAATTCTTAATCTCTTAACTTTTAAATTGTGGCATATGGCCATCAAACACTATGAAGCTATTGGTATGTAAGAATTTTATTTCCGATAGAGTAGAAATTCTCAAGGCCAGTATTGTTTATAACTGGCAGATAGACTCAGCCTATCCATTTGCCAACATTGGCAGAATGGTTGGTAGTGTCTTGTATACCATTACCACCCTTATTTACATCAATGTTTTGTATCAAAAGCTCCACCTTATCGCTGGTTACAGTCAGCAAGAAATGTTGGTCTTTTTCGCCATTGGTCAAGTCGCTTTATTTACCATTGCTAGTTTTAGTTACGACAACATTATCGACTTAATTGCCTCGGTTAACACTGGTGGTCTTGATCTAATTTTGACAAAACCTCTTCCTTCTTTGTTTTATGTTTCCATCAAAAATATTGGCCTCTTTCGAATTCTTGTCGAGAATATTGGTTCTCTTACTATCATGTTCTTCTTCATCAAATGGTCTACATTGTCGATCACTTTTTATAGTTTTATCAGTGCGCTCATTGTTTTTGTCTGTGGGCTTATCTCCATGCACGTCATTCAATTTATTGCCGCCTTACCAGTATTTTGGATCGGTGAGAGCTCTAGTCTTCTCGATTCTACTTGGTCCTTTGAATACAATATTGGCCGAACCATACCCTACGAAGGTTTCTCAGCTCCATTCCAAATTATTTTCACCACCCTCTTACCATCTCTAATTACCACTGGTGTCACCGCTTCTGTCTTACTCTCAAAATCAAATCCACTTCTAATGGCTATTTATTGTCTCGCGGTTGCTTCTTTTTGTTTAATTATTAAAAATTTATTTTGGCGGTTAGCTCTCAAAAACTACACCTCCGCCTCATCATAAAGCTATGAATGTCATCGATATTGCTAATGTCAGTAAAATTTTTAAAGTCAAAATAAAACACGGTTTCTGGAGGGATATGTTCAAGCCAGAATATCGTCATGTCTCAGCCGTCGACCATATTTCTTTTTCAGTTAAAAAAGGGGAGTCAGTTGCTTTTCTTGGTCCAAACGGTGCCGGCAAGACAACTACTATCAAAATGCTTACTGGTCTAATTTATCCCACCACCGGTAGTCTGTCTGTTCTTGGTCACAACCCAAACGAACGTCAGCCCGACTATCTTCGCAAAATTGGTTTAGTCATGGGCAATAAAGCTGGTTTAAATTGGGATCTTACCTCCCGACAAAGTTTTGATCTATTTAAACAAATTTACCGTGTCCCCGAGGAAACTTTTAAAACAAAATTAAACGAGCTCACCCAGCTTTTAGAGGTTAACCAATACTTAGATGTTCAAGTTCGTAAATTATCTCTTGGTGAAAGAATGAAGATGGAGTTGATTGGCTCACTTTTACATAGTCCAGAAATTCTTTTTCTTGATGAACCAACCATTGGTCTTGATATTATTTCCAAACAAAAAATTCGTGATTTCCTCCGCCATATTCAGAAAGAATCAAACATTACTATCCTCCTTACTAGTCACGATATGGATGATGTCGAGAAAGTTTGTGACAGAGTTATCGTCATTAATAAAGGCAAAAAAGCCTATGACGACAAGTTAACTGTACTAATGCAAAAATACAATCAGCACCGTTTTGTTAAATTCATTTTTGCCAACTCTGTCGACTTAGTCTCGTTGCCTTTTGGGGAGTTAGTTGAAGCAGATAATCACAGTGCTTTGTTTAAAGTCGCCCCAAAACTCTTGCCAGATTTAATTGCCAAAGCAGCAGAAAAATATCAGCTTGATGACATTGACATTATCCCCGTACCTCTTGAGTCAATTATCGCCGATATTTTCAAAACCAAAAAATAATCCTAGCGTTTCTCTGTTTTTTGTGGGGTTATTTAATTCTAACAAACACCTTTTCGGAATGACACTCATTGATTGCTTGTAGTAGCCACTGTATAACAACAAGACTGCTAAATACTTTAAATGATTAAACATCAAGAAAAGTATCCTGGTCGGATGATTGAAATATCCGAAAAGATTGCCCAAGAAAAGACAGTAATCATGCCCGACAACGGCCCCATCCGTTTGTTGTTTATCTCCGACTTACACATGTTCGACCCTGATAGTAGTCGGGAGTATATCAATCAGGTTCTCGAAGAACTAAGTAAACCCAATACTTATGCCGTTTTGCTGGGAGACATTATTCAAGGCTTCAACCCTACCCGTGCCAGCATGGCTGCTGGTACCCCTCGACTTGACGAACAAATGTTAACTGCTGAGGCCATTTTAAAACCATTTGCCGACCAGGGAAAAATCATTGCTGCCGTCGGTGGTACAGACAGTCACGAAGGTTGGGCAGACAAAAATATGACTTTTGATGCCACCTACTTTATGTTTCGTAATCTCAAAGGTGTCGACGGTCAAGACCTGCCAATAATGAACAATGGTGGTTATGTTACCTTACAATTCCCAAACGGTGGTAAGCACCGTATTCGTGTTTATCATGATGCTGGTGGTGGTGGTTCAGCCAAAAACATGGTTGGGTCAGAACGATCTAGGGCTATGGAAATAACTGTTGACGATCCTCTTTGCCCCGATCAGGTTGTTGGTGGCCACACTCACAGTCGAGCCATGATCACTACTGAGCTAGCAATTAATGCTGCCACCGGAGAGGTTATCTCTCAGACTTTTGCTACTGGTGGTACAGCTCAAGGAATTGATCCCAATCGCCCCAATGTATTTTTAACAGCCAGAGGTGTCGCCCCATCCCTCCCTGGTCTTCCGGCCACTATCCTGACTCCTCATCCCGGCGATGGGACTACCCGCAGAGACGTTTGGGGTCTCGAGAACTCTGGTAAATTACTTGAGGCCGTCAGATTATGGGAGGCCATCGAGTCTAGAAACTTGGGGACCGAAATTGAGTCCATGATCCGTGAAAATATACCCACTACTCAGGCAGAATTTTTACCAGACTCCTCTCGCCCAGTTGTTCGTACCAGTGCCGATCAAGATATACAAAACCAAGTCTACGATGTCGCCAGGTGGCACGTTCGATCTGCCGTTCCTTTACTTACTGTTTTTCTAGGAGGTACCCGTTATGGTTCTTCCTCAACCGACGAATCTGCCGCCAGAAAAGTTGTTGCCGAGGCTGCCAATAACCCTGAAGCATTCTTAATCATTACTCGACGTATGGTTGATAAGGGTTTGTCATCCGATCCAGATAGAGATGCTCATTTGTCAGATATGGTTGATCTAATTGAGCCAGCCGGTCGTAATGGCAAGATTCTGGCATTATTAATGGACGACAAAGGTCTTCGTGATCCCGGTTGGAAGAAGCCAATTGGCGATTATGAATCTGGTGACGGCAGTAGTCCGGTTGTTACTGGCGATTATATTCAATCTCGTCTCCCGGTACCTTTAATTTACAACGGCTCATTTGTTGTTCTTGATGTAGGTGGTGTTGCCTATCGCTATTACATTAGAGATAAGTTGGGTAATAATGGCTCGAGCATCAACCCCTTTGCTGGCCTAGAAGTTCAGGTTGCTCGTACTCGAACTGGTGTCGACGTTGCCGCTGGTGGCCACATGCCTCGAGTTGGTGTCTCGCAAACTGCTTCCCGTGTCGTTGTCGCCCCCGGTGGCTATGCTCGCTGGTCTGAAATGAGTAAAGGAAATGAAGAACCATTGCCAGAAGGTGGCCAAGCAGTGATTATTTATCCAGGGGAAAAGAGGATGATTGCTTGTGCTACTTTTGTGGAAGCTCGGGATACTCATCGGGCCGTTTTCTATGCCACAGGTCTTCAATTTCTTCCTCAAAAAACTCAAACCAAACTCCTTAAAATGGCACGACAAAATATATCTTGATATAATCACTTATGCCACGATCCAAGGATCTCGATACTATCGCTCCAGACGACTTAATAGTCGTAGACTCAGTACCTGAGCCAAAAAAACCTACTCCAGTCAAAAAAACTGTTGTTGTCAAAAAAACAGTACCCGTCATTGAGGAACCTGTTGTTGCCTCCGACAACATTCTGGCTCAAAAAATATATGATATTTTTGGTCACACTAAGTCTCCCTTTTCTGCTGCTCTAGTTTTTCCTAAAGTTTTCAGCTTTGCCGAACAAAACGACGGCGAAGTTGTTCTTCTGGCTCTTCGATCTCATTGGTTTACCAACACGTCTTGGATTCTAATGGCTATATTTATGTTTACTGTTCCCTCTTTAGTTCCTTTGATCCCTATTCCTGGATTAGATGGTGGTCTCCGTATCCTCCTCTCTTTTACATGGTATCTAATTACTTTTGCCTATTCTTTTGAGAAATTTATATCTTGGTATTTTGATGTGTCTATTGTTACTAATCGTCGCGTGGTCGACATTGATTTCAATAATCTTCTTGATAAAAAATTCTCCGAAGCTGAGTTGTCCAAGATCCAAGATATCAGTTCCAGGGTTTCTGGTGTTAGCCAAACTTTTCTAAATTACGGTACTGTCCTTATCCAAACTGCCGCCGAACAAAACGTTATAGTTTTTGAGAAAGTTCCTTTTCCTGGTAAGATCACCAAGTTATTACAAGATTTACGATTTTCTGAATCTGAAAAAGATAAAGATGGAGGCCAAGAATAATGATTGAGAATCTTAGTTTTTATTTCTACCTTTTTAAGAAAATCTCTCTCCTTTTAGGTGCTGGTGTCTACCTTGTTTTTGCCCTTATCGTTGTCAAACAGACATTTACCATGAGCAAAAACATCAACGACAAATTTAACTATATCCTCATAGCTTTCTCATACATACATCTAGCTTTTTCTTTTCTTCTCATCCTACTGACGCTTATCTTAGTATAGTCAAAAGCTTGACTATCCCATAACATTGGGAGTATAATCTGTTTTGTGAATCAATTACGTAAAGATTGGGAAGGTCTTGTTCAAGGTGCTTGCGCTAACGCGGCTACTACAGGTCTTCCTAGCCGTGGAATGATATACATGTCCCCACAACTTCGTGACAGTCGTGGTAATTTAATTGAGCCTAAAACTAAAGGTCCAAAATGGCTCCAAATCGCTGCGTCTGGTAAATCTCCTGAACTAAACAAAGAATTTGACTGGTCCTAAATTACTTTAGCCACTTTCTCCCAATAATCCGCCCCTTCGGCATGGCCACCAGTTTTAAAAATCTTCACTTCAAAGCCTTCTTTTTTGAGTTTTGGTCCACATAATAGTGCCGGAAAGGAATTATCATCTTCAAATAAAATGGCCATTTTTTTAGCTTTTATTTTTTCCATTTTTATTTCTCTCATAACTTTTATTAGACTTCCAAACACTGCATATCCCTGTTCTGCTTTAAAGTTTCTTCCCGGTTTTGGTAAAGGAAAATCTTTTAAATTACTTTGTAAAAACCATTTTGTTATCACGAAGGCCAAGATTCTAGATTTAAAAAACAAGCTCGCCATGTTTAGTAATATCTTTAATCTTGTATCTAGAAGTGGCACTGTTGATGAGCTCACCAAAATCAATTTCTCCGTTTTTTCAGGATATTTATTAGCGTATTTACTAGCGACGAATCCACCCATAGAAAACCCCAGGATTATCGCTTTATCTTTAACTTTTTTATCTACAAAATCTACTAACTCATCCAAATTATATTGCTTTTTTGGGTTAGAAAAATAAGGGTAGTCGATTGTCTCTACCGAGTATTTTCTACTAAGTAGTGGGACAAGTTTTTTAAATGTTTTCTCTCCACTTCCATCGTAACCGGGGAGTAGTAATATCTGTTTTTTCATCTATTTAGCTGTCTCTGTTTCTTTAAACTTTTGTAGTGACTCTCTTGTCACCTTACCATCAACCACATCTTGCAAGGTAAACACTCTACTCTCGAACTGGCTTTTATCTAATTTCCCTCTGTCTACTCCCAGATGTGCTCTTGTTGCATCTATTAGATCCTCCTTAATATCTTCATCCGGCACTATGAATACCATTTCAGTTGGTGGTATAAACTTAGAAATTCTCTCTCCGTTTTGATATTGCACATATTTCGTTTCTTCTCTCCCACTTATTAATACCGTCGCAAACCCCCTAAAATGGTCACCTGCCAATGTATTACCTTGTTGTCCGAAATTACCGATATAAGGCTCTCTTCCCCCAGAATTCTGGCTTGGCCACAAACCAACTATCGACACCATCTGTAAGTTGTACGCTAATCGTCCCACATCAGTCATCACCCCACCGTGATTTGTCGGGCTATCAGTTATCGAATGTCCTATCAATCTCTCTTCTTCCAGTTTAGCTCTCGCTGCTTCCACTAGAGGTGGTAAATCTTCTCTCTCTAGTAGGCCTCTAGACTCTGTCACTAGGAGTTTTAAATGACGTGTTGACGGACTGGATAGTTTGGGCATTTCTAGATCATCATCGGCCATCCTTCTCAAAAAAACGTCCTGAGGCATCCCCGTAACCTGGGATACACCAAACCATTGCTCTTCAGCTAGCATTGTATGTTCTCTTCCCGGCAGTGGCGTCATATCTAACTCCACCATCATCGTGTCTATTGTTTCATTACCAGTTGTTGTCGGTGTTGCCACTGCAATTTGTTTGCTGTTTGTCACCAAACCATCCAATCCTGCATCTTTACCCATATTTAAATTTCAATTTGATTATCTTTATAATATCCGGCTGGCATAGTGTAGGTTGCCGTGTCTTCTCTACAGCCAGTTATCTGTCTAAACAATTCTCTCATATCCTCGCTTGATTGTTCTTCTGGTTGGTGAGTTCCACTCCTTATACCTTCTCTCTCTTTTTGCATAACTCCAGCACAGATACGTTACCAATGCCTCTGTTTCTTCAGCTGTGGCTGTTTCAGTTCCACCATCTTTCCTTTTTTCCAGCAACGACAACATTTTAGGCACCATACCCAACAGCTCTCGTAGTTCCAGGTCGATCAGACCACCATTGTCCTCATGAGTATTCAACATACCCATCACGTCAGATATAAATTGTTGTCCCAAGTTTCTTACTAACACTATTACCTCCCCTTTTTCATCTAACCGTATTAACGGTGGTCGATGTTCTACCAATCTCATATTTCAAAAAAATTTTAATCATGCTTTCGCTCTTCCGAGCTCATCAGTCCAGATGGTGACGAAGTCATAATATCTGGAGAGCATTTATCACCAGTCACATTCGTCAAAAGGGGAGGCAAAGCCTCCCCAATCGGCGGAGTGTGCTGGTGTCAGCGTGTTACTTTACTGATGGGTATATCCACCAGATCTCTTCTTTTTTGTTATCCCAGTAATTTATTGAGAACATCGGACGATCCTTACCGTTCGGGTGGTCCCAGTTATCATTACTTATTGCAAGGTTTCCACTCTGTGTAATGAATCTAAAACCCCACCTTCTGTCTGGTTCACCACGCCGATCGATTGGAGCAAAAAAAGAGATGATCGAAAAATATTTATCTTGTGATATTTCCATGTTTGTTACCGTCGACATCCATAGTGTGGGTTCGATGCCAACTTCGGTCCAATCATGGTTGTAATCTGTATCACGTCCAACACACAAGATACTTCTCGGGTAAAACGGTGTCGCAAAATCCCAGCAATGGGTTACATATTTGCTTGCCACGAACACAGCAATTACAACAGTCAATAGAACAAACAGTTGGGTCTTACGGACTTTGATACTTTCCAAGATACTTTTCATTTCCTTCTCCTTTTGGGGTTTTAAACTAACACGCTGAATTTTAAAGTGCTGAGTATTCGCCAACGCGGTGTTGGTTATTCTCTGCCCCGAAAGGGGACTGGCTTAAGTTGAACAGTTCCAACTAAGTTGAGATTATTATCTTATAATAAAGAAATATAATCTGGACAAAACCTGAGACAAGTTGAGACAAGTTGGGACATGCTATGATAGGTATATATGTTGGAAGATCGGCTAGCTTTTCAGAGACTATCTACCTGGCTTGTAGATGCTAAATCAAAAAATATCAACGTTACTATTGTCTCCTTACCAGGCATTGGTCTATCTCATTACCTTAAAGTCTATTCCCAAGAAAACAACCAAGACGTATCCTATATTACAGATATCAATTCGCTTCCAAGTTTAAAATCACAAAATATTATCGACATCAGTTTTCATCAATCTCCAGATATTTATGAATCAATCGATAAAGTTGTCCTCGCCTCTGATGTTAATCAAAAATTCATAATTGTCATTGACGATCCCAGCTGGCTCAGAAGTGCCCACAAAGACAATTGTCGTTTCCTCTCTCGTGTTTATCGTACTGAATTTTTCCCCACTCATGCGCCGGAAGATATTAAGGCCATGTCTCTAGAGATAAATCCAAAATTGTCCCCAGCTCAACTGAAAGAGATCGTTGATCAATCTTGTGGTCTGGCCCGACTTATTAAATACTTATCTTTAAATTCACCCTTGGATGATAATTTAAAAATTATTACTCAGCCACTTATTTCCGTTTTATCAAAATGTACCGATGAAGAGATAACTAAATTTGGTATTCAACTCAGTCCGCTCATTACTAAATTATTAAAAGAACAATATTCTATTTCTGGATACAAAATTAGCATTAACAACGATTACTCTGTTACTGAGGGCGACTGTAAATTCAGTAACATATTGAGTCTCCCCGAGAGAGATATACTCCAATTTATCATTGACAATCAAGGCAAAATTAGCAAAGATAAGATTGCCGAAATTAAGTGGGGATCCGACAGTTATGATAGTTATTCCGATCAAGCTATTAGAAAGACCGTTGTTCGTCTTAGTTCTAAGTTAAAAAAATATCGTATTCGACCAATTTCCAAAGTTGAGTACCGGCTCGAACCACGATGATTAATCCCCAAGTCGAGACCAATGTTCCTATTACCGTTGCCAAGCGTGAGATTGACCAACCTCTTGTTCCAGGGGACATTACTCGTCTTAGCGTTATTGGTAATACTGATCTCAACCCTGACTCAAAGGGAAATCCTCAAGTTCTAGATATTATTCGAGTTCAAGATGGTAGGGGACAGATTACCTTACCTCTAACCTTCAATCTCAAAGATCAGCTTCTCAATCAAAAGACTACTGGACTATCCCCCGAATCAGTTGTTGGATTAATTCAGCAACTAACACTATCGTCATCTGGTGAAGTTGCTTCTAATGTCTTGCTGGAACGTATGGCTATTTGTTTAGTTGAGTTACGATTACCCCCACTACTATCAGCATACTTTGCTGGTCAAGAGGACTTGTCAATCGATTATCTTCGGTCACGTTTTAATCCACTCGACCAGAAAACCAATACTAAATTAGTTGGTCTTACCGGGGCTTCACGTTCTCTTAAAACTACTTTTCTCGCTATTGAACAATTTCGTGGCCACCTTGTTGCCGAAGGCATTGAACCGTTTTCTATTTGGACACTTCAGAATATGATTCAAGTTCTAAAAAATAGTGGTCTTAATCCAAAAAAGGCTACCGATGCCCAATTAGTCCAGGCTATTCATGACGGTTTTGCTAATCTATCACCAGAAAGTAATCTTGATAGTACAGGAGACACCTTATCCACTCACCTCGATAAGCTCGCCAGTCATTTTGAGACCGGCAAGAAACGCCCTGATACACTGTTTTTAGATTTAACCGGTATTTCCACCCAAAGAGAGCGACCTCTTCAAACACCAGACCTAATCTCTTTTTTTGGTGTTGACGCTCTGCTTTATCTTGAACGTCACACTCCCGGAACTAATCGTCACGATTCTCCTATTGATATTCGTGTCTTAAGAGATTATCGTCGACAGCTTAAACGACTTGGTCTCCACGTTAAGGCTATTGCTGTCAACGCGCGCGATGAATGGGTTCGTAAGCTTGACTGGGACATGACAGTTCACAAGCCCCACAAACAATTGTCCTTCTAACTTTGTAAATCTCCCCCAAACCGGCTAGAATATTTATATAGATGAAAATTCTCAATAGTTATTTTTCCCCCTCTTGTCAAAGAGGGGTTAGGGGAGATTGAAAGATGCACTATTCTACTCGCTCCTTTATTGGCCACCCCAACGACACTTCTTGGTCCCAATATTGGGAAAATGAGCCAGACGATTACTCCCTAAAATCAACCCATGGCCATCTTTTTGGCCTTATTAGTTTACATGGCGAAGCCT
This sequence comes from Candidatus Shapirobacteria bacterium UBA2283, assembly GCA_002345725.1. Taxonomy (GTDB): domain Bacteria; phylum Patescibacteriota; class Microgenomatia; order UBA12405; family UBA12405; genus UBA2283. The sequence continues at coordinate 12,589 of DDWP01000001.1, forward strand.
CTTCCCAGAGCGACCTTGGCCGTGAAATCATCCAACAGCTTGATTCCAACTATTTTTCTTCCGCCTTTGCTTCTCCTGCCCAAAATCTTACCTCTGCCCTCCAATTTATCAAAGATAATTATCTTGCCAATCTTTCACATCTAGATCTGGTTGTTGCTGTGATTATTGGCGACAGAATCTATTTATCTTCTCTTAATTCTGGTCAGGTAACTTTCCAGCGCACTTCACAGATCTCTCTTTTACTCAATCCCACTCCTCAAGAGATTAGTTCAATCTCTGGCACCATTGTTCCAGGTGACAGGTTTGTTCTATCTACCCAAGGCTTTCTCGACCAATATGGTTGGGATCAGGTTAAGTC
>DDWP01000024.1 GCA_002345725.1 Candidatus Shapirobacteria bacterium UBA2283
GATTGTCTTTGTATATAATTCAAGTACGAAAACTTATCTTTACTAGTCAAAGACACCTGATCTGTGTATCTCACCTCAGCCGTCACTTTTTTCCCTACTGGCACCGTTATTAAGAACCCAACCTCTTTCTTCCCATAAACTGTTTTCACCTGAAGGTTATCACCCGAATAGATCGTCTTTACCCCACTTTGATTATCAGTTACGCTTACTTCAGCCAAATTTGAGCTTGACGGAATATATATCCGGGCATAGTTTCTATAATCTCCTCCCGGCCAATTGCTGTTTTTAGCAATATTTTCATAATTAATTTTTAATACCCGCGACAGCGACTGGTTATTTATATCTACCACCAAATCCATGTTCCTATAGATAAAATAATTAGCTTTATTTACCCCTAGGTTCGCTTCAACTAAATATAAATAATCAGCAAAACATTGTGCACCCACTTGTTCTGAGCCCGTCGCAGGAGCACACCTACCTCCATACAAAGTTCCATCCCAACCCGCCTCAGCCATCACCTTTGCTATAGGGCCATTGTTCAATGCCATTTGAATTTCATTCCTCTCTAAAAGATCAATTACCGTCTTGGCCAATTCTAGTCGACCTTCACTCTTTAAGTTTTTTATATCTTCAAACAGCTGTTTTCCTACCCCACCCAAGAAGCTTGCTTTTTGATTTGAACCAGGGAAAAATTTTGTTTCTGAGAAAAACTCTGCCTGTTCATATAAATTGTTTTTATTAATTTTAGTTTTAAAATCAGGCACATATACTTCACCCACTACCCCAACCAATCCCTTAGCTACAGCCAAGTTCATCCCGATGACCCCATCAACTTTCCTCCCTGTCGATTTCTCCAAAAACCATTGAATGTCTTTTGCCGCCGCCACAAAATCAGGCTGCCAGTTAGCATCTCTCATAAACCACTTAGCTTCACCCAAGATATTTTTAATTGGCTCTGGTGGTTCTACATGACCAGCCAATTGACCATCAGCCTCATAGACGTCCTTTATATCAAAGTTCAACAATCGACCGCCTTCAAAGCTAAGAATCGCGTAAGAGCCAATAAATCCTCCCGTCGGGCGGATCTCGCTTTCATTTTGTAGCAATATCATATATTCTCTTCTTTTTCCGTCTATACCCAGAAACTCTGGTAATATTTCTACCGCCCGAGCACCAGCAGACAAAGTTCTTTTGTTCTCTTCCATTCCACTTCTTAGTTCATTAAACCTACCTTTCCATCTCGCCGGGATCCACCCCCAATCGCCAGACAATCTGGCTTGCAACAAGCCCAACACCTCTTCCGTCTCTTTCACGTCTCTCTCCAATCCTCCCAACTCCTCCTTCCAATCAATTTCTTTCTCCGAAAAAACTGCCTCATTGATAACCTCCGATCTCTTGGCCAGGTCAATTGCTTTTTTCTCAAGCAATACCCCTTGATCCAATGCTTTTAAAACTGTTTGATATTTTCGCCCCACTTCAAACCTATTTAATCCCCAATCTTTCACCAGATCTTCTTCCGACTTTACTTTATCCAACGTCTTCTCTGCCAAAGCTGCCGCCTCTACGTATTTCTTTTCCAAGATAAGATCTTTAATTTCAAAAGCCCCAGCCACCATTCGATAATTTGTATAACCCCACCCAATCACCACCAAGACAACTACCAACCATACTCCCGCCAATCCTCGCCACCCCCACTTCACCCAATTAGGGTTCAACTTAATCTCTCTTTTTACTTTTTTTATTTCTACCACTGGTTCCACTTTTTTTACGACTACAGGTTCTTCTTTTTTTTCTGGAATTTGAGATCTAAGGTCTGAGATCTTCTCTGTTCTCTCTTGCACCAACCTCATATTTGAGTTCTTTACCAACATAGGTCTAATATCCTCATACTTTTCGACAATTTTCTTTTTCTTCTTTTTTAACTTAAGCTTCTTTTTTTCCTCCATCTCCGGATACTCTTCAGCCATAATTTCCTCAAGAGTCTTTATTTTTACATCACTCACAGTCTCTACCTCTACTTTTGGTGAAACGTCAACGTCGGGCACAACAGGCACCACCTCAAACCTAATCTTGTTCTGCTTATCTTCTTCTACAACTTCCAATTTTGGATTTAGGATTTCGGATTTAGGATTTACTCCTTTTGGTTTTCTTCCTTCTTCGTCCACTTTGGCAAAGAAATCTTGCAACACCTCTTTTACTCCCGCTCCAAAACTTACATTCGGCCTCCATCTCAACTTCCTCCATCCTCCTTCTATTTCTTTTTCATTCGTAATTCGTAATTCGTAATTCGTAATTTCTTCAACTTTGAACCTCGTCATTTTTGCCTCTTCAATCAACACCTTAGCTATTTCCTCTGAATTAATCTTTTCTCCCCATATATCAAGCACCTCACCTTCAGTTCCCGAGAGAAAACTACTTCTCATTACTGCTTCTAAAGCATCTTCCTCCGCCAGCAATCTCAAATCACTTTCTCTAGGTGGCAACATTAATGTTTTGTTTCTTACCGCCAACCCCAGAGCATTTATTAAAAAACCTACTTCATCTCCTTCCATCCCTACCCCATACACCCCATGTAAATTAACTACCCTCCAATTTACCCCAAGTTCAACCAAATCTTTTGCCTGAACTTCTTGATTAACACCAATTACTGCTAGCTTAGACCCATCCTTAACAGCCTTTTCCCAGACTCTTCTGTCTCCCTCAAAATCAAACACATAATCAACTTTTTCCCCAACCTCACTTAAGTCACCCCACGACTCCCCCAACTCCACCACCTCAATATCACTTTTACGCAAACTCTCCACCAATTTCTTGGCTACAAACTTATCAGCCCCATTAACCAAGGCTACTGGCAATCCCATACTCATACTTCATTTTAATTTAACGCAAGGTGTATTCATAGAGTGTTCTTGTAGGGGCGGATCGATGTATCCGCCCACCCCACGCGGTAATAAATCGGTTATTTTGCGGTTATCGAGTTAAAAATGTACATATTTGAGTTTGGAACGTGAAAAACTGTCATTACATCACATGTCAAATATTGATTCTCGTAGGGGCGGACCGATGTGTCCGCCCTTCATAATTAATATGAATTCATTCCCAAAAAAATGTCCAAACCAGCTTCCGCAAGGCTTTTTTAAAATACAGAAACGTAATTATATTAAGTACACCAGTAGATCAATAACGTGAAAAAATTTACCCGTCATAGCTTTAGCAAAGGTGGGCCAAAAAAATCCCCCAAAAAACGGGGGACTGTTTTAGGCTTTAGACTTTTGACTTTAAGACTTTCGACTTTTCACTAGAAAGAATCCCATCACCAACATATCAAAAAATTCCGTCAACACCGTTATCCAAGCCGCCGCAACTATTCCATAGTAGGGGACAAGCCATATATTTAAACTTAAGTTAAGCACTAGCGCCATTAGCCCTAGATAAAGCATCTCTTTTTGCCCTCCTCGAGCAATCAAGGTAAAGCCAAGCAAATGGCCAATATACGACCATATCCAAGCAATTCCCAATATTCTCAATACCCCTACTGCCGGCAGATACTCTTCCCCACCCAACACCATCACCATCCACGGAGCCAGTACCCACACCCCAACCAACATTAGTACCGCAAATGTTGATAGTATTCCCAAAGACAGCCAGAACAGTTCTTTTTTGTAGCTATTCTTTCCTGACAATATTGGGAATATACTGTTTACATAAAAATAAGCCGGTTGTATCAATACCCCATACATCTTGTAAGCTAGTCCATACCAAGCCACCTCTTTAGCTCCTCTAAAATGTTGTATTACCATCATATCCACCGCTCGATCATAAGTTGCAAACACGACTAAAAACACTCCCATCGGCCAACTCATTTTCCACAAAGACACTAGTTGTTCTCGATCCACCCTCTTTACCTCAATTTTCTCTATTCCACTTGCTAACCAGTAGCCGATTAATAATGAAATTGCTCTGGCTACCAAATAAACTACCATCACCATCATCAGGCTCATCGAATTGTTTGCCGTCAACAACCACAGCAAAAAGAGTAGGGGAAAAGCAGTGTCAGCCACCACCTTCAGGCCCATTTTCAATCTCACTTGAAAAAGTATTTCCCAAAATCCTGCCAAGGAAGTTAACCATATCATCAACAAAGCCACAGTCGCCTCTAATCGGACGCTAGCCAAGCCACTCCAGCTCCACACAATTACCAGCCCAACCACAAAAGCAATTAATGCCATCAGCAATCTTAGATAGAATATTTTCCCCCAAATATTTTTTTCCTCATCTTTAGCCACCTCTCTAATCCCAATCGTTTTCGTCCCAAAATCAGCCAAAGAATCAAGAAAAACAAACATTGAAGAAATTAATATAAAGCTTCCGTATCCTTCCAAACCCAGCTTTCTCGTCAATATACCTGTCGTTATCAAACTAACCATTACCGACACCGCTTTTCCCAATATTTGCATTGCCGTGTTCACCAACGATTTCTTCATCATACCCATATTCTACCTTCCCAATAAATTATTTGCGAAGTAAACAATTTTTAGGAGCGCAGCTTCTGGAGCCATTTATCGGCGAAGCACGCGAGTACCGCAAAAATTCGTTTACAAGCAAATAATTACAATACTGACAACACTACCGCCAACAACCAATAATTCTGTGGCAAAGTCAGCCAGTAATGATCAACCATCCCCGTAACTATTATTATTCCCAATATCAACCAGTTTCTCCTTCTCATTATCTGAAATCTAATGTCTGAAATCTTATATATCACCAGCATAATTCCCAATATCCCTAACTCCGCTCCTACTAACAAAAAGATATTATGCACTGGCTGCAACCAATAAAAACTACTGGCTTCTTGATAAACTGGCAAATCAGCTATAAAGTTCCCCGCACCTACACCCAACATCAGATTATCTCTCCACATCTCAACTGACATCATGCCTAGCAGCACCCTCTTGGTCAATGAGCCAGTATCCCAACCACCCACAAAATCACTTATCCGATAATTAACTCCCACAACACCCAATATCAACATCAACACACCAGTAATTATTACCAAATACCCCACAAGATTCTTTACCCCAAGTCTCTTTTTCTTAATTCGTAATTCGTAATTCGTAATTATTAATTGCATTACTAGTAACGCCCACACCATTCTTGAACCAGCAATTACGATTCCCAGTACACTACACCAAGTTATCACCCAATACATCACCCCTCTTTTCTTTTGCCAACTCTGCCACAACATCCAGGCCACCAACAAGAATCCTGCCAAACTATTTGGATGCGAGAATGTCCCATATGCTCTAACCAAACCATTTCCTAACCACGATATCTGAGCAATACCTATTGTTGTCAAGCTAAATCTTCTCTCTCCCAACCAATACCACACTCCCTCTAAGCTTCCACCTTTAACCATTTGCCCCACTCCCAACAATGTCTCCATCACAATCCAGAAGGGGATTATCCACCCCAAACACCTTTTAACTTTCAAACTTTCTGACTTTAAGACTTTAAGACTAATTACCCATTGTAATATTCGTAGCCATTTATAGATTGCCACCCACTTATTCCCTGCTACCAAGATATTCAATCCAATAAAAATCACCACCACCAAGTTCTCAAAAGTAAATATCTTTTTCAAACTTTGGACTTTTAGACCTTTAGACTTTAAGACTCTGCTCCCCATCCACACAACCCAGACAATATCCAATAAATACACTACCGGTGCCAGATAATCACTTCTTATCCCTCG
>DDWP01000070.1 GCA_002345725.1 Candidatus Shapirobacteria bacterium UBA2283
GGAGCCATCTTATTACATATCATCCCAGGCTTAGTCTCCACACATTTATCTCCACACCAGTCACACCTCACAGGCACTTCTTTTTCTACAATTGCACAAGCACCATCTTGAAAAACACACGCCTTACCTTCTGGAGGAGCCAAAGCAATACAAGCCATATTTGGCTTAATTTCTCCACAGCTAGTTCCACACCATCCACAATTTGGAATAGGTGACAAAGCCAATGATTTTACCGGATACAATAAACCCCCAACCAACAACATCAACCAAAATGTTTTTCTCATTACAATAATCTAAGCTTTTTTCAAAAACATTTCAACCACTAGTTTAGCCACATTTATCCCTGTCGACTTTTCAAAACCTTGAAATTGACACTGTCGATTAACTTCTAAAATATAAGAAACATCATTTTCATCTTTCATAATATCCACACCACAATAATCAAGACCACATACCTTGGCTACTTTTTCAGCCAAATTTCTATCAGCTTCCGACAAATCCCAAGGTTGGACCTCTCCACCCAAAGAAAAATTACTTCTAAATTCATCTCCTACCGCCGATCTCTTCATCGCCCCAATTGCCTTACCATCCAGCACTATAACTCTCAGGTCCCAACGGGTCGGCAAACACTTTTGCCACAAAAACATTCCCAAGTTCTTTTCCTGAATCTTGTTCGCCCATTTTTCTAATCTCTTTCCTGAATCAAATTTCTTCACACTTTTACCCTGATATCCTTTTTCATGTTTAGCAATCGCCGGAAAACCCCAATCCCTTTCTATCTGAGATCTGAGATCTGATATCTGAGATCTTGTACATATCATCTTTGTCGGTACTATTGGTATTTCTTTTTCCAAAAATAATGCATGTTGACCAATTTTTCCCATTCTTGTCCAATTCAAATAACCCTCGTGGTTGGCACAAAATATTCCCTTTTCTCTTAAAATCCTAATTGCCATATTTCTTCCTTCGGTATATTTCCCCGACACTGTCCCGGCTACTCTAAACCACAACCCCAAAGTATTTTCCGCCGTTAATTCCTCTCCCTTTACAAAAACTCTCGGATTTTCATTATTTAAGTCAAAACTCAAATCTCGATATAAAGCTCTGTTAACCTCTACCCCTAATTTATTTGCCTCTGTTACCAACCGATCCACCTCAAACTGGCTTTGTCTAAGAGACATTGTGAAAGTTACAATTTTGGCTAACATATCTATTTATTTAAATTATAATTTTAGCCATCCCGCATGATTTTGTGCAACAAAATCCATCGGGATAACTCATTTTTTTAGCGATACTAAATATTTAACTATTTCTTTCGGTACATCTATCCCAGTAGCTTCCATGAAGCCTTTAAATTGTGGCCCTTTATTAACTTCCCATATCACCGGCCGACTCTTATCAAAATCTCTAAAAGCCACATCTACTCCCGCCACCGCCAACCCGCAAGCCTCAGTTGCTCTCACCGCCAACTGTTTTATTTCCTCGGGCAGATCAGCCACCTCCACACTTCCCCCAGCCGAGTAATTATTTCTAAATTCATCTTTATTTTGTGAGCTTCTCTTCATCACTCCCAACACTTTCTTCCCCAGCACCAGTACTCGATAGTCCCCATCATTAGGAATATATTCTTGCAACATATATCTCTTACCCTCTTCTGTCTCAGTCTTTCTCAGATCTCTCACCATCTCTTCCAGTTCTTCCAAATTATCTGCCTTAAACACTCTTGTCCCTCTATCCCCACCACTGCCTTTTATAATTACTGGCCACTTGTACGGGCGGACCGATGTGTCCGCCCCCATAGTCTCATACAAATACCATAGACTCCCATAAGTCGACCTTGGCACATCAATCCCTGCCTTTTTTAAGGCTAGCATTTGATAAGCCTTACACGCCATACTCGGCTTCCCCTTCTCTACTATCGGATCAACTATTTTTGGCTTTAGACTTTTAGACTTTAGACTTTCGACTATTAGATCCACTTCTTCCCAATGCTTCCCCGTTGTTCTGAAAAACAACACATCATAATCATTTATTTGTAACCATCCTTCGTTTTTTACCTTATCCTCAGTCCCGTCACTCAAGTTTCCTCTAATTTTTACTCTCAATTCTTCCGTATCAAAAGCCACTCTATTATAAGAGACCAGATCCAGCCTAACTCCTAGTTTCTTCGCCGCCTTTTTTAGCATTACTAAATGCTGACTAATCTTCCCTCCAAAAAACACTGCTATTTTTGTTTGGTTCTTCATATTATTTATTTTTTAATAATTTTGGTGCTTCTCCCTTTTTCAAGGGGAGATGCCCGCCTCCGGCGGGCAGAAGGGTTTTCGCACTAACTAAAAATCCTCCCAAATCTTTCCTGCCCAACAAAAATTTTGTCCTCAACTTTGATCTATCTGCCACGTTTACTGCAGTCATCACCTTTTTACCATTTAACCAAAAGGTAACTCCCACCACCGGACGATCTCTATGCTTCCCCAAAGACGATCTATAGTTTCTATAATATAGTACCTTCCCATCGCTTAGCAAACCCAGTTTATTGGCCAAAGTTCTATCTATTGAACTTCTAAATGCTCCAGTGTCTATTTTAGCCCTCACTTCCACCACCCTATGTTTTCCTTTTTTAAGCACCGGACTCTTTTGCATCTCCGGCTTAAACCCTTTTGGAATCTTAACTTTAATTATTTCTATCGGTTCTACTGTCGTTATTTTTTCCTTTTGTTCCACCTTTTCAAAAAAACCTTCTCCAAACAGATATTTACACAAAGTCACTGCATGATCAATACTTCTTACCTCTATATCTCCCACTTTCTCCATTCTGTATTTCAACCCAGCTTTGTTGCATATCTGAATTGACAACCCTGGCCTAGCATTAACTTCTAGTACCACTGGCCCCTTATCTTTATCTAACACTACATCCACCCCCAAAAAACCCAAACCTGGAATAGCCTTTTGACATTTCACTGCTGTTTCTAATATTTCCTTCCACATTGGTATCTTAATTCCATTTACCTTAATCAGCTTTTTTTTACCTATATCGTATATCTTACTAATTAAATCTCCCTTACCCTCCACCCCAAATGTAGTTATTCCTGTCGCCAAATCTATCCCCAAGCCCATTGCTCCTTGTTGCAAGTTAGCTTTTCCACCACTTTTTGCCGTTGGTATCCTAAACATCGCCATCACCGGTACTTTGTTATATACGATTACTCTAATATCCGGAGTACCCGATTTTGTTAACGATAAAAACATTGGATGAATCTTAATTCTCTCTTCAACTATCACCCCATCTTGTATACCGTGTAAACTATATTTACCCGACAATATTTCTCTACAATGCCCCTTCAAATCTTCCACTGTCATCTTCTCCCCATTCATCAGTTGAAATTTAATTTCCCCACTTTCAACTTTTAGACTTTTAGACTTTAGACTTTTTCTGATTATTATAATTCCATCTCCTCCGTAACCAGCCACCGGCTTTATTACAAAATTACCGTCTAATTCCTCCCAATTAAATTTCTCCACTTCAGCCCAACTTCTAAAACGTTTTATTAGTTTTGGCACCCCCACTTCTGCCTCAGTCAATATCTTTTTTGTTCTATACTTACTATCAGCAATAGCTCTTCCCTCTGAACTGTTTTTTCTCAAAAATATCTTATTTCTCTCATTTATCGTCAAAAACTGATTATATTGTTTAAGATTTATTCCAAACATATTTAACTTTAGACTTTTAGACTTTTAGACTTTGGACTTTTCCTGATCGCTTTCTTAAATCTTCCAATCTCTGACAGTCTTATCCCTGTGTAATTACCAACAGCAAAATTAATCAATATACCAGCAAATAAAAACATCTCCGGGTACAACAACACCATTTCTTGCACCTCACGTATATCCATGATTACTGCCCCTAAGATAGCCAGAAGCAACGTACCAAACATCAGTTTCTTTGCTTCTTTTCTACTTTTAGCCAATTCAGTTCTCACAAATTCCTCAGTCAACAAAATCATAAAAAGCATCGGGAACACCGACAATCTACTCACATCAAACACCCTCCAATAAGTTGAAGCCGATATTAATCCAAAAGTACCGATAGTAATCATCATCAAATTTATTGATCTAGCTGGCCAAAAATGCAGTTTGAATCTTCGTAACAGTACATTACTAAATAAAGACGTTGCCAAGATCATCCCAAACAGCACCAACCCCTCCACTATCCCAGTTGCCAAGAATGCTACAGCAATCATTGTCGGAGTAAATATCCCATACCCCATAAACCCAAACACATAATGCAATACCGACACCACTGTTGCCACCAAAGGCAACATCAATAATAGTACTATCGTGTTTGCACCCACTCCTCTATCTACTGCTATCTCACTTGCTTTTCTCAAACTGTTCAGACCATTCCAATTACCAACCCGATTATCTTTAACTACTTGTTCCAACGGGACATCAATCCACGGTTCATACGACCTAGCCCATATCTCTCTACCCGCCGCCAAACCAGCTACCAACACCAAAGTTATCATTATCAAATATTTCCTCATTTTGGGTATTTTTTCAAACTTTTAACTTTCAGACTTTATAGACTTTTAGACTGAGAGAGTGGCGTATTATAACATCATTTGCAACCAGTCCATAGCCAAAAGTTTTCCCATATTTATCGCCATTTTTTTCAATATTTTTTTCACACCTTTTTTATCTATTTATACTTTAGACTTTTGACTTTTAGACTTTTAACTTTTTAAGGTATAATTCCCCTATGAACCGACTTCTAGCCGTCAATATCGGACAAGATCTCCCTTTAGGTACAGGCCGGTCTGTTTCCTCCACCTTTCCCACCTTCTCAGTTATTGTCGACATCATCATCAGAAACTCATTTACAATTATCTCCGTCGTTCTCGTTGGACTTTTGCTTTTCGGGGGCCTAACCTTTATAATGGGCGCAGGTAGTCAAGATCAAAAAAAGGCTGCTCAGGGCAAGGCAATTATCACCGATGCCATCATTGGTTTCGTGGTTACTCTCTTTGCCTATTTAATAGTCCAAATAATTGAAATTATTACTGGTCTAAAAATTTTAAATTCAGGTTTATAAAATGAAACTAAATCACAAACTAATTTATTCTTCTTTTTTGATTTTTGTGTTTTG
>DDWP01000013.1 GCA_002345725.1 Candidatus Shapirobacteria bacterium UBA2283
GGTCTTGAAAACCTCCAAATCGGTTGGCCCACACTTTAATTTTATAAAATTTCCTGATACAATAAACCAATTAGTTAATAATTTATCCAAACTTACAATAAAATGATCAAGAAGTTATCCGATCTAGTCAAATATGCAGCTGTTGCTGCTCCAGTTTATGCTCAAGACATAAAATTAACCCCCAATGATTCCAATTGGAACAACCTTACCAAATTAACCTTTGGTGGCATTATTTCTGGTGCTATCAGCTTAGTTATGTTGGTTGTAGCCCTAGTCTTCTTCTTTATCCTTATCTACGGAGGTCTTAAGTGGGTCATGTCCGAAGGTGATCAAAAAGCTGTCGAAGCTGCTCGTTCCCAGATTACCAATGCCCTTATCGGTTTGGCTATCGTCTTCGCCGCCTTTGCTATTATGAAGCTCATCGAAACCATCTTTGGTATTCAGCTTCTTTCTGGATTCAAGGTTCCTACCTTCCAATAGTCTTTTGTTCTTTCGTAAGGGCGACCCTAGTGGTCGCCCTTTTTGGTTTTATAGTATAATTCCTCTATGATCTCTCGTCTAAAATCATCATTTTCTTTTTTCTTCTTACTTCTTACTTCATACTTCGCAGTTCCCTCTCCTGTCCATGCTCAATCCGCTTGGTCAGGTCGCTGTGTTGATAATGGTGTTGCCACTATTCAAGGTCTAGAGTGTCTTTTTGCCAACATCCTCCAGGTTATTGTTACTCTGGCTGGTTTTGCTTTCTTGGTTATGTTCGTTCTCGGAGGCTTTCAATATCTCACCAGCAGTGGTGACGACAAGAAAGCTGCTGCTGCCTCGTCTACCCTCACTATGGCTGTCGTCGGACTAGTTGGTATCACTCTCTCTTGGCTAATTCTGAAATTTATTTCTGACTTTACTGGCGCCAACGTCCTAGAATTTAAAATCCCCGGCCCCTAATGCAATTTAAAAAAATTCTTACTTTTGTTTTGAGTTTTATGTTTTGCCTGCCCGCCGTGGTGGGTATTTTGAGTTTTGCTGCTCCAGCAGCCGCCCTCGATCCAATTATTATCAAAAAAGCCACCTACTCCGCTCCACCACCCCAACAATCTCCCCGAAAAGACGTCAACTTCTACAGTAACGACATTGGCAACTACAGTGTCAGTTGTCATTTACCTCTCACTATTTCCCAGTATTTTGACCCAGATTGTGACAAGATCACTGGGATCTGTCGCCGCCAAGAAATCAAAAGGATAGAGCAGCGAGTTTATTTCAGCCTCAACAATTACGGTAACTTCTGGTATCGCGACACCTACAATCATTTTGCCAATCGCCCCAAATATATAGACGATATTAATTTCCCCAAGGCCATGACCACCTTTGATGTTGATTCCCCTTATGGTGCTACCAATGCCCACACTCGATCCACCCCAGCCTCCCTGCTAAACTGTCAAAAAGGTCAACGTCTAGTTCAGGCCATTTATTCACTAAAAGACAAAGACAGCGAAAGTTATGCCTCTGTCGTCAATGAGGCTGTCACTGAAGTTAACGGAGCCCCCGTCCGCCTAGTTGATGTTGCCATCGCTCTTGCCCAGTCACCTTCCCTCAACCCCAACACTTGCCTTCCCGATACTGACAACAGATCCCTATTTTACGATCCCAGTATTAGCTGTTCCACCTTCCCCGAACCTATCCCCTTCCCTGGTGTTCCCGGTAGTTATAAGGGCACCTCCATCTCTCCTGCCGAAGCGTGTCTCCAGTTTCAAAGAAACATTCAAGTCACTGACATTGGTTCTAATGTCCGGCTTGTCCGTGTCGACGACGATGAAGAAAATGCCGATTACGATGGTGACGGTGTTATCGACTTTGCTAAAAAAGCCTATACCTCCATTCCTCTGGGCAATTTAGGAACAAACAATGAAATTCCCCGCTTATTAATTGGCGCGGGCCAAGTGGTCGAACCGCTTGATATTTGCCAGGCCATCACCCAAGTCGAGTCCCCCGACAAAGCCAATAGAATCTTCCTCGATCTAGTTGGTATCAATGAAGACCCCTATTTTGGCATTGTCACCGACGAAGGTAAAACTTTCAAAAGGACTTTTACTCGTACTTTCCGTATTGACGTTCGTGTCCCAGAGACTTTTGCTACCTACAAAGTCGCCCTTAATAACCTTCTCCCTAGTGAGCTCCAAAAAGAATACAACACCATCAACTCCCCCCCATCAGCCATCGATCGACAGACCACCCTCGACCCAGGTAACAATATCGTCCACTATGTTTTCCGCCAATTCCTCTGGCCTAGTAATTAAAAATAAAATGTTAAATGGTTCAATGTTACAATAAGTCTATGGATTTTCGATCTATTTTAGCCAAGTTAAACTATCGTGATACTCGCCTGCTCCCCACCTTCTCCACCATTGTTTTTATCTCCATTATTTCCCTAATATTTCTTTCATCATTCTCCCTCATCAATCGTTCATTTGCTGCTACCCAGAAAAATATCATTAAAGAACAGCAAGAAGCCTGTGGTGCCGGCAACAATCTTTGTTATTTCATCAAAGCCGCCAACGAATCCCACGCCTACAACGCTACTTATGCCATGTTTGGTGACATCCCTACTGATCAGATCAGTAGTGGAAATGGTTTTTGGATACCCGGTGGTATCGTTGGTGGTTCCAGCAAAGTTATCGGCCAGTTCTACAATCCTGCAATTTCCGGCACAGAATATCTTGCCAGTCTCAAAAATGAATTTTTAGGCATCAAACCAGCCTACGCCCAAGGCGTTGGATTTTATGGTTTACAACCAATTCTTCCTGTATGGAAAAGTTTTCGTGATGCTACCTACATGCTTTCATCTCTATTCTTCGTCATTATCGGTATTATGATTGTCCTCCGCGTCAAGATCTCTCCTCAAGCTACCATTACCATCCAAAACGCCATTCCCCAGCTTATTACCACTCTCATCCTTATCACCTTTTCCTATGCCATTGCCGGACTCCTTATCGACGCCAGCTACCTCCTTCAAGGCATGGCTGTCAGTCTTATTGTCCCCAACAGTGTAGCTGGAGGTGCCCTTGGAATCTTTAACGGATTGATTGATTTTGCTGGCCAAATACCACTAATTGGACAATTTGTCCCCTCTTTTGCAAACCTCGTTGAACCAACCATCGGCACCACCCTCGGAGCCCTATCTATACCCACACTTGCCACTCTTTATCTAGGTATTATCGCTGGATTTTCTCTAGGGGCCACCCTTGGCATAATTGCCGGTCCAGCCGGTAGCATCATTGTCGGAGTTGGTTTCGGCAGCATAGCCGCTATTATCATTCTTATCATCTTAGGTATCGGCATCATCATCTGGCTTTTTAAATTTATGATGGGTCTTTTAAAGTGTTACGCCACCCTTATTTTCAAGATAATCCTCGCTCCTTTTGAGATTGGTATGGGAGCCTTCCCTAACAGTAAAATTGGTTTCAGTACCTGGGTAATGGACGTTATCGCCAACCTTGCCGTCTTTCCCATATCTTTTTTGTTTATTCTTCTAGCAAGCAGAATAATTGGTTTAATTATCACTGGTCAGGCCATATTTACCATTACTGAAATGGCCAAACTCCTTAACACTGGAGGTGCAGGCGGCAACTGGCCCGCCAACACCGGCTTATGGGTTCCCAGCTTACTTGAAGGTGGCACGATGCTTCCTGGAGCAGTCATTGCTGCCGGAGCCATTGGCCTTTCCACCCTCATGCTTCTTAGCAAATTACCCGAAATGATTCCCCAATTTATCTTTATGATCAAGCCATCTCCATGGGGTCAGGCTATCGGTGAAGGTCTCAATCTTAAGAATCCTGCCATCGGTTTCGGTGCTCGTGTTGGCACCAACATGGCAGCCAATGCTGCTGTCGACAATTACAATGAAAAACAAGCCGGTGGTGGTAAACAAACAATGCTTACTAGTCTTATCAAGCCAGTAGTTCAAGCCGCTGAGACCGTAAACCTTGTTAGTGAGCGCCACAAGTTCAACCCCCCTAGTGACGACTAATCTCCTTAATTAATCTTTTTTTTCAATTGTTAGGATTTTTATGCTTTATGCTCTAGGAGCCGTCACTTTAACCTCACCACTTATCAATTTATCAAATCTCGTCACTGCCTCCATATCACCGTTCTCCAAAGCCGTATTTCGCCATTTTAATAACTGCCTCTGCTCTTCAGATGCAAACCTTACCGCCTCAATCCGCTGTAGTTCATATTGATTCTCAACCCTCGCCCATTTCTGCCTATATACCTGCTCCACAGTTTGATTTCTCAATAATCCCTTAATAGTATCTTGTGTCCGTCCCCAGATACCTGCATCAGCCCTCAAAAACTTTTTAAACTTTGCCGGATTAACAAATGGCTGAAGTTGGAATTGATCATAACGGCGCTGAACGTAAGACCCATACGAAGCATTACTTATTGCCCCCTTCAAATAGATTCCCTCACTAGTCAATACATCCAGATCAGGTCCAAAAGTATTTATCATACTCATCGCCCAGAATTCAGGAGTTTTTACAATTGTAGATATTCTCCCAGGCAACTTACCTTTTAACGCTATTTGCGACAAAAGACCCACCGAACTCCGCAACTCACTGACCAACGTCCCAGCCCCTTTCATTTGCGATTTACCCACCAATACTGTCCAGGTTCTCACGGCTGCTTCTGTCTCATCTCTAAAGTCAGACATAATATCATTCTCATCATCATCAAATTTAAAGTCGACTCCTTCGTACAGCGCTTTACCAATTGTCATTGTCTCTTTTTTCAGCTTCCCCTTTTTACCCTTCTCTTTGCCAACTACCACCTCTACCTCTTTTGTATCATAAAAACTATAGATTAATGGCGTATCAAAGAACCACATATCTTTATCTCTAATCTTCTCTCTCAACGTTTTCTTACCATCTAATGGTTTTCCTGTTTCCTCTTCTATCGCCAACACCATCTCCACCCAAGCTGCCACCCCACCTCCAAACCATTCCGCGGTTATCAGGTTCCCATTCTCACCTACCATTTCCACATTCTTCGCCATGTTGAATAGTTGAAGTTTCTTCCTTGCCTTTGCCTCCGCATTTAAGGTTCTTATTTTATCCGATAGTTTACGTTCATTCGGTGCCAGTACTCGATCTACATCCGCCAGCGACGATCCATAAGTGGTATAGAACATGTTCCAAGAGTTAGCCGCTATTAACTTGTCCATCTCTGTTGCTCTGGTCGGTTTGGCTGCCTCCAGTTCTTTTGCCTCCTCCTTATCCATTCCTGCAAATCTCCTCTCTCTTGCCAGTTTTGTAGCCAAGGACTCCATATAGTTATCCAAATTTGCTATTTTATCCAGCACGCCTTTGTCAATCCCAATACCACCTTTACCAGCTTTGTACACAAATCTCTCTACCCCATCAGCAGTAATTTCAAAGACACCCAAATCTCTCAACATCCACATCGATACTCTTTTAAAATCGGCGTTCATTAACGAGTTCATTTCTTTTCCTGAATATAAATAGCTAGGATTCTGCCAACACTTTTCCAAATCTTTATTTTGATAAAATTTCATCCAAGATGCTCCGTCAGTCAATCTTCGTGTCATGTCAAAGAAACGCTTTCTCTCCACACTCGCTTGTTTGTACCACTCTGGTCTATTCTCAATTCTCCATGGGACTTGTTCCATCTTAATTGCTGTTTCCACAAAGTCGGGAAACTCTAAATCATACATTCCCGCTTCCATCTCTCCAGCACCAGGACCATCAGCTCCACCCTCAGCTCCAACCGGCTGAATTTTTCTCCGCATACCACCACTATATCTCTCTGATTTCTCATGTCTTAAAGCATCCGCCCTCAAATCAAGCAAGTATCTTCTGGCCATTTTATACTCTCCAGATTGTTTTATATCACCCGACTCATCCAACCTCTCCAATTTCTCTAATCGACCACCTATCTCTCTTGACCCATAGTTAGCTGCCAGTTCTTCCTCTAATAAAGCCAACTGTCTAATTATATTTTTATCAGTCAAAATATTTTGTGACACCGCCACTGCACCCCCCACAAGCACATCACTCCCAAAGACACTATCAAAAGCAGACGCTACTTTCGCTGCATCATTCCAATCCACCTTGTGTTGCAAATTAACTGCTGCATCACGAATTAATGTACTTTCCCAATCTTCTCCCAAACCTACCTGAACAGCGGCTACCTCTGCCCCTACACAAGCGTAATATATTTCAGCATAATTATTTCTCCTTGCTTCATCTAAATCCACACCCCCATAATTATCCCCTTCTAAAGCCAGTCTTAATTCATTGACATTCTTTGGGCCATCAGGTCCAATTTGAGTATTAAACCATGATCTTATCTCTACTCTAGCAGTTGCCCTGGCAGAAACATCATCGTCCAACAATCTTCCAACCAATTCCCAAGATCGCTCTCTCCTTTCTTCAAACCTAATCGGGTCAATATGTAATTCTGTTTTAGCTTTTGTGTTCGCTTTTACTGAATGTTCTGCCCGACTACGTATTACATCAACACCTTTCTCTGCCATATGCCCAAATTATACCATCCAACCCCCTATTCAACCACTTCCAACTTTATCCTATATTACTCCACCATTTTTTGAAATTTTGATTTTTGTGTTTTGTGTTTATACTAATGTATGTCTTCTATTGAAAACATCGACCATCATGTCCGTTCCTATCGCAGCGCTCTCAAAAGTAGCCTAGAAATTACCATCTCTTCTCTCACCAACTCCCAGCTCAGGATTGATTCAATTCTCCATCCTCTTGGCAAAGATCCAAAAAACATTGACTTTTCCGCCCTTATCTATTCTATTCTTCGTCTTCCTCCCGAGGTCGACAAGACCCATCTCGTTCTCATGGGTCAAAACCCTCAAGTTTTTACCGACGCCGGTTTTCCCAATGTCACTTCTTGGAAAAAAATTACTTCTCGTGCTCGCCGCCGTACTCGATACTTCAATCCTCACACCCATATTGGTGTTAGTTTTATTAGCTCCATTTCCGATGTTGACGATATCGTTAATCTCCTTATCGCCTACCAATCCGAATGGAACAAATTCCACGCTCTTCTCAAATCCAACTACCCTACTCTTCAGGCTTTTCGTCAAGCCATCAAATCAGGCAAGATCATCACCGACTTAAGTATAAGCCCCAAAGACTGGCAAAGTTTTCTGCTAGCCCTTGGTAAAAATTATCGACTCCGGCTCAAAAGAATCTACCTCCGTCCCCAGGACATTCGTCTTCGTCTTCTAGCTGGATCTTGGATCGACTATACCAAAACTGTTCAATTCTGGTGGAAAAATATCAATCTAAGTTATTCATCTCAAACCAACGAACATCTTTCCCAAAAACGTATCTATCTAGTTAGTAGTAACCTCCACAGCCTTTCCAATCTCATTACCGGCCTACCCCGTATTTACAAATCCACCCTCATTTCTTATCTCAAAAAAGAAAACTCACCTCTTCTTGAAACTTGGCAGAAAATTCAATCTGGCGACAGCCTCATTCCCGCTGACGATTTTCTCAGTTTTATCTTCAAAAACTATTCCCACCTTCCCGAATTTCAATCAGATCTAAACTCTTCTTGCGCCCGCTCAGGTATAATCTCCATTCCCAGTTCCGATTATCTCGATGTTAATTGTCAGATCTTTCCCATATCTTCACTCGCTAAATGCAAACATCTCGACCCCCGTCTTAAAATATCTAAAGCACCAGCGCTCCAGCGTTCTAGCGCACTAATTCTAAATATCGACTATCCTCTCGGTTTCACTGCTTATCACATTCTCAACGAAATACTCGAGAATGTCGGTAAAGTTTGTGGATTATATATCCTCGGTAAAGCCGCTGTTCTCAACTCTGAAATCGGCGATGTCGAGATTCCCAAAGTTGTTTTTGACGAACACACTCAAAACAGTTATCTCTTTAAAAATTGTTTCAACACTTTTTTTCCTTTTCCAAACCGACAAGGCTCAATTCTCACCAATCAAAAAGCCGTTTCTGTCCTCAGTGCCTTTTTAGAAAACGAAGCTCTCATGCAAAAATATATGGAAAACAACTTAACCGTCGTCGAGATGGAAGCTGGTCCCTATCTTTCAGCCGTCACCGAAGCCACTTATGACCAACAACTCCCCCGCAATACTATCGTCGATCTTAACAGTGCTCCTTTTGATATCGGTATCATCAACTATACTAGCGATACTCCCTATTCTCAGGCCAAAAATCTTGGTGCCGGCAGTCTCGAACTCAACGGCATCGAGCCAGTTTATCTCGGCTCTCTCGCCATACTCCAAAGAATAATTAATCTAGAAGAATCCAGTTTATGAGCGATTACCTTATCAGCTCACTATTAATTCTTATTCTAATTTTATACAAGTATTCAACCCGTCGCAATCACACCACCAAAGCCGGTGCCCCTTGGGTTCCATTAGAACCACACGTCATCAATCGAATCTTCGAGTTAGTTCAGATAAAACCAGGTGATATTTTTTATGATTTAGGTTCAGGTGATGGTCGGATGGTCATTGCCGCCGCCTCCCTTGGGGCCAAGGCCTACGGTATTGAAATTGATCCTTGGAGAGTTTGGTATTCACGCTTTTGCATCTTTCTTTTTGGCCTTTCTGGTAAAGCCCATGTTATCAAAAAAAATATTTTTGACGTTGATATTTCCGACGCCGATGTTGTTACCTTATATCTACTTCAAGAAACTAACAACTTACTATTTCCCAAGTTAAAAAAAGAATTAAAACCAGGTACTCGAGTTCTCAGTTCAGCCTTCAATTTCCCCAAATGGAAACCTGTCACTATCGATCCCACCGGCCCCATCTACGGCCCCCTTCATCTTTATCACATTAAATAATAACTTTATCCTGTCGTCAAAAGAAACCCACTAATATCTTTTACCTGTCTGCCTTGACCCAAACTACTGTTATTAGCTAACATATTTTTGAATGTTCTCTCATCTCCCACTCTATTCTTAAAATCTGTTGCCAAAGCCACCAGCTTGTCAGCTCCAATACTTTCCAGCGTCTGCTCATCACAAAACTCCGGGTGACTTCCCATTTCCATATACGCAAAAAGTTCCGTCAATACTAAACCTAAATATACTCTTTGTACACCCTTATCTCCAACTTCAATATCTAAAAATCTATCATCTTTTAAACCAGGTTTTAATCGATCATGTTCGATTTTTACTTGATCATTACCATATCGATGCATTTCCAAATAATCTGCTCCGGGACGAGAATACAAAGCTTCCACAAATTCTTTGAACATCTGTTTCACGTCATCTTGAGCCGATACTAGATTCATCACCACAGATCCAACTTCAGATTGCTGATTACCATGTAAACGGAAATACGCCGCATGATCCAACTCATGAACCTCTCCCAAGCCAACTATCGATAAATTTCCCTTCTCGACCTCGTCATAGGCACCTCCAAATATATAAAGCTTATCCATCTCAGGCAAATAAGCCATATAATGGTCTTCCTGCTCTGGCCAACACACCACATCAATCTTCATTCCAGGAGACAATTCTTGACCTGGGAACATTTTATTCTCTCTCTTTGCTATACCACCAGTCGCCACTGACTTGGCCACACTTGAATCAACATTTTCCAACACCCCATCTTTACCCACAGCACACTTCCTTTATACCAAATACAATCATTATATTTTATTTTAAACTATTTCTAAACAAACAGTAAATATCCCGATTTACTTGTGTATTACCTAACTCATCTACATACATCGTTATCCTCCGCGACGTCTCTAAAGTAAACGGCTGAACTTTGACCTCCAGAGCCGCTTTTACTAATTTACCGATATTATTTTGTCTTATATACCACGAAACTCTTTCATCACTCATATTTTATTTAATAAATAATAATTTCGTCAGGGTCAACAATTGGAGCTACACAAAATTCCCTAAAATCTTCATCACTTACCTCCAACGGAACTGAATCATTTAAACAACTCCCCCTATCAGATACCGTTATCGCAATTCCCGAAGAAGAACTTGCCGAAAAATGCCAACGCAGACATTTGTCCTCCTCTCCTGCCAATTTTCCCTGATACTTCAAAGTCCACCGCGTTGCCATTCTCATACCAATCATGTCGGCAAACGCCATTGTATCTTCAAACTTTTCTATTTTTGGTAATTCTCCTGTGTATTTTGTCATAGGACCCTTTTATAACAACACTATATCTGTTTGTCAATCTATGGTATACTCATTAGTAATACTATGTACATACATTATGCAACAAAATCAAATAATCCAGCTCAAAGTTAGCTCAAAATTTAAAAAATCTCTCCAACAATTGGCCGAGTCTCGTGGACTACCCCTTTCCACTTATATTAAATTCAGTCTGATCGAGCAGCTCAAGTCCGACCCCCTTTGGAACCAGCTTGAACAATCTTCTACCCGCCAAACTCAGGTTGAAGAATTCATTGAACTTCTAAAAAAATGATCACTGCCGTTATCGACAACCAACTATGGATCAAGCTCTTACTCGACAAATCTCCTTCATTAGGTTCAATTATTAACCAACTATCTACAAAAGAGCTCCGTATCTACACTTCTCCAACTATAGAATCCGATCTCATCACTCAACTAAATTCAAAACTCAAACCAAAACTCGCTATATCATTTGTTTCCATTTTTTTTCCATTATTCGAAGTCACCTCTCCGTCCGAAAACAGATTACCCTTCCCCCCACCTCTTCCATCATATCTTGATCTTTGTCTTCACTCACACCCAGATTATCTCGTCCCTCTCAATTACCAACAATTTAAAGCCCTCGATGGTTATCAGAAAATCAACGTTCTCGAATCCGACAACTTTCTCACCATTCTAAGCTAAAGCACTACGGCTCTAAAGCACCAACGCGCTTTTATAAATTCTCCACACTCACCCCTCTCCCCCTAACTGTTCTCAACACAAAAGGCGATAAGCCCAAACCCACTAATTTTAACCTTAACCTCTCGATAAATTTATTCATTGCCCACAGAGAAAACTTATCTTCATCATCCCACAATATTTTCGACACCTCTTCAAAGTTGACCACCGTTCCCTTTTTACTAATCAACAAAGTCAATATCTCATTTTGTTTTTTGGTCAATTTACTATCAATCGGTTTTCCCAACAGCTCAATCTTCTTGTTATTTATCTTCAACGCCTCCTCAGTTACTATCCCCAATTTTTTTATAAAATTTCTTGATTCAACCCTATCCTTTTCCACACCCTTCTCTCGCAAAGACTTCAATGTCGGTGTATGTTCCCCAAAAAAATCTCTTAATATTGAATTCTTAATCACAAAATCAACCATTGCTTCCGATTCTTCCCACGCCATACCCAATTCCCCTAAATACGGATAAATCATCGCCGTCAAAATCGCCTCTGCCAAATTCGAAACTTGAGCATCTTGACGAAGATAAACTATTAATTTTTCATCTCCCTTAGACAAATATTGGTAAGAACTAATTGTTCCATATCTAGTTATCCTCACTTCAACATTTTTTATTTTCTCAGCCACTTCTGGCACCAAAATATTTACCACATTCCAAAAAGCTTTCTCTACCCTTCGCCATTCATTTTCAAAATCCGCATCTACTTTACCAACCTCAATCTTATTTAAAATCTCTGTCTCCAAAACATCTGGTACTTTTATCGGAAAATTAAGACTAACTCCTTGTAAGATCTTTTCTACATCCGTTATTTTTTCTAGTCCAATATCAGGCAACACCACCTCTCTTATTCCACCACTTCTTATTTCTGGCAACACCAAAAATCCTTTTTTAATATAAAAACCCGACCATGTTTGTTTTGCCGCATGAACCACTCGCTCTACTTCAGTTTCTCGACTACAGACAAATTTAGCTTTAGGTATGTCCATATATTGTCCAGTATTATATCTCAAAACACCTATAATAACGAGAAATGAATACAGAACTACGAAACTATTATTCTCTAGTCTACGAAATTCATCTAGCTGTCAGCAGTGGAGACGATACAGCCAGGATCGGCGTATCTGGTATGATCACACGCAAAGAAGAACTCGCCAAAAAATTGGGGCTTGAACAACATGAAGAACGCATCTTCGATTTTGCAACTAGAAACTCGTCCTATCGGAGATCCTAACTTTTCATAAACTCTCCAAACTCCACATCGTCCAAACTCTCTTTCTCTACTAGGAGTTTTGCCAAAGCATCAAGCCTTTTCTTATCTTTCTTCAGCACCGTCTCAGCTCTCTTCAAAGCCGTATTAACTAGTTCTTTAATTTCCTGATCGACTTTTTCCTGCATCCCTTCAGATATTCTCGCTGGCTCCATCCACGCTTTACCAAAATCATCCATATTAATCTGTGGCCCCATGTTTACTGGACCAAGTTCCGACATTCCCCATTCCACCACCATCCTTCTAGCAATGTTTGTCACGTGGGAAATATCACTACTTGCTCCGGTCGTCACATCTTTAAATATCAAAGCTTCTGCCGCTCGACCACCCATAGCCATGGCCATTTGCTTAATCAATCTTGATTTCGTTTCATGAACTCTGTCTTTCTCTGGTGGGATTAGGGTAAATCCTAGCGCCATTCCTCTTGAGACTATCGATACTCGATGAACCGGGTCTAATTCTTCTACAAAGTTTACTATTGCATGTCCAGCCTCATGATAAGCCGTCATCAACCGATCATCATCACCCTGATCTCTTCTTTTTTCCGATCCCAACTTAACTTTAAGTGCTGCTTCTTCAATATCACCCATATTAATCTTTGTCTTATTCTCTCTAGCTGCCTTTATTGCTGACTCATTCAACATATTTTCCAAGTCAGCCCCCGAGAACCCGACTGTTCTCTTGGCTACTGCTGGCCATCTTACATCACCATCAAAAGGTTTACCCTTCGCATGTATCTTTATTATCTCTTCACGGGCCTTTAGATCTGGCATCTCCAACACTACTCTTCTGTCAAATCTTCCCGGTCGCATTAATGCCGGATCAAGCAAATCTCCTCGATTAGTTGCTGCCAACACCACCACTGCTGTATTAGTTTCAAATCCATCCATCTCCACTAATATTTGATTCAAAGTCTGTTCTCTCTCTCCATGCCCCCCATCCATTCCCCCTCTCACTCGACCAATTGCATCTATTTCATCGATAAAAATAATTGCCTTACCTGCCTTTTTGGCAGTTCCAAATAAATCGCGAACGCGAGACGCACCTACTCCTACCAACATTTCCATAAATTCTGATCCTGCCATTGAGTAAAAAGGTACGTTAGCCTCTCCCGCCACTGCCTTTGCCAACAAAGTTTTTCCTACCCCTGCCGGACCGACTAACAATACTCCTCTTGGAGCTCTTGCCCCCATCTTTCGATACTTTTCTGGATGTTTAAGAAAATCCACCACTTCTTCCAAATCTTTTTTCGCCTCTTGTACTCCTGCCACATCTTTAAATACTAAATTCTGTTTACCTTTAATAAACAATTTTGCTGTCGATTTCCCAAAACCAAACATTCCTCCACCAGCCCCACCGGTCTGTCTACCAAAAAACCAAATAATAAAAGCAATGGGCAGTCCTACAGTTAATAGCATTCCTACCATTTCTGCCAACATTTTCCAACCAGTTCTGTTTTCTACATTAAAATTAATTTTCGACACATCTACTCCTTCTCTTTGCAACACTTCTACCATCGAAGTTGATCCCTCTTTAGACGATACCAAGGTCTTATCAGTATCTCGAATCTTAGCCAACACCTCGTTATCCATTACCACCACCTCACTTACTTTCTCACTTTTTATCGCTTCAACAATTTCCGACAAAGACACTTTCTCCACAGTACCTGGTGTTAATATTTGACTAACTACCGAAAAAAACCAGAATGCCAATGCTATATACAAGACTGTCTTTATAATCTGCTTTGGCCCAATTTCAATTCGCTTCACTTTTACCCCAGGCGGCAAATTATCCGTGATTTCTTTTGGGATCTTATCTTTATTTTGTTTCTTATCGGATTTTAAGTTTTGAGTTTTTAGTTTTAAGTTTTTCTTAATCTTGTCCATTAATGAGTTTTTCTTTTCCATGGGAATCATTATACCATTCTGACACCACCCTATTATTTCCGCATTTTCCCCGTTTTATTACCGCACTAGCTCCATCAACTTCTCTCTATCATCCCCTTTTCCTTCACGCACGCTAAATGTGTGCCGACACTTTGTACACTTATGTTTAATTGTAAATTGAAAATTGGAAATTGAAAATTGCGTAGCTACTGGTTCCATCAACCCTCGACACTCCGAAGCTCTATCTCCCGGTATTTCCTCATCTACATGCTTCCCCCACAAACACTTCGGACAATGATCAGTATACCCATCACCAATCACTTCATACCCACAATTCCCACAAACAAAATTTTCAACAACTCTTTTAAAATTTTTCATATTTTTACTAAGGCTCTAGAGTACTAGCGTTCTAACGCACTATTTCGACCCCCATTCTAATATCCTTCTCTAGTTTCTGATTAAATAACAATTTCCCATTCACCAAGCTCGCCATCGGCTCAGCTTGATTCACTTGCCACCCCTCGGGCACTGACACCAGAGCCACCAACCCAGTATCACCCGATCCTGATTGTCTTTGTATATAATTCAAGT
>DDWP01000023.1:0-5815 GCA_002345725.1 Candidatus Shapirobacteria bacterium UBA2283
TTTGTCTTTTATTCGGGTTTTGGAAATGATATGATGGTTTATGATCTCAAGCTTGAAGGGAAAAGTTGATAGAATTTTTGGAAGTCATATCGAAGTGGAGGTTAATGGAGTTGGTTATTTGGTGTTTGTGGGTAAAAAAAGTTTTGCAGAAGGGCAAGATGTAAAGATATTTATTTATATGGCAGTGTCGGAGAATGATATTAGTCTTTATGGTTTTGAAAAATATGAAGATTTGGATTTATTTAAAATGTTAATTCTGGTGTCAGGGGTAGGGCCGAAGACAGCCGCAGGGATACTGGCCGAAAAGGGGTCGATAGAGATTTTAAAAGCGATTGGTGAAGCCGATGTTGATTTTTTTAAGAAAATTAAAGGGATAGGGCTCAAGACTGCTCAGAGAATTATTGTAGATTTAAAGTCTAAGGTCGGGGGCTTGGGAGAATTGGATTTGAGTGGTAAAGTTGATGAAGGTGATGATTTGACTTTGAGTTTGCAACAATTAGGTTTTGAAAGAAAAGAAATTGAAATGGTCTTGAAGAAATTACCAAGTGAATTTGTGGAATTGGAAGAAAGATTAGAATGGTGTTTACAAAATTTAGGAAGATGAGATGACAACTGAGCCGTTAGACCCAAAGCTAAAAACAGAAGATAAAGAAGTTGAGTTAAGCTTAAGGCCAAAGAAATTGTCGGAGTTTATTGGTCAGTCAAAATTGAAAGGTCAATTAGATGTATTTATTCGAGCAGCTTTGGCTCGAGGTGAATCGCTTGATCATATTTTATTTTATGGTCCACCTGGGCTGGGGAAGACAACATTGGCAATGTTACTTTCAGGAGAAATGGGGTCGAATATTAAGATTACTTCTGGTCCGGCTTTGACTAGAGCAGGGGATTTGGCGTCGATTCTGACAAGTCTTAAAAAAGGTGATTTTTTATTTATCGATGAAATTCATCGACTTAACAAAATTGTTGAGGAGACGCTTTATAGTGCGATGGAAGATTATGCTTTGGATATAGTTTTGGGAAAAGGTCCATCAGCGCGATCGGTGAGATTAAAATTACAAAAATTTACTATAGTGGGGGCGACGACGCGAATAGGTTTGATCAGTAGCCCGATGAGAGATCGTTTTGGATTGGTACAACAAATTGATTTTTATGATGATACGAATTTGTGTCAGATAGTAGAGAGAACGGCAAAAGTATTAAACACTGAGATTAAAAAAGATGCGGCGGAGGAGATAGCTAAGAGAGCACGGGGGACTCCGCGTATTGCTAATAGATTGTTAAGAAGAGTCAGAGATTATGCACAAGTTAATTCTGATGGAGTGATAAATTTAAAAGAAGCGAAGGTGGCGTTGATAAATTTGGGGGTCGATGAAATGGGTTTGTCTGATGCAGATAGGAGGTATTTGGATGTGGTCAAAAATCAGTATGGTGGTGGGCCGGTGGGGGTGGAGAATATTGCCGCGGCGCTGACAGAAGATGTGGGGACGATTATGGATGTGTATGAACCGTATTTGATGAAACGTGGACTTATAAAACGCACACCCAGGGGAAGAGTAACAATAGAAAAATTTTAATGTTTAAGTTTCAAATCTGAAAAATTTTAAGACTATAGCGACTAAGCTAGCTACGTAAAAGACGTAAACAAACCATGCGGGATATTTTTGAGAATCAGTATCAACACCTTGTCGACCTTGTTTTTGACGAATCACATGATTGACTGAGGCCATAATTAAGGCAGGAAAATGGGGGATGAAAGCCATAACAATAAATATAATATTGTCGATGAAAATTGTATGGCCGTCAGTAAGAGGTAACAAGGCAATAAAGAGATACCGTAAGACTAGCGTTAGTGGGTAATTTAATACCTTAAGAAAATAGTAGTAGCGATCGGCAAAGGTGTATTGGATATTTAGTTTCATTATCAATGATTATATAACCAAAAAAGGAGTCCTTCGACAAGCTCAGGACCCCTTGAAAGGCGATGTCAATGGTAGAGACGCCATGCATGGCGTCTCTACAAAGAAAATTTATTCTGTTTGGATTCCGAGCAACCACAATACAGCTTCTTTGCGGTAGCGGCGATCACCACGAGCGTTGATGCGGATAGCTGGTAACTTACCACGCTTACCCCAGCGCTTAATTGTTAATTTAGAAACACGGAGTAGGTCGGCGACTTCGGCGACGGTTAGAAGGTCGGGAAGATTTTCGATGCTAACACCGTTTACCTTTTTAGGGGCGGTTGGTTGTTTCACAAGTTTATCTTGTGATACTGTTTGTTCGTCCATTGAGTGGCTCCTCTTGTATCAATGTAATGTTTAACTATAACCATTAAAACATAGAGCATACTAGTGGGTCAAGATAACAAAATTATGAATTACAAATTACGAATTACAAATGATGGATAGTGGGGGAGAAAGATGTTTTGGGATTGGGCGTTGAGATAATTGGAGTGCCAATATTTTTTTGACTGAGATACAATGCTATATGGCTGGAGACATGGAAGTTAAGCATGTTGCCGAAGAGACAACTACCTCTATTGATAAGGTGGCGGGAGTAATTGAGGGTTCTCGTTATGTAGGCGATAAAAAAGATCCAGTGATATTTTTGGAAAATTGTGGTGTAAATCAGGAGGAATGGTCGGATTTTTATGGTGTTGTTGATGCGGAGAAGCTAAAAGTTTTGAGTTATTTCCCTGCCGGTGAGGTATTATTTGGAAACGTTGGCATTATTGTTGCTGGTACTGATCAAGAAGGTGTAGGAATTTCATGTGCGTCTACAGGATTTAATCGAAGGTCTGAGGATTCACTGGTGATAGATGGTGTTGTACTGATTAATATGAAGAATGTTGACCTTATCCAGGAATTGGAAGGAGAAGGTAGAATTGAAATTACTCAAAGAAAGATTCGTCATGAATTGGCTCACCTAGCCTTGTCAAATTATGTGGCAAGACAAGGTTTGGATATACATGATGATGATCTTAAAATATTCTCTGAGTTGGTTGCAGTTTGGATCGAAGAAGATGGCGATATTGATAGGATGAAATCGTTGGTGGATACTCTTGATCCTGAAGAACTTATGGAAATTTCAAACATATTTCCGTCTGTTTTAGAGGATGGGGATATGTACAGATTTTTACCTGCATTTTTTGCCCACATTTCGGAAATAACTTCGGGTGGATGTACACCTTTAAGGTTGCTGGATAACATGGTAAAGAGTAGGCCACCAAGAGAACTTGATCTGATTGATGAACAATTAGATGCTCCTGAAAAGATGCTTGTATACTGGTTGTCTGAGGCAGAAAATATAGCACGGTCACCTGAATCTAATGGAACATATGGTGGTACAAGAGAAATTCCGGTGGTGACAAAAGGACTGTTAGACAAATACTTTAAAGGTAATTATAATCTACACCTTGATGAGTCGTGGAGCTCGTGGCGTGCGGGGCTGCAAATATAGTAACAGTAATTTGAGTGATAGAATTATTTATGAAGATTGCGTTTTTTGGAGTGAAGAGTTGGGAGAGAGAATTGATTGAAAGAGAAATTATTAATTTGGATGCAGTAGGGGTGGGGATATTTTCGACAGAGGTTCAAGATAGTTTGGATTTGGCTTCAGAGTATGAGGTTATCTCAGTGAGGGTAAGAGCGGATATGTGTAAAGAGGTTTTGAGTAAATTGCCAAAGTTAAAAATGGTAGCTGTAAGGTCTACTGGTATAGATTGTGTTGATGAAGTGGAATGTAAAAAGAGGGGGATTGTAATTAAGAACGTACCTTCTTATGGAGAGAACTCGGTGGCAGAGTATGCCATGGCTTTGTTGTTAACGGTGGCGAAAAGAATTATTCCGGCGCATCAATCGGTGGAGGAAGGTGAGTTTTCACCAGAGGGATTAACAGGAATTGATATATTTGGTAAGACTTTGGGGGTAGTTGGAGTGGGTGCAATTGGAAGGAATGTGATTAAGATTGCTAGGGGTATGGGGATGAAAGTCTTGGCAGTAGATCTTGTTCAGGATGACAAATTGGCTAAGAAAATTGGTTTTAAATATGTTGAATTGGAGGAGTGTTTGAGGTCGGTGGATTTTCTAACTTTGCATGTACCGTTTACTCAAGAAACACGTTATCTAATTAATAAAAAAAACATAAAGCTAATGCAGCCAGGGTCGGTGTTGATAAACACAGCTAGAGGAGCTGTAGTAGAGTCGGAGGCGATAGTCTGGGCGTTGAATAACAAAATATTGTGGGGAGCAGGATTGGATGTGACAGAAGAGGAAGAAAGACTAGAAAGTATGTCGACGATAATGAGTAAAAGGGATATTTCAAAAGGTTTACTTAGTTTTCATTTGTTGAGAGATAGAGATGATGTGGTATTTACACCACATAACGCTTTTAATACCAAAGAGGCAATTGAGAGGATAATTAAAACGACGATACAAAACATAAATATGTTTTGTAAGTCTGAAAGTCGAAAGTCTTAAAGTCTTAAAGTAAGATGACAATAGAGAAATTTGAAGATCTGTTAGTTTGGCAAAAGTCTAAAGAATTTGTCGTAAGGATAAGTTTGGTGTTTAAGGATTGCAAGGATTACAGTTTTAAAGACCAAATATGGAGAGCAAGTATTTCAATTATGAATAATATTGCTGAGGGGTTTGAAAGACGTGGTGACAAAGAATTTAAAAATTTCTTAAATATTTCGAAAGGATCTAGCGGTGAGGTGAGATCAATGCTGTCACTAGCTTATGATTTAAAATACATAGATTTAATTCAGAAAATTAGTTTGTCGGATAGTTGTGTTGAACTGTCGAGAATGTTGATGGGTTTAATGAGAAGTATAAAATGACTTTTGACTTTAAGACTTTTAGACTTTAGACTATGCAATGATACCTGTAATAATCTGTGGTGGAGTGGGTACTAAAATGTGGCCAGCGAGTCGTCAAAAAAATCCGAAACATTTCTTACCATTAATTAATGGTAAATCTTTATTTCAATTAAATTGGGAATCGTTAAGATTAAAGTTTAAACCAGAGGAAATATTTCTTCAGACAAATGCCTTGCAGGCGGAAATGGCCAAAGAACAAGTAGCAGAGGTAGTGGAAAAAAATATTTTTATTGAACCAGAAATGAGAAATCAAGGTCCGGCTACTGGATTTGCGGCGGCGGAATTGATTAAGCGGGGGTTGGGCGATGAACCATTTGTTTTGGTTCAAGCTGATGTGTTGAGAGAACCTGGAGATAGATTTATTGAAATGATTGAGGAAATGGAGAAGCAGGCTGTGGCTTCTGATAAATATATTACGGGAGGATTAAAACCGGAATCGATAGTAAGAGGAGTGGACTACCTAGTGAAAGGGAGGTTGGTGTCAGACAATGGTTTGGTAAAAATTTTTGAGGTGGCTGATTATATTGATCGGACAGAAGAGGAAAAAATTAAACAATATTTGGGGACAGATAAGTTGTTGTTGCACGCCAACCATACAACTATGACGCCAAATAATTTGCTAAAAATGTATAAAAAATACAAGTTAGAGTGGTATGAACCTTTGAAAAATATGGTTGAAGGCGGGCAGGTGGAGGCTGAATATGCCAAGATGCCTAAAGCGGGGATTGAAGAGGTGACAAAGATAGTTTATAAGAACGGAGAAGCTTTAGTGGTGGAATTACCTTTTAACTGGGTAGATTTGGGGACATGGGAAAGTTTAGACCTGTATCTAGGGAGTAAAGAAGATGGGAATTTTGTGAGATCAAAAAAATATGTAGCGATTGTAGGATTGGAAAATGTGGTGGTGGTGGAAACTGATGATGCGATCTTGATTTGTAA
>DDWP01000023.1:5839-10993 GCA_002345725.1 Candidatus Shapirobacteria bacterium UBA2283
GTCTTCGCGGCCTTTTTGTAGAAGATCATGGGTATCCCAGAATTTGGTTGGGATGGTGACGTGGTTGAAGTTGGTAGATCGGTAAGGAATTTCTGTGAGTTTGGCGGTGGAGAATCCGGGAAACTCATCTTCAAGTACAACATAAGATGGTAGCGGTGAGTTGGGAAAGAGGGGAGATCGGTATCCTTGATAATTACAGGCAAACCAAGACATAATTTCTCCTGGCTCGACAATGATGCTGTGGGGTGAATTGTCCTTATCGTCCATATCAAAAAAATGTTTAATTAGTTGACCTCGTGAATCTACTCCTAGGAAAATCAGTCGGCCTGAAAGTGGTGTTTCGCGAAAAATATGTGGTCCTTCATTGCCTTGAAATGGGCTTGAGCTTTGTGCATCTGGTCTTAACAATAACTGGGCACCATCGTGTTCTTTTGGGTCTTGGCCCCGATAGATGTGGGGGATGCAGCGGACTTTTGGTAGGTTGTAGACATCTGTTTGGGGGATGACCGTCTGAAGTTCAATTGGTTGGACGTAGACGGTTTGACCTTCGTATTTCCAGTCACAAGGTTCGTTAAAACCTCGTCGCATGTGGGCACTACGAGCAAACCATTGTTGAGGTTTGGTCCAAGGATTTGTTTCGAGACGCATAGACTTTATCTGACAATACGTTTGGCTTTGGATAAAACAGCAGGTCTCATTCTTATAGTTTTGTCTTCTTGATCAAGAACGTGCAATTGTTCATCGATGACAATAGCGTTGGCGATGCTACAAAGACTGTTTAATCGGCCACGAGTGTTTTCTTGTTTTCCGAAGGTGGCAAGTTTTTTGATTTCTGTTCGTGAAAATACCTCGTCGACGATTATTTCTATTTTTCTAGTCATGTTTGACATTTTATAGTTATAGGATGTAAACTAACAGATGATGTCCGGAGAAACAGACAGATTAATAGTGAAATTAAATCAATTTGGATTAGAGGTTGATGATGCTCGTATTTACCTTACTTTGTTAGAAAAAGGTGAGTCGTCTGCTTTGCAAATTAGTAGGACTTTGGGTATAGCGCGGACCAGAGTGTACAGAATACTGGACAAGTTGATAGATAAAAGATTGGTGATTTTAAAACAAGCTAGTAGTGGTTTTAGGTTTATGGCTGACGAGCCATCGAGAATGAAAAATTTGTTGATTGAAAAAGAAGCTGAGTTGCAAGATCTAAAAATAAATTTACCGGAAATAGTTGAAAGTATGAAGGGATTGATGGGTCAGGCAAAGTCTGGCTCAAAAGTTTTGTATTATGAAGGGCAACGAGGGTTGTCGCAAGTCAATTGGAATTTGGTAAATGCGACGACAGATTTGTTGAGTTATGAAGTAGCGACTCCAGACGTGTATTTACCCAAAAGTGAATCAGAGAAATTAATGGAGGAGATGGTCAAGAAGAAAATTATGGTTAGGACGATTACTAACAAAACAAAGATACTGCCTTTTACAAATGTAGAGGGAATGGTCGATTACTGGCAAATTAAAAGTATTGATAAAAAGAAATTAGAAATTTTTGAAGATGTGTTTATCTACAACGACGTTTATACATGGTGTCAATATCGGAGCAAGGAAGAGATTTTTTGTGTGGAGATCTATAACGAAAAAATGGCAAATATGCAGCGACAGTTATTTGAGAATATGTGGAATGTGGCGAGAAAGATGAAGGTAGTTAGTGTACAAGGGGAAGCGGTGCTGGCTTAAAGTGCCTTCTTTCTTGAGGTATCGGCTGTGTGTTTGAAGGTGATAGTCGAATTAAGTATTCGTGTCCGTTTATGATTATTTTAGTTCGTCTTTCACCGTAGCGACGACAGGGGAGTAAGTAGACGGCTTGTGTGCCGCCAAGTTCACTAGGATCAGGAATCATTCCAGTTATCTCCATAGTAGTTATTGTATGTAACTGATGGGTATTATAACTCCGGTGTTTTGTTTTTGCAAAAAACCACTTGAAGGTAGGTTTGATCAGTCAAAACCCACTTTAATTCCCCCTTGAGAAAGGAGTCTAATAAATTTAGATTGAGAGTGGTTGTGAAAAACAGTTATTTGAGAGTTATACTGAGGTAATTAATATTTTTTAAAGAATTATGGCTGTAGGTAATAATGCGGGTGACCATTTACAACCAGATGTTGGTAGTAAAACTGATTTTAGAACTCAACGATTAAATCAAATTAGGGAGATAGTTGGTGATCAGAGCACTGGCTCGTCTGAAGATGACGAAGGGGCAAGAGGGTTGTTGTCATCTATTGTTAATTTGGAAAAAGAGGACAAAGATGCGGAGTATTTTTTTGCGCTGGCTCGATTCGTTGACGATTCTGTGCCTTCGCCGACGGTTGATGATATTACAAATGCGGTTTTGGCAACTGAATTTCTATATGAAAAAGAATTGAACCCTGATAACAAACGACCTCAAAATTTAGATCCAGAAAGTTGGAAAGGATGGGGTGATGCGGTTGAAAGATTAGAATTTAATATTGGTCAAACTATTGTCGATCAAGCAGATGGAGCAGGCATGGAAGGCCTAGAAATTTTTTATGATAGTGATTTACACCGACAGATGTTTGTTAAATTAGCTGATGATAGAATTTTAAATGTTGATGAAAGAGTCGAGTACGACACATATCCGAGAAAATTGAGTATTGTAACTGAAAGTGAAATGGAGAAGGCTCTATCGCATAAAGTAAGTGATGAGGAAGGAAAGCAACGAAGAAAAGCGTCTGTCGATGAATATACAAGGAGTGAGTTTGGGGATATATAGAAATACTAGTGTCAAACAAAAATCCCCCGATTGCTCGGGGGATTTAAATTTAAAATAAGAAAATTATTTTAATTCAACAGTAGCACCAGCGGCTTCGAGCTTGGTTTTAGCATCAGCAGCAGCATCTTTTTTCATGGTACCCATGTCAGCAGGACAGGCATCAACCATATCCTTAGCTTCTTTCAAACCTAATTCAGGTTTGAATTCACGGACAGCTTTGATGACAGCGATTTTGTTGGTACCAGCATTGGTAATAACAACATCGAATTCGGTCTTCTCTTCAACAGCAGCGGCAGGAGCAGCACCGGCGGCACCAGCAGCAGGAGCAGCAGCCATAGCGACAGCTTTGACATCGAATTTTTCTTCGAGTGCTTTAACGAGGTCAGATAATTCCATTACTGATAATTCAGCAATGTCATTTAGGATTTTTTCTAATTTTTTATCCATAGTTTTTTAAATTTTTAATTTATAATTATTATTTTTTGTCAGCAATGGCCTTGAGGGTCATAACTAATTGAGTTTGGTTGTAGCGCATAGCATAGACCATTCTCTGTAGAGGATTCTTAAGTCCACCAATGAATTGAGCGATAAGAGCTGATTTTGAAGGTAGAGAGATGAATTTCTTTAGTTCGTCTAAGGAAAGTAATTTGCCGTTGTAAATACCGTATTTGAAAGTAGTCTTCTCTGAAGATTTGTTGACGGCATCGACTTCTTTTAGAGGAGCAATCTCATCGGTGTTGCTATAGACGATAGCGGTAGGTCCAACTAATTCTTCAGGTAAGCTGATACCAAGTTTGAGTAATGCTCGGAAAATAAGAGAGTTTTTGGTAACTTCGATTAATCCACCAGTAGATTTAACTTTGTCTCTAAGATTGGTGATACCAGCAGCATCTAAGCCTTGGTATTGAATTAAAGCAGCAGACTTAGCTTCGTTTAGTTTAACGACGACTTCGCCAACTTTGTCGATTTTTTGTGGTTTTTTTAATTTCATAAGATGATATTTTAGTTAAAATACTAAAAAAGCCTCGAAAGTCGAGGCGTAGATTAAAAATCTAGTTTTAGCCTCGGTCAGATTTTTATGTCTTGCGACCCTGACTGTCTTCGGTAGGACAGATGTGATTATAACAGAAAAAAGGAAAGAAGGGTCTATTTGTTTTCTTGTGTTGTGTCTAAACCCAATCCTTTTACAGCTATGCTTACTAAATCCATACCTTTGTGTAAAGTTTGATTAGCTTT
The DNA here is from genome assembly GCA_002345725.1 of Candidatus Shapirobacteria bacterium UBA2283. GTDB lineage: Bacteria > Patescibacteriota > Microgenomatia > UBA12405 > UBA12405 > UBA2283. Next base: position 9,862 of record DDWP01000023.1, read on the forward strand.
TACTGGATCTTTTATTTTAGTTGAAGCAATGATAGTTTCTGCTCCTTGTGTTGCGACGTGTGCACCAATTGTAGCGCTGAGATCTACTTTTTGTTTTTCCATGGTGGGATTATCTTCCCTTCTTTCTTAAAAGTCAAGTATTATGGGCTTGAATGGGGTAAAATGAAGATGTGAAGAGAATAATTTTTATTTTGATATTATTATTTGTTTTGGGGGTTGGTGGATATTTTGGTTGGCAGTGGTATTGGGAAAGAATTGATCCAAAAGGGCTTAGCGGAGTTAGTTTGAATTTAGATTTACAAAAATATGATTTTGATAGTTTGAGAAAGCGAGGTGGGGTGGCTAGTGAAATTGAAATACTGGGGGAAATAGATGAGGTGGAAAAACGCCGAAATCAAAAATATGATTTTACAACCCAAGAGATTAGATTTAAAAGTGATGGTAAGTGGGTGAGTGGAATGATCAACTACTATCCGGAGAAGAGTAGTTTGAGTAAAGTGATAATTATGATTCGGGGGTATGCAGAAAAAGTCGGGTATTATCCAGGGTCGGGGACATGGAGAGTGGCAGACGAGTTGGCTAAGGAGGGGTATGCAACAATTAGTATTGATTTTTTGGGTTATGGCAATAGTGATCCAGAATCAGAAGATGTACTAGAAGCTAGGTTTCACAAAGTAATTCAAGTTACAGATCTAATAGAGTCAGTTAAAGCTTTATCTTGGGTAGACAAGAGTAGAATTGGGATTTGGGCGCATAGTAATGGTGGACAAATTTCTTTGTCGGTATTGGAGGTGACTGGTGAGAAATATCCGACAGTGTTGTGGGCACCAATGACCAATCCGTTTCCTCAAAGTTTGATTGATACGGCTGACCCGGGTGAAGAAAAAGATAAAGCGATTGCTTTTGTAAACTCTTTTTTGAAATATTATGATGGTCGGCGTTATGCTTTTGAAAATTATTATGATTGGATTAAGGCGCCAGTGTTAATTCAACAGGGGACCAAAGATGTTTGGTGTAAAGTTGAATGGCAGGAGGATTTGCAGGATAAATTAAAGAAGATGGGAAAAAGTGTAGACTTAGTGGTTTATGATGGAGCGGATCATAATATGATCCCGAAGTGGGCCGAGGCGGT
>DDWP01000065.1 GCA_002345725.1 Candidatus Shapirobacteria bacterium UBA2283
CGATAAGGCATTCTCTTGGTTAACTGAAAAGCAATTTTCTCGGAAATCAGCTTGGCAGACAAATCAGCTAATTTGAACTCTTCAACTTGAATATCAATATTTTGTTTTGAAGAATCTTTCTTGATGAGTTTCTGAATATCCTTTTTCAAGGCTTCGAGCTCTTTACCTCCCCTACCAATAACGAGACCAGGGCGAGAGACAACTAAAATTAGTTTGAGTTTTTTGGCTGAACGTTCAATACGAGTAGTAACGATACCAGCAGAATAAAGTTTCTTTTGAATGAAGTCACGAATATTCTTGTCTTCCAATAACAAAATTGGGTATTTTTGTTTGTTGGCATACCAAGAGGAGAGCCATTCAGGACTGTCTTTGACAGTCTCAAGTCTGAAGGCAATTGGATTTATTTTGTTTCCCATAGTTTTTTAACTTTGTATTGTACCAGATAAAACGATAACTAGTCGACTATGACGTTTTTGAATAATTCCACGGGCAAATCGTGATCCGTGTGATTTGTCCATGCGCTTAATCTTCATTCCCTCATCGACTCTAAATTCGGTGAATTTTAAGGAAGCAGGTAATAGGTTATAGTTGTTCTTAGCAGAAGCAACGGCATCAGAAATACACTTAACGAGAAGACGTCCAGCATTAGTCTGGCTAAATTTGAGACGAGTAATACAGGTAAGTGGATCGAGCTTCTTAATGTCAGTGACGAGAAGTCGTAGCTTACGAGGAGAGATCTTAAGATTTTTGTTGATGTATTTGGCCTGACCAAGCTTGGTCTCGACAGTCTCAACTGCAGGTTTAGCAACCTTTATCTCTTTAACAACTTTAACTTTTTCGATTTTTGATTTAACTGTCTTTATTTGAGCCATATGTTTTTAGGTCTTTTCAATAACACGTTTAACGATACGTCCATGACCCTTGAATGTGCGGGTAGGAGCGAACTCACCTAAATAGTGACCAACCATATCTTCGGTGACAAAAACGTTGATAAACTTTTTACCATTATGAACAGAAAAGTTTTTGCCGACAAAATCAGGAGAGATCTGGCTCTTACGGGCCCAGGTCTTAATGGCTTCAGTCGATGACGAGTTAGCAACTTTTTTGACTAAGTTGGCGTCAATGTATGGTCCTTTTTTTGATGAGCGTGACATGAGTTAATTTTTAATTTAAAATTTTTAATTTTAAATTATTTCTTTCTCCTTTGAACGATTAATTTATTGGATTTGTTTTTACGTGAACGAGTACGCTTACCCATGGCTGGCTTGCCCCACGGAGTCTTTGGATTCATACCAATAGATGACTTACCTTCTCCTCCTCCATGTGGATGAGAATGAGGGTTCTGAGCAACACCTCGAACTGATGGTCGAATACCACGGTGTCGTGATTGACCAGCTTTGGTTAATTTAACGTTAAAGTGTTCAGCATTGCCAACTTGGCCAACAGTAGCCCAAGCATCTCCAGGAAAAATTCGAAGCTCGCTTGAAGGCATCTTGACGATAACTTTGTTGCCGTCAATGCTTTGAATATAAGCAGAGGAACCAGCAGATTTAACTACTTGGGCTCCTTTACCAGCTTGAAATTCGAGACAGTGAATAGGGACACCAACTGGAATTTCTTTAAGAGGAAGACGATTACCATCTTTAATAGGAGCGGTCGGTGAAGCAACTATAGTGTCATCTACTTTAAGATTAGTGGTAGCTAAAATATAGCTTTTGACACCATCTTCGTAGACAACTAAGGCAATATTTGCAGTACGGTTTGGGTCGTATTCGATGGTAGCAACTCGAGCTTTAACGCCAACTTTTGTCCTCTTCCAGTCAATGGTACGAAGGAATCTTTTCTCTTCACCACCTCGATGACGGACAGAAATGTGCCCTTTAGCATCGCGTCCACTGGTTTTCTTTTTGATAGTAAATAACTTCTTCATGCTATTTGGTGTTGAAATTGAGTAATTCTATTTTTTGATCTTTGGCTAAAGTAATATGAGCCTTCTTACGGGTCGGTTTTTGAATGGGCATTCTCTTGCGAGCGTCCATCTTAACTTTACCAAGAGACATTGAAGTCCTGATAGAAAGAGGCTTAATGCCAAAGACGGAAAGAAAGGCTTGATAGATTTGTGATTTTGAAGAACGTGGACTAACCCAAAAAGAATAAACACTTCGCGATTGAGCGGAGATGGTCTTCTCGGTTACCATTGGTCCTAAGATGATTTGTTCTGGGTTGATAGTAGTCATGTTATTTAAGTGTTTTAAGGGCTTCCTGGCTAAAGACTAAAAAGTTCTGTTTACCTAAGTCTAGGACATTAAGAGAGTTGACAGAAATTAGGCTCATGCCTGGAATATTTCTAAAAGCCCGCATAACGTTAGAATTTTCAGCCTCGGTTATGATACCAATTTTTTTGCTTTTTTCCAGTATTTGACTTTGTTTTTCTAAAAGATCAAAAAATTTGAAAGCAACTTTTGTCTTGGGGTCGATTGATTTGAAATCTTCGATAGCAATAATCTGATTATTTTTAGCGAATTTTGTCAAAATAGAATAGAGAGCAATCTTTTTGGCTTTTTGATTAATTTTTTTAGTAAAGTTTTCATTACCTTGTGGACCATGAACACTACCTCCTCCGACGAAGATACCGACTTTGGAAGTACTGTGACGAGCACGACCAGTACCTTTCTGAGCATACATTTTCTTAGTAGTACCAGAAACTTCACCACGATCTTTGACCTTAGCATGAGCATTGCGACGATTTGATAAATAGGCACGAACACTCTGAGCAATAAGATCGTTGTTAACTTTGGCGTCAAAAATTGATTTGGGTAGCTCAATATCTCCGACTTTCTCCCCTTTTAGATTGTAAAGTGGAGCAGAAAGCTGACTGACAGTTTTCTTGGTGCTTACTACAGGTGACTTAGTTGTTTTTGTCATATACTTTAGGCTTTGCAGATAGTAACCCAGGAATTTAGATGACCGGGAACTGAACCACTAATTAATATTTCATTCTTTTCTGTGTTGATAGCAACTACTTGTAGGTTGCCGATGTGTTTGACTTTATTACCGTAATGACCAGGCATTTTCTTACCTTTGATAACTTTACCTGGAGTCTGAGCACCAATAGAACCAGGAGCACGGACACGGTCAGATTGACCACCAGATACTGGCTGACGTCGGAAACCATAACGTTTGATGACACCAGCAAAACCATGACCTTTGGAGACACCAGTAACATTGACTGTCTCACCAACGGTTAGAACAGAATCAACAGTAATTTGAGTACCAACTTCAGGAGAAGTTTCAGCAACTAACTCGAATTCTTTGAATTTTTGGGGAGTGATATCTAATTTAAGTTTTTTCAATTTACCAGAGGTAGATTGATCAAGACGCTTACGATTACCGTAAGCTACCTGAACAGCAACATAGCCATCAATTTCTTTAGTCTTGATCTGAGTTACAGTCAAAGGAGAAACGATGCAAGAAGTGACAGCAATACGCTTGCCTTCTGGGGTGTATATGTTAGTCATTGAGCCTTTTTTGGCTATAAATCCAGAAATCATAGTTTACATTTTAATCTCTATTTCGACACCAGAAGGTAAGTCGAGGTGTTGAAGACTGTCAACAGTGCGAAGACTAGTATTGGAAATATCGATAAGACGCTTGTGGGTGAGCACTTGAAAGTGATCACGAGCATTCTTGTCGGTATGAGGACTAGTTAAAATAGTAATAAGTTTTTTATTGGTGGGAAGAGGAATAGGACCGGAAACTGTAGCACCAGCGGTAACGGCAGCGTCTACGATTTTATTGGCGGCCTGATCGATAAGTCGATGGTCGAAAGATTTTAGTCTGATTCTGATTCGGTTACCTTTGGTCATATTGTTTAAAGAGCGATTTATTAATGTAAGGGCGGACACATCGGTCCGCCCTTACGGAAATGCTTTATTTGATAATTTCGGTGATAGCACCGGCGCCGACAGTAAGGCCACCTTCGCGGATAGCGAAGCGGAAACCTTTCTCCATAGCGACTGGTTTAATTAATTTAATAACGACATTGGCATTGTCACCTGGCATAACCATTTCCATACCTTCTGGAAGGGTCATGTCACCAGTTACATCAGTAGTTCTGATGAAAACTTGGGGACGGTAACCAGAGAAGATTGGAGTATGACGGCCACCTTCTTCTTTTTTAAGGAGAAGAACTTCAGCCTTGAACTCGGTGTGAGGAGTAATAGTTCCAGTTTTAGCAAGAACTTGTCCACGTTCAATATCATCTTTTTCAACTCCGCGGAGAAGAATACCGACATTGTCACCTGCTTGACCTTGATCAAGAGATTTGTGGAACATTTCCACACCAGTAACAACAGCTTTCTTGGTCGCACGAAGACCAACGATTTCGATTTCATCGTTGACTTTGACGATACCGCGTTCAATACGACCAGTAGCAACAGTTCCACGACCTTTAATGGAGAAAACGTCCTCCAAAGGCATTAAGAAAGGTTGATCAAGTTCGCGCTTAGGCTCAGTAATGAAAGTGTCGAGAGCTTCCATCAATTTCTTGATAGATTCGACACCATCAGCTTCACCATTTAGGGCTTTAAGAGCAGAACCACGGACGATTGGAGTGGTATCACCTGGGTAACCGTATTTGGTTAACAAATCACGGATCTCCATTTCAACCAAATCCAAGAATTCTGGATCAGTGACGAGATCGCATTTATTTAAGAAGACTACAAGAGCAGGAACGTTAACTTGCTTGGCAAGTAGGACGTGCTCACGAGTTTGTGGCATTGGACCATCTGGAGCAGAAACGACGAGAATAGCACCGTCCATTTGAGCGGCACCGGTAATCATGTTCTTCACATAATCAGCATGTCCTGGACAGTCAATATGAGCATAATGGCGAGCATCAGTCTCGTATTCAATGTGGGAAATAGCGATAGTAACGATCTTTGAAGAATCACGGACAGTACCACCTTTTGCAATATCTGCATAAGATTTGGCACTACCTTGAACTTTTGAGATAGCGGCAGTTAAAGTGGTCTTACCATGATCAACGTGACCAATGGTGCCAACATTAACGTGGGGTTTAGTTCTTTGATAAGTAGCTGCGGCCATTTTTTTTATTTACTCCTCTTTCGGAAATATTTAACATTTAATTATAGCTAAAAACGCTTTAAGATTGTATCAGTAAGATTAAGGCTATGCAATAGAGAAAATGAAGAGAATATTAAACAAGATGCAAAAAACATGATTCAAGAATAAAATTTTAAACTTACAACATGCCCCCTTCTTTGTTGACAGTTACAACTTCGTAATCACTCTTAAATTTATCCTTAATCCCTTCTGGAGTCATAAAAATAATTTTTCTTTTGAAGTATGGATGATCATCAGCGATTAACTTGTCAATTTCCGGTTCAAATAAATCGTACAGCTTCTTTGCACCTACTTCGACAGCGACAAAACTACTATCGGCAGCAACTGTTGCATTATCAAAATCCTGTACCGAGACTAAGCCACTGGCAATTGATGTTGGTAGATGTCTTACATCTATAACAACTCCACCAAAAGTTTCCCAATTGGCACCATTCTTTTTATCACCTTCAATAATCTGTCCAATTGATTGCATCAAACCATCCGTTTCAGATTTAGTTATCTCAAACCGCACTGATCCGTTGTCACCAACAGTTAATGTCTTAACCCCTTCCACCGGTTGACCAAAAACAGTATATCTTCCATCTTGTCTTACTAGGGCTTCGGGTGATTTTTGCATACGTGATTATACAATTAATATTTATAAAACAAGAATCCCCCGCGGGAGCGATGGACTAAGGCTATGCAAGAGAGAAAATAAGGGGAAACAATAAAAACTAATTTATATTTAAAATTTTTAATTTTTAATCAACTTTTAATGATTAAGTTCTTAATTTGTAAAACAAACCCCACCGGATGGCGGGGTATGAAGTTAGCAAACTTAAAGAATCACACGAAATATCTAACTACGAGGAATAGGACCACCAAAACCCTTTCTCATATCTGGATCCAAGAGACCTTCTTGTTTAAATTTAATTCCTAGTTTTGGCTCAAGTTCCGCTGCTAGTTCCCTCATGTCCGCGACCTGGTTTCCATCAACTGAATCTAATTTTGGCCGAAAACCTTCACCGAACTGACAATCTTTCTCTACAGCAACCCTGGCTTTGTCAATTAACTCAGCTTCTTGTTTGGCGGATAGAATATCTCCTTCGATTTTGACAACATTAGTTACCTTATCAAATCCTTCTCTGATTAATTCTCCAACAGCATGTGTGGGCATGGCGGTGACCATAACTTCACCTGTGGGCCTGAAGGTTGTATTGTCCATGAGAAGCCGACTACTAATAGAATAATTACCACGTTGACCATCTGGGTGTTGAACAAAGATCTGTGTCATATTTTTTCAAATGTTTAATTATCTTCATCTTATAAGAAAAAGAAAGAAAGTCAATACAATCGTGACGACCGAACAAAGCTTACTTGGTTAGATGCGCTACTCTAATCACTATCTGGACCAACAGGCAAGTTAAACAGATCTCCTGCTAGTCCATTTGATTCATCACCTTTGGCAACTTGAAGTCGCGCCAGGGTTTGTTCAGGCGACAAAGGAATACGGTCATTAGCTAAATTGGAAATGTCAAACCAACCTTTCTGACCTTCAAAAATTAAACTAATGACTTGATTGTCGTCTGTCTTGCCGAGCAGATCTTGATGTAAATTCTCAACGACATGCCTGCGAATATAATCGGCCTGCAGAACCATTTGTCTCCTAAGCTGGGACTCGATCAATTCAATAGACCTGCGCCGATCTAAAACAAGATTGTTCCGAACACGATCTTCGTCATAAACACCAATAGCTTGGGTTGCTGCTTTATTCCTGGAGTTCCAGCGGAGTTCATCAGCACTGACATAGATTCCCAATGCACCAGAGATCTTTCTTCTGGCATCAATGGCTTCCATTAATATCTGTCCTGACCACTCCGGAATTTTACCGGATTCAACAACTCCATCAATATACGTTAAATCATCAGCTCTTATTTGTTGCAAATATCGCTCGGCCTCAGCAACAGGAGTTTCTTTTTTAGTCATATATATTTATATAACATAAAATAACATCTAATGTAATAACACCCCCCTTTGGCAAACTTTGGAAGATATGAAAGTGCCACGCCTTCGACTTCGCTTAGACTCGCAATGACGTGTATGTAGGCAGATTCATATTAAGGAACAAACACTCGCCAGAGGCGGGCAGGCTCCGACTTGTTCCTACTTGGGAGTAGGTACCGATATTTAGAAATCAAAAAGGTTACTTGAGAAATTTACAATATTTAAGTTTCTTAAGATGATATTGTTACTTTAATTGACATTAATATAGTAAAATAATCCCCCTGTGTCTTTTGGCGAATTGGGGGATTATTTAAACACTGGTAAACTTAGATTTCTGAATCTGGATTTTCAGTAACATCGTTACCAATTATTTCGAGGATTTTTTGAGTACGGTCGAGAATCTGATCTTCATTGGCAAGCATAAAATCTCTTTCAATGGCTAAAAACTGACCGATTTCATCGATTTGATCTTCAGTTAGATTATCGAGTCGGTCAATTATTTTTAATTTGACAGCATCGGTGATCCAGAAACTATTTTTGAGGAGCGTCAGTAAAGCAGTTTTTTTGTCCATAATTAGTTAGATCTATTAAAAGGTAACTTTTTAAATACTTCAGCGGCTTTACCGGCAGCTTTTGTTTTCATACCACCAATTCTATCTTTGACGGCTTTAAGCTCTGGACTTTCTCCAACTATTTTTAAAGCCTCACCCATAACTCTGGCCTGTTGAAGGGTTGTATCAATAACTACGAGATTACCTTTTACCGCTGCCCCGACCAGTTCAGCACCAGGGACAAATACACCCGCCGCAGCAGACAGCCGATCTATAGTAACATTTGCTTTTTCTACTAATGCAGATTTTTGTGGAGGGTGTTCTACAAGACTATGGGTGACGTTATTAATGGCAAGGTCCTTCAATCCTTTACCTAGGCCTTTGTCTAACCCAGGAACTCGATTCGTAAGTTCTTTGGCTGCAGCGGTAGTTAAAGTTTCTGCTAACTGGGCAAGATGATTAGCACCAATACTTTTTAATTCCCCAACAACAGCTTGTAATTGCTGTTTTGTTGTACCTCTGACAATCATTTCAGCGGTTTCATTTTCTGGCGTATTACGACTATCAATTTCAGCAGCAACTTGGGGGCCAGTTAAAGGAATTATTTCATCAGGATGGGGATATTCTTGTCTTGGTTCAGGCATTATTTATTTAATTTGTAATTTTATATGACTATGTATATTAACAAATACCCACTGACTATAAAATGTTTCGTGCGTCTTGGCAAATCATGCTTTATCGGAACTAGTTTTTAAAATCAATTATATTTTATAGACAAGATAGTTGGCACCGACGCTAAAAGTTGTTTAAGTGTCTTATGATGCTTAGATTACTTAAGTAAACTCAATATAAAAACAAAAAATCCCCCGATTGCTCAGGGGATTTTGAAAGTTAAAAATACTTTTATTCTTTATCTGATCCGGTCTTGATGGTCAATTTTTCTTGGATATCTCGGGGAACAGGATCGTAATGGGATGGTTCCATGTAGAAAGATCCACGACCTTGAGTCAAAGATCTGATGACAGTGGCGTAACCACGGACTGCTTCCAAAGGAATGAAAGCAATAATGGTGGTGAAACCCATAGCATCAGTAGTACCGTTAATCTGACCTCGACGAGAAGACAAGTCTCCGATAACTGTACCCAAGAATTCAGAAGGTGTGGCCACCTCCATTTTCATGATAGGTTCTAGAACAAGTGGTCGAGCTTTCTGGAAACCATCCTTGATAGCATAGTTACCGGCAAGTTTGAAAGCTTGCTCAGATGAATCGACATCATGGTAAGAACCATCGTAGACAGTAACTTTAATATCGGTACATGGATAACCAGCAATAATACCTTTAG
>DDWP01000011.1 GCA_002345725.1 Candidatus Shapirobacteria bacterium UBA2283
AAATCCAGACATCTGGTCTAACCAGGTCAAGGCCAGTGATATAATGCAAAAACTATCTGAAGTCGATAAGAGTATAAAAACTATTAACTCACTAGAGTCACAGATCAATTATCTAATTGAGATAGACAGCCTTCTCAGTACCGACTCTGACGAAGCACTTTCCCAACAATCAGAAGCTGCCATCAGACAAGTCACCAAAGAGCTTGGAGATTTAGAGTTACAAACCTATTTGTCCGGCAGATACGACAAAAACTCTGCCTTGCTCTCTGTCCATTCAGGTCAAGGTGGTACCGAAGCCATGGATTGGGCTTCAATGCTGCAAAGGATGTATATGCGTTTTTTCGAAAGAAAAGGCTGGCCTTACGATTTACTAGATCTAAACCCCGGTGAAGAAGCAGGGATAAAATCAGTTCATTTCAAAATTAATGCGCCCTACGCTTATGGTTTTCTAAAAAAAGAAGGGGGGACTCATCGTCTTGTCAGACTTTCTCCGTTCAATGCTGACCAGTTACGTCAAACTTCATTCGCCAAAGTTGAGGTCAGTCCTTTTATCGAAAATACAGCTGAAGTAGATCTTCGCCCCGAAGATGTTGATTTCGCTGCTTATCGAGCTGGTGGTCACGGTGGTCAGAACGTCAACAAAGTCAGTACCGCTGTTCGTCTCGTTCACAAACCCACCGGCCTCACTGTCTCTTGTCAAAGCCAACGCTCACAAGACCAAAACCGTCTTATCGCTATGCAAATGCTCAGTTCCAAGCTATGGGCTATAGAACAAGACCGCTTTTCCGCCGAAAAAAAAGATCTCAAAGGAGAGCATGTTATTGCCGGCTGGGGACATCAAATTCGTTCTTATGTTCTCCATCCTTACAAGATGGTCAAAGATCTACGCACTCGATACGAAACTTCAGATACTGTCGCCGTCCTCGACGGTGACATTGATAAATTTATTGAAACCGAGCTAAAGCTATGAGCTTTATCAATTTAATTATATTATTCATTGGTCTTGCTTTTAAATCTTTAAGTCAACCAACATTATTACCTGATTTTAATTTTCTCATCCTTGGTCTCGACCCAAGAAATGACTCCTTAGAACAAACACAAGTTACCGATACAATCATCCTTGGTCGTTTAACTTCCGATGCCCAAATAAAAATAACTTCTCTGCCTCGTGACCTCTGGAGCTACTCTCTTAAAACAAAAATCAACCAAATTTATCCTTTATCTCTTAACGTCGATAATCAGTACGATTTTATTCAAAAAAATTTTCAACAAATCACTGGTCAACCTATTAATCGGACTCTAATTCTTACCACCCAAAACCTAATCGATCTAGTCACAATCTTAGGAGGTGTGGATGTCCATCTTGAAAAAGGTTTCATTGACAATCAATATCCCAATCCTGAATATATCAAGAATCCTTCTCCAAAAGTCCCTGTCTACAAAACTATTGAATTCGCTTCGGGAATCAATCACCTTGATGAATCAAATATTACCGAGTTTGTTCGCTCTCGCAAAAGTGCCCAGACCGCTAGTGAAGGTGGCACCGATATCGGCCGAACAGAAAGACAACAGCTACTTATTGATGCCATTATTAACAAGCTAAAGTCACCCGATATACTCTCTAGTTCCGATAAGATCCTTTCTCTCTACAATTTCTATCACCAAAATATCTCTACCAACTTCACCGATGTTGATATCGCTAGCCTGGCAATTAGAATAAACAGACATTTTCTCAAATCATCAATTACAAAAATAACCATTCCTACTGGTGAAAACCCCGAGACAGACATACTTTATTACCCAGGTAAACTCACCCTAGGACAATGGGCTTTTATCCCTCAAGATCAAGACTATTCACGCTTCCACCTGTTCCTCCATCAACATTTCTCACCATAGCTTAATTTGCTATACTGAATTATTAACTATTAATAGTTCTATGGATATCCCAAATCTAGCTCAACCTACCATTACTCCATCAAAAAAATTAATTTCTCTACCAATTATTTTAATAATCTCAGTTTTGGCCATTACTAGTGGTTTTTGGTTATCACGTTTCCTTCCCACCACTAGTTCTTCAACCACTGATTCAAATAACAGTCTATATAGCAATACCTCTTCAACAGAAAATATCTCTGAGCCAGACCAACTCAAGGCGGGGGTAGTCTATGGTAACAACGATCCCAATTGTAAAGACACTGCCACTGGTACCCTCGAAAAAGGTGATATAAATGGCGAAGGGACACATATCCTGAATCGTCCAGGTGGTAAAGACCAGAGAGCTTCATTAACATCTTCTGTTGTTGACCTTGATCTTTTTATTGATAAAAATATTACTATCACTGGTCAAACCAATGCCTCCAAAAAAACTGGTTGGTTATTAGAGGTTTGTAGTGTCAAGATTAGCGAACAATAAGATGAATGTCACCTTCGATAAAGTCAGTAAAACATTTGGTACCATCAACGCTCTTAACGAGGTATCTTTTGAGATAACCCCTGGAGAATTTGTTTTCTTTGTCGGCCCCTCTGGTGCTGGCAAATCAACTATTCTTAAGCTTGTTCTCAATCAATATTTACCGACTTCTGGGCAAGTCACCATCGACGGAACTTCTCTCTCTTTAACCAAAAAGAAAGCCATCGATCAGTATCGACGTAAAATAGGCGTAATTTTTCAAGATTATCAACTAATTTACGATAAAACTATCGAAGAGAACATTGCCCTTGCCCTAGATATAAACAACTACCCTTCAGCCAACATCCCTAGTCAAGTTGAAAAAGTTATTGAGCAAGTTAA
>DDWP01000085.1:0-6786 GCA_002345725.1 Candidatus Shapirobacteria bacterium UBA2283
GGGACAGAATCGTTTAGTGCTACGAGAATGATGGGTGGAATATTTATTGTAGGGGCAGTGCTAATACTCGGTTTTTCAAATGCTAAAAAAAATAAGTTTAAAGTAAATAGATACTTTTGGATGTTAATGGCAGCCACTTTTTTCTATGCCATGGCTGCGTTGATAGATAATATAGTGATCTCACAGGGACGTTTTTCACCGCTGTTTTTTCAAGCTTTAACCTTTGGGATACCTTCTTTGTTGATATTGCTTATAAATAAAAAGGCCATAGAGCATCTGAAATACGTATATCATCCGAAAGTATATAAATATATATTAATTAATGCGGTGTTCTTCTTTGCCAGCTTTTGGGCGATATACAAAGCATATGAGGTGGGAGGAGTGACATCGGAAGTTAATTTTGTAGCGTCAACAGAGACAATACTAACGGTTGTCTTGGCTAGCGTCTTATTGAAAGAAAAAGAGAATCTATGGATAAAGGTGTTTTGTTCGATATTGGCTGGAATAGGAATATTTTTACTGATATAAATAGACATATGGAATTAGAAAATAAAACAGCGATAATAACCGGAGGAAACTCGGGATTGGGACGGGAAATTGTCAAAGAATTAAAAAAGAAAAATTGTAAGGTAATTGTGGTGGGTAGAACGGAATCTGATTTGACATGTGACTTGAGAAAATACGAAGAGATAAAAGCTCTGGGAAACAAGATAGACAAAGTAGATATATTAATTAACTGTGCTGGGATAATCGCCTACCAACCGCTAGAAAAACATGACCCACAAAATATTGCCGATGTGATTAACACCAACCTGCTAGGAACTATCTACATGACACAAATGGTACTGCCAAAGATGATAGCCCAAAACTCGGGAACGATATTAAACGTGTCGTCAACTTCTGGACTAATGACTGGCGGACATAGTGGTGAGTCGGTATACATGGCCAGTAAATACGGGGTCAGCGGTTTTACTGAAGGATTAAAAAAAGAGATGGAGACAGATAAAAGAAATATTAAGGTGGTTGGATTCTACCCGGGTGGGATGAATACTAAGTTTTTTTCTAAGAGCGGGGAAGATAAGGACACCTCAAGCTTTATGGATCCAAGTGAGGTGGCGAAAATAATTGTATTTTTATTAGAGAGGCCGGATTCGATAAACATCGACCACATAGTAGTCAATAGGAACAAAAATATTGCAGGGTAAGGAGCGGTAAGAGCTGGAGTAGAATATGGTGTGTCAAAACTAAAGAATAATATAAGAATTGCCTATATATTATCGTTTCTGAGTGAACTTTATTTTCCGATATCTGTCTGGATATTTTATTATTTGAGATTTTTGGATTTTAAAGAAATTGGTATATTAACAGCGGTAAAACTGGTCTCGTCTAACATATTTGAAGTTCCGACGGGCGTGTTTGCTGATGCTTTTGGAAGAAAAAAATCAATAGTTATCTCTTTCTTTTTATATAGTTTGGTAATGTTTGGTTTTGCTAATGTATCGATATTCTGGATGTTCATAGTGTTGGATATTTTAAAGGCTTTGAGTAATGCCTTTTTCTCAGGAAGCTTGGAAGCATTGGTTTATGATTCTCTAAAAGAGAATGGGGAAGAAAGTCGATATGACAAAGTGGTGGCCAATATGGAATCAATAGTCTGGATAGGACTTTTCTTATCGGCAATCGCAGGTGGCTATATGTATCATTATTGGTTTAAATCTCCATATGTAGTGCAAGGAGTTTTATATCTAATGGCAGGGTTGGTGGCAACAAGATTAGTCGAGCCGAGAACTGATTCGGAAAAACATAAATTGTCGGAAATGGTTAAGTTCAATTTTGTTGGTTTTAAAGAACTATTTGCTAATGCAAGAATGTCACAAATTTCAATTGTATTTATTACTGTAGGAGCTGGATATTTTATTGCTTCAGAGATGTTGGGTATCTCTCAAGCACTGGAGTATGGTATGGACTCAAGAGGGGTAGGATTATTATTTGGAGCTGGATATATTATATCGGCTGTTGCCTCACAATTTTATCCAAAATTACGAAAGTGGCTAGGAGCTAGAAAACTTTTATTAATTACATCTGGAATTTTGATAGGATCATTCTTGCTGGCAAAATGGGTGGGGGTAATCATTGGATCAATATTAATTGTGGGAAGAATTTCAAGCTCAACGACATTTAGAAATACTCGATCGAGCATTATCAATGGACTAATTGGCTCAAAAAGTCGGGCGACGACAATATCGACGCTGGTGCTACTGTCACAACTCCCGATGGCCTTACTCGCCTATTTCATGGGTGATTATATTGACAGAAACTCACCAAATTCTTTGGCTTGGATACTAGGAATAGTAATGATAATAATCTTGGGTGGCCAGGCAGTGTGGTTTAATAAAAAACCAACAGAAAAAAATGTGTACAATAAATAGATGATTGCTATTAATATAATTTCTTATCTTCTGTCTTTTCTGGCAATATGGTTTGGGGCGGGGTTGATTGTAAAATCAATTGAATCAATTGCTCACAGATTGAAGATGTCCCCTTTTGCGATTTCTTTTCTAATACTGGGGGTAATGACATCGATACCAGAGGCGGCGGTGGGGATAAATTCAATTGTCAACAATGATCCAGAGATATTTGTCGGTAATCTTCTGGGCGGGATAGCAGTGATATTTTTGCTAGTCATCCCCATATTAGCAATATTGGGTAAAGGGATAAAGCTGGATCATAGCTTGGATAAAGATAATTTGGTGGGCTTACTGCTTGTAATAGTTGGACCAAGCCTAATAGTAATAGACCATGGAGTGACCAAGTTTGAAGGGGTA
The DNA here is from genome assembly GCA_002345725.1 of Candidatus Shapirobacteria bacterium UBA2283. GTDB lineage: Bacteria > Patescibacteriota > Microgenomatia > UBA12405 > UBA12405 > UBA2283. The sequence continues at coordinate 2,826 of DDWP01000085.1, forward strand.
ATTCTAATACTGTGTTACCTAATATCGCTATACTCGATATTAAGAAAACATGGCTTCTGGGAAAAGAAAGAGGTCGAAGAACTTCACAAGAGGACGATATCTTTTGTGGAGTTAGCTAAGGTAGTGGCTGGGGTAATAATAGTATTTGTATCGAGCCAATTTATAGTCGATAAAACACTTTTGTTCTCGGAAATGTTGAAGATAAACCCATATTATTTGAGCATATTGGTGCTGTCATTAGGAACAAATTTACCAGAACTGTCAATAGCTATTAGGGCAGTAATATCGGGTAAAAAAGATATTGCCTTTGGGAATTACTTGGGGTCGGCGGCGGCAAACACCCTATTATTTGGGGTACTTACAATTATGAACAATGGAGAAGTGTTTACTTTCAATAGTTTTCTAATAACTTTTCTATTCATTGCCTCAGGACTGGTTCTGTTTTATTTCTTTTCGCAAACAAAGAGAGATATCTCTAGAAAAGAAGGTTCTATACTGCTGGGTATTTATGTTCTGTTTGTGATTTATCAAATAATTAGTGGAATGAGAAGTTAAGATGATGAGTTTTACACAAAAGGTGTATGAAGTGGTGAGAAAGATTTCAAAAGGCAAAACAATGTCTTACAAAGAAGTGGCCATATTGGCAGGTAATCCTAAAGCGTATCGAGCGGTGGGAAACATTTTAAATAAAAACTATGACCCTAGCATCCCCTGTCATAGGGTAATTCGTGCGGACGGAAAAATGGGTGGATATAATCGGGGAGAAGACAGGAAAAAGGAAATATTGGAAATGGAAAGTGGAGTAAAATGACTATATGAAGAAGGAAATGATAGGAATTACAGGAATGAGTGGTGCTGGTAAAGGGACAGTAGTGGAAATGTTGACTAAGATCGGGTTTAAACATTTTTCAGCTTCTGAGCTTCTTCTAGAAAAGGTAATTGGAAAAAATCTACCTCAAAACAGGGACTCTCTGATTGCTATGGGTAACGAGCTAAGGGGGAAATATGGCCCGGGGTATGTCGTTGAAGAGTTAATTAGAAGAGGACAATCAACGACAGGTGGTGTGGTTATAGAAAGCGTTAGGACTATAGGAGAAGTGGAAACCTTAAAGAGGGCTGGTGGAGTTCTCTTGGCTGTCGATGCCAGTCAAAAAACCAGATATGAAAGAGTGGTAAAAAGAGGCGGGATAAAAGATCAAGTCTCCTGGGAGGAGTTTGTGGAACAAGAAGATAGAGAGTCAAGATCAGAAGATCCTAACAGACAAAATCTAATTGCTTGCCGAAACAGGGCTGATTTTGTAATATGCAATGATGGAACTATAGGAGAGTTAGAAGCTCAAGTTAATAGTTTTTTAAAAAAAGTATGACAAAAGAAGCAGAGTGCTGTCCAAAATTTGATCCAAAACCATGGGATGGGAAAAGTTTTGAATGGAAAAATAAGAAATTTGTAAAAGATAAAGTCTTTTGCTTGTTCTACATACCTCTTAATTTTGGACAAGTAATGGCCAAATTGATGGGAAAAGTGGACAATGGGGCGATGTGTCTATCAGATCAAACATCAATGTGGAGCATGGACGTATATATTGAAGTAAATCAAGAAATTGAAGGGATGGATAACGTCACTTTAAGTGGCAAGTACATATCAAAAGTTTATGAAGGTGAATTCAAAGATGTAGGTAAGTGGATGACGGATTTTAAGAAAAATAATAAAGTAGAAAAAGTATATATGTGGTATACCACCTGTCCGGCATGTGCTAAAAAATGGGGCAAAAATTATGTGGTGGCAGTGGGAGAAATAAGGTGATTATTTCCAAGCATCGAGAGACAGCTTAGCGTCGGAAGGGGAAATGACTTGGATGATAATACCCATCTGGACAAGAACATAGTCACCCTCTTTTACAGGGATACCAGCAACCAAAACTTGCCGAGATTCGTGAGGATATTGAACAGTTGCCTGCTGGCCTTGGAGACTAGTGATTTTACCGGGAATTGCTAAGCACATGCTAAGATTATTATAATGGAAAAGAAGAAGAAATTAGTAGTTGGATGGTTTTCATTTAGTTGCAGTGAAGATAGTACGATATTGTTCACTGAACTACTAAATGAACACTTGGACGAATGGAAAAAGGTAATTGAATTTCGCCATTTAAAAACATTAAAGAGTAATAACAGTATCGAAGGATTAGATGTAGCTTTTGTGGAAGGGGCAATTGCCTCACCAACGCAAGAAAAAGAACTAAAAAAGATTAGAGAAAATTGTAAAAGCTTGGTGGCCATTGGTTCATGTGCTTGTACAGGGACACCATCAAACTGTCGAAATAAGCTGGTGCCGGAAGAAGTAAACTATAAAATAAGCTGGTACTTGAGTAATTTTGACTATAGCAAAGAAGTTAAGAAGCTGGCCGATATAGTAAAAGTTGATGACGAAGTTAATGGCTGCCCAATGAACGCAGAGGTTTTCTTGAAAATCATGGATAAATATTTAAAAAAGTATGCATAGTGGAGAGATAACAATTGATAGTATTACTAAGATTGAGGGAACGGCGGGACTGTCGGTAACGATAAAAGACGATAAAGTAATAGATCTAAAATTCATGATTAAGGACTATCGGAGGTTTTATACAAGTACTGTCAAGGGTAAACCAATAGTGGCAGTACCGTCTTTTCTGTCACGAATTTGCGGGACATGTTCTATCGCTCATCTGCTGTGCGCGATAGAAGCAATTGAAAGATCACAAGATATAAAAATCACCGAACAAACAAGATTGCTACGCCGCTTGGCATATGATGGGTTGATGATTCGAGATCATGCATTACACTTATATTTTTTTGTATTACCGGACCTATTGGGGATTGACTCTATATTAGATATCCCAGATGATCATGACGACTTTGGGCATCAGCTACTACACGATTCTTTTGATATAAAAAAGGCCGGCTCTGAGCTATCAACAACTATCGCTGGAGCTATAATCCATGCACCGATGCCAACAATAGGTGGATTTATGAGCTTACCAGATGTGGCAAAGTTTCCCGAACTTATCAAACAACTTGAAGGTATTAGAGGACAGGTTATTAGAGGAGTGAAGGCATTTGCGGGCATGAAAGACGTGCTGATTCGTAATTCTGACTACCTAGCGTTGAGAAATGATAAATATTTTGATTTTCTGGATGGCGAAATAATCAACTCGAGTGGCAAAAAAATTAAGGAAACAGAGTTTCATAATTTTCTGGACTCAGTGGTTATCCCCTATTCGCAAGCTCATGGATATGTGTTCTCGGACGATAAGCAAGACTACTTGGTCGGGTCGCTAGCCAGAATCAATTTAAACAAAGATTCACTAAATAAGAGAACGACTGAATCAATAGAAGAATATCTAGCACTGTTCCCATCCGACAATGTTTACCACAACAACCTGGCCCAGGCGATAGAAATATTGCAGTGTGTTGACGATGCGATTGAAATACTGTCAACAATAGAACTCGTACCCGAACAACCGATCAGGGTGCCACCACGACCAGGGGTAGGCGTGGGGGTGATCGAGGCACCACGAGGGACACTTTATCATATGGTGGAAGTGGACAATCAGGGAATAGTGATTGATTATGATGTGATAGTGCCGACAGCCCAAAATCAAATTAATATTGAGAACGATCTAAAAAAATACTTTGAAGAAAATCTAGATAAGGGTGAAGATGTGCTGAAGTTGGAAGCAGAGAAAATTATTCGAACTTATGACCCATGTATGTCGTGTGCAACTAATTTTTTGAAAATTGAGTGGATAAGGTTGTAGTCTAATTCCCCCTGGGGAGGAATGCCGATAATATTTACTTTGTCTAGCTTGCCGAGCTTTCGGAGATATTTTAATTGGAAGCCAAGGTCATAATCATGGGCGGTAGTGCGGGGTGAAGAAATAAGCTGATCGATGTTTTTTTCAGTTAAAAGGGTAGGGACGGGTAG
>DDWP01000085.1:6967-7359 GCA_002345725.1 Candidatus Shapirobacteria bacterium UBA2283
AACACGGCAGAAAGCAGATTTAGAAAATGTATTTTGGAAGATAATGGTGACGGAATTGAAGAAGAAATTAGCCATTTTATTGTGTTAAACCCATATTTGGAGACGTTAAAAAAAATAACGGGGTTAGATAAATTCTCCTATGAGATTGCTGAAAGTTATTGGCTAGGAAATGAAGAATTAAATAAAGCCACGATAGAGGATTATCAAATATTACTGGATAATTTTGTTAAGCAAGGAGTCCCCGACTGGCTAATCGAAGAGTTAAGGCAGAAAACACCCAAGAAATTTATCCCGACACATTTATTCCAAGTATTGCATGTGGGAGTAGGACGGGCTAGTGGGTCGGTGCCATTTAATATGAAAACAATCAATAATTGTATTGTGAGATGGGG
>DDWP01000085.1:7434-20577 GCA_002345725.1 Candidatus Shapirobacteria bacterium UBA2283
ATTAAATCCGGGAATAGAGAATGGGGATGTGGTGGCAGTGCACTGGGGAAGAGTGGCTAAGAAACTGACTCCAGAGGAAGTGGAGAAGCTTGAGTATTGGACAAGAGTGGTTTTAGAGAATATAGAAATAGACAAAAACCTAGAAAGATAGTTAGACTGGGGAGAGTAAATAGCACCAGCCAATTATGAGTAACGAAGATAACGGATAATAGATTAGTGATTAGAGTGGAAGCAACTAGAACTGAGGTAACTACAGTCACCGGAGCAAACTTTAGAGCACGATACCAGGTAGTAGTATATAGAAATAAAGTAATGATGGTGGCAGACAACCAGAACAGTTGTGATGAAGAGAGTCCAGGTAAATTCAATATAGACTTAGGATAAAAAATTATAGAAGCGGTCAGTAGCATAAGTGAACCAATACCTAAGCGAGCGGCAACTACGAGATCTGGGTCGACTGTCGATAAAATCTTTTTTGCCAAAATATTTTCTACGGCCCAAAATATAGTAGCAACCAAAATCATCAATTCGCCGATAGAAAATTGAAACTTAGTAAAACCACCAATAAATAAATTGCCAAAAAAGAGTAAGGTGGTGGCAATGATTTGGAGTCGGGAAAGTTTTTCTTTAAGTAGTGGGATAGCTAAAATGGCTACCCAGACAACTAAGGTTTTATGAATTAAAGCAGCGTTGATGGCCGGAACTAAGGATAAGCCAGTGAAATAAAGATAAAATGGCAGGAAACCACCAACAAGACCAATTGAGAGTAAGTATTTTATTTCTCGGGATTTTAGCTTTTTAATTAGCGATATCTTTTTAGAAAAGATGATTAGGGCGAAAACTAAAAGAGCGACAGCACTGTTTTTGACAGTGGTAAAAACTAAAGCTGGCTGAATGGCACTGACGGCATATTTATTAATAAAGATAGAAATTCCCGAAACTATGGTAGTAAGGATGGCAAAATGAATACCATTAATTTTCATACTTAATATTTTTCTTGATAAATTCTGTCGGCAGGACAGCCGGCCTGAGAAAGGATTTTGGCGGCTTCATCGACCATTGATTTGTTGCCACAGATATAGGCACTGCAATTTGAAGCATCAGCAAATTCTTTTTTGACGTAATCAGTAAGATGTCCAGTATAACCAGTCCAACTGTCCCCTGGTTTTGATAAAACTAATTTGTATTTAAAATTAGGATATTTCTTTTCTAATTCTGTGAAATGATTTTGCCAAAAGATGTCATCTTGAAAACGAAGTCCAAAATAAAATGTAACGGGTTTGTCGACTTTATCTAAAACTGATTCAAGAATACAACGAAGAGGGCTACAGCCAGAACCGGTACCTAGAAAAAGTATATTTTCAGCCCCATCGTCGGGTTTAAAAGTAAAATGACCAAATGGACCACGATAATTTATGGTGTCGCCAACTTTAAGGTTTTCAAAATAAATAGAACCAAGACCACCAGGGCTAGTATCGACGAGTAGCTCTATCTTGTCTTGGTCGATGGTTCCAGCGATAGAGTAGGCATTGATTTTCTGGTCGTTGATCTTGATAGTGATAAACTGACCTGGATCATAGGAAAGTGGTGCTTCTGGCTTAATTAGAAAACGGTGGAATTTGGTGGTAAGAATCTCGTGAGAAATCACTTTGGCTTGTTGAAAACTGGGAGGTGTCGGGGTAACGATAGGTGCTTTGGTAATAGCTGGCTGATCTTTAAGAATAACTTTAGCGTCAAGGCCAAAAGTGCCATCGTAAGTAATGACGACAGGATTTATTTCGACTTCAGAAATCTCAGGATTAGACTCGACGAGCAGGCTCAAACGAACCATAATTTCGGTTAACTGGCTAATATCATGTGGTTTGTCACCACGGTAACCGTTTAACAGAGGATAAACTTTTGATTCTGATATGAGTTTCTTGGCGGAATCAGTGGTTATAGGTAACAGGTGAAGATTTCTATCGACCACCAACTCAGCGAGTTTGCCGCCGGCTCCAAAAAGCATGACTGGACCAAAAACAGAATCGTTTTTGACACCAACGATAACTTCTATTCCTGAACCAATCTGTTGTTGGATTTGGATAGTAAGGCCTTGTTTAACTTCTTCGTCTAAATTTTCTACAGCCTGACCAATCTTGTTCCAGGCTACAGAGAATTCCTCAAAACTATTGATGTTGGTAATAACTCCACCGACGTCGGCTTTATGTAAAAGTTTGGGTGAAGATATCTTTAAGACTACAGGAAAGCCAATTTTCCCAACAAACTCTTGGGCTTGGGTAATATCCATGGTAGAAAGTGAAGCAGGGACAGGGATGCCAGCAGAAACGATAAGATCGGTGGCAGAAGAAAGAGATTTTTTGATTTTGTCTTGATCTAAAACAATGTCTTTGGTGGCAGGTACAGTTTCAGACTGGGCGTTTCGCCAAGATTGCCAGGCCCACATGAGAGAAATTGTCTTGATAGCTCTCTCAGGGAAAGGGAAGGAGGGAATACGACAATCATTAAGAACTTTTTCACCCGAAGCAGTGACTCCCCCGCCAATAAAAGAACAAAGAATCGGTTGGGGGTATTTTTTGCTCATGGCGCCGATAATTTGGGCGGTCTTCTCGATCTGAGTCATTAATTGAGGTGTCAGAATAACCACTACTGATTGGACGGATTTTTCTTGAAGAACTATTTCTAAAGCCTGACCAAAACGGTCGGCCAAAGCATCGCCTAAAACATCAACAGGGTTGACAAAACTAGCCATGCGAGGAAGACACTCAGATAGTTTTTGCTTAGTATCTTCACTAAATTCAGCGAGTTCAAGACCAAGACTATTGATAGTATCGGTACTCAAAACAGCTGGACCACCAGCGTTGGTAATAACGGCAACTTTTGGGCCGAGAGGAACATTCTCCCAAGCAAAGGTGCGAGCAACATCAAAAAAATCTCCTAACTCAGCACAGCGAATAATACCGGCCTGTTTTAAGGCAGTATCGAGAACATTGTCTTCGCCAGCAATAGCACCGGTGTGAGAATGCATGGCTTTGAGGGCACCGGCTGATTTTCCAGGCTTTAACATGAAGATTGGATTTTTGAGGGAAATTTCTCTAGCGGTCTTAATAAATTCAGGGCCATTAGTGATAGATTCGAGGTAAAGACCGATGGGAAAAAGTTTGGAAAGACCGGCATTGTCGGGAATTGGAGCTGGTTGCTGAGTCGACCAAAATTTAAGTATGTCGTTTTCACTAAGAACGGCCTTGTTACCGACAGTGACAAAATCTTTAAAACCAAGCCCAGTGGCTTCGCACCAGTCAAAAAGAGCGGCCGCGATAGCACCGGATTGAGAAATAAGACGTAGACTACCATTGTTGGTAATCACTTTTCCAAAAGTGACATTAACAGGGGTGTCGTTGTTGGCAAAACCAAGACAGTTTGGACCAAGTAGATTAAGTTGATATTTGCTGGCTATGGCAACCAACTCTTGCTCTAATTTGACTCCCTCTGGCCCGATTTCTTTGTAGCCGGCGGTATAAACTAGAACATTCTTGATACCTTTTTGACCAATTTCTTCAAGAACGGTAGGAACAACAGAAGAAGGGACAGCAATAACTGCCAAGTCGGGAACTTCAGGAAGGCTCGTAACGTTGGGGTAAAATTTGAGATTACCGATCTGGGTGACGTTAGGGTTAATTGGATAGATCTTACCCCTGTACCCAGAGAGGATAATATTTTTTAAGGTGATTGAGCCGACTTTCTCGGGGTTTTCGGAAGCACCAATAATAGCTAAAGATTTTGGAGAAAAAAGTCCAGTTAAATCACGAGTCATAGTATTAGATTAACAAAAAAAAGACTACTCGTCGCGCAGAAAGATCCTGATAAGATTTAAGGCAAGGTATAATTGATGATGAAGAACATTCCAAATGAGATACAAGCTGTGTTAGAGAAGATTTGGACAGAGACAAATCCGGAGTCGATGTTTTTGTATGGATCAAGTGCGAGGGATGACTTTGATGAGGCGAGTGATTTTGAGGTCGGATTGGTGTTTCAAAAAGAAAAAAAGGTTCCCAGAAGTGAACTAGCAAAATATCATGATTTCAAAAATTTAAAACTCTATCCTTTTGTATTAGAAGAGTTGGAAGTTGGAAAAATTGATACACCATTTCCTAAAGCAATATATTTAAGTAGTTTAAGAGATGGAGGAAAGACAATTTTTGGAAAAGAAGTTAGAGAGATTATTAAAGAAGTCAAGATAGATATGATAGATTTAGTGGAAAGCTTGGGGTTTTCTTTAGGAAGAGCATATTGTGCAGTAGTGTCGTCGAGACAAAATGACATGGTAGCAGTACAAGAGAATTTCAGTAAAGCAGTATTTTATGGACTGCAAATAAAGATATTTCTGAAAACAAATAAACTAGTTCATTCTTACGAACAGATTGTTAAAGAAATAGGAATTAGAGAAGATATAGAACTAATTGAAAATGCGATGAAGGTGAGAAAAGATATCAGTAGCATTGAGATTCCTATGCTCTACAGAGCAATTAGTTTTCTAAACGAAATTCTGGAAGAGGTAAGAAACGGCGAAACTTCGGATGTTTGATATTTGACTTCGGGTAATATTCGGTATATAAATAATTAAGTTAATAATTCTTTGGCTATGGATACAACTAAGATTGCTTTGTTTAGAGGTAAAGAAGTTAGAAGTATTGTTTTTCAAAATGAATGGTGGTTCTCGATTATCGACGTGATAAGAGTGTTAACAGATAGTGATAGACCAAGTGCATATTGGACAGCTATGAAAGTTAGAGTAAAAACCGAAGATGGATTTCAGTTATCTACAATTTGTAGACAACTGAAACTTGTCAGTAGTGATGGTAAAAAATATGATACTGATTGTTCAAACATAGAAGGTATCTTTAGGATTATCCAATCAATTCCATCACCAAAGGCTGAACCATTTAAACGATGGCTGGCTAAGGTAGGTTATGAAAGAGTCCAAGAAATTGAAGATCCTGAACTGGGATCAAAACGAGAAAATCTACGTGACCATATGGATGACTTTGAATTAATCTTTACAATGTTAGGCGAGAGATCAACAACTGAAATCCATAAGGTAGAAGATTCGAAAGGGGTAATTAAGCTTAAAGATGATGCCAATCGTGGTGGTAGAATTGCCGGAAATGCAAGAAAAGAACTAGAAACAGAGCTAAAGAGATCGGTGGTTTCAAAAAAGAACCAACTGAAAATTAAAGGATAATAATGGTAGAATGTACCCATGATTTTGGGGAAAAACATACATTATGGATTTGGAAAGGAGCCGATATTCAATGGGGCGGATTTTTACATAGGTAAAAACCAGAAAGTAGGACTAGTGGGAGCGAACGGGGCAGGCAAATCGACACTATTTAAATTAATAAGTGGAGAAGACTCACCTGAAGAGGGTAAGTTGACTATTGATGGAACAGTATTGTCTGTACCACAAGAAGTAAAATACGACGCAGAGATGGAGAATGCGGAGTCGATTAGAAAATACTTGGATCCTAAAAATTTAAAAGAAGACTACGAGCTATCGAGAATTCTGGCAAAATTGGAACTAGGACAATTTGACCTCGAGAGTCCCCCACTAAATATGAGCGGTGGACAAAAGACAAAGCTGGCAATTGCCAGAGCACTGGTTGCTGAGCCAGACATACTATTACTAGATGAACCGACAAACTTTCTAGACACTGCTGGTAAAGAATGGGTGATGAACTTCTTGGGAAGATATCCAAAAACATTAATAGTAATTTCCCATGACTTGAATTTACTAGATAGTAAAATAGACAAGATATTGGAAATAAATTTACAGAGTAGAAAGATTGATGAGTATGCGGGTAATTACACCGCCTATCTAAAACTGAAAGGTGACAAAGATGCATTACTAGTACGACAAATTCATGTCCAAGAACGCCACATAGTACAAATGAAAAAAGGGTGGCTAAAGATGTCACACGTAAAGTCATCAAAGGGAGTAAGACAAAGACTACAGTTAGAGAAAAGAATTGTGCAAATGGAGGAAAAGTTGCCGGAGATGCCACCAGAGGCAAAGAGGATCAAGATAAATCTACCCGAGCCGAATTGGGTGGGAAGTGTACCCTTGATCGCGGAAAAAATTAGCAAGTCTTATGGAACAAAAAATGTCTTAAGTGAAATCGATTTTGATATTAAACGCGGAGAAAGGATCGCTTTAATGGGGCCAAATGGAGTAGGTAAAAGTACTTTGATAAAAATTTTGATGGGAACAATAGAGCCAGATGAAGGAGCTATGGTCAAAGATGAAAAACTAGATATTGGTTATTACTCTCAAGAATTTGAGATATTTGACATGGAAAAGAATTTGATGGAGACGATGAAGGACTTTTGTAGTTTCCCTGAGCAATTAATCAGGGGTCACTTGGGAAGGTTTTTGTTTTCTGGAGACAAAGTGTTTCAAAAAGTAAAAAGCTTGTCAGGAGGAGAGAAAACTAGATTGGCAATAGGAACATTGCTAGTACAGAAACATAATCTTTTGATATTGGACGAACCGACGACATATCTTGATGTATTATCACAAAGACTAATACTAGAAGCACTCAAGGCATATAAAGGGGCGATGTTGATCGTATCTCATACTCCAGAGTTTATCGAAGGATTGAAACCAGAGAGAAAATTCTTGTTGCCGGAAAAGAAGTGGACTGTGACATAATAAATTAATTAAAAATTAAAAATAAAAATATGGATCATGGATGTAAATGTAATTGTTTTGTGTGTAAGGCTGGTAAGTTTTTAGGAATTTTGGATGATTGTAGTAATAAAAAAGATTGCTGTAAGACCCCAGTAAAAAAAGTGGTGAAGAAAAAAGCTGTGGCTAAGAAAGTAGTAGCTAAAAAGAAAGTGGTGAAAAAGAAAAAATAAAGAGTATAAGTTAATTGATGTTGAAAATTCGTCAGTTTCTAAAAAAGGTTGATTGGAAAATGGTCGGGGTAATTTTGGTAGCAATAATACTGAGGCTGGCATTAACTCCGACAATATTTCATGGAGATATTATTGCTCAGGCTGGCTGGGGAAAATGGATATTTGATAATGGAATAAAAGGATTTTACGAAAATAATGTATGGATATACGTTTGGCCAAACCAGCCGCCATTGATAAGTTTGCTGTATTCATGGGGGTTTGAGATATATGCCCAGATAAATACAGGACTAATATTGTTGGGAGATTTTATTGCTAGAAACAGGCTAGGGGCCAGCTACATGCCATGGCTTTATACATTTATAGTCTGGTGGGGCACCGAGATGTTTTCCGACACGCCTTTTAAAGTTGGGCAGTTAATTTCGATGAAGTTATGGCCAATTGCGGCAGACTTCGTATTGGCATACATTATTTTTGTCATAGTAAAAAAAGCGACCGATGTAAAAAAAGCCAAATTGGTAACGGTGGTATATTTGCTGTCCCCTTTTGTGTGGTACGAAAGTGGGATGTGGGGACAACATGATCAATTGGGGTTGATATTTTTGTTGTTGGCTTTTATGGCAATGGTGTCAGAGAGGTATAGTTTCTGGTCGCCACTATTGATGATGACTAGTATATTACTAAAACCAACAGCCCTGTTTTTTGGGCCGCTACTTTTCTGGGTGGGAATGAAAAACAAGACAGTGTTTTTGAAAATGATGGCGGGGTCAGTACTGGCATTAGCTGAGTATTATTGGATAACAAGAATATTTTCAGATTACAGCTTCGTAAGCTTTAGCGTAAGTTTGAAGAATCAGATGTTTGTGAAGGGAGAGATAATGACTTGGGCAAATACATTCAATTTATGGCGGGTGATTACTGGATACATTACTGATTATAAAAATATATTCCTAGGATTAACTCTAAAAACTTGGGGGTACGTAATGTTTGTACCGATATATTTGTTGGGTCTAAAAATTAGCCAAAAGAGAGATTGGTGGAGTGTGCTAAAGGCCATGTTTGTGGTTGGTTTTGGAGGGTGGATGACGATGGTGACAATGCATGATAGATATCTATTTCCGGCGGTGGTGCTGGGATTAATATTGTCTAGCAAAGAAACAAGACTGTGGAAATACTGGGTGGTGATGAGTGTTATCTTTTGGATAAATATGTACAACGGCTGGTGGACACCGAAGTTTATGGATTGGCTGAGATATATTTTGACTTTTGATAACGAAATGGACGGAATGGTGCCAAAAATATTGTCGATGGTGAATGTGTGGCTGATGGTGAGGATGTTTGGGATTGTGAGGAAAGATAAAAAGTCATTATAGCTTGTAATCGGAGATAAACTCATAGCTTTCGTAGGGTTTGGGATGATTTAGGATACAAAGGTCGAGCTCAGGCCAGCGACGAGGTAGGGATTTTATTTCATCAACAGATAACCAAGACAAATTAGTTAACAATTTAGTAGATTTTTTCTGAGCATCGGTGAGCACAATTTGAAAGATTGCAAAACCCTCGTCAAACAGGACTTCGTTAGTGCTCGTTTTAATCATTTTGCTGTGAAGAGAAACAAAATTTAAACTCGAGGGGTCGATATCAATACCAATATTCTTTCTGACAATGCGTGTCATAGCCTCGTCCATACTTTCTCCAAACTGAGGCCAACCGGAAGGTAAATTGAAGAAATTTTCCTTGGCAACAGGGTGACTTTTGATTAAATAATTATCTTGCTCGTCTTTAATAAGAAGACCAACAAAATATCTTTTATCACCAACATCCGCCAGGGTATCTAACTCATAACTGTAAACCTCTTTAAGACCAGAAGAGTTAATAGAATATAGATCTTTATCTTTAATTAAAAAACCATCAGCAATAAGTTTTTTTAAATGAAAGACGATATTGTCTTCATAATCGTAATCGCGAGTTAGAGTGGAATATCGTTGATTGTTCTGTTGAGATAGACGCTTCAGAAGAATCTTTTGGACTTGATGCATATAGTGTAGTTTACTACTCTAGAACTATTTTTAATAAGCGGTATATTACCGATATGTTCAAAAAAATGTTTGCCAACTGTCTACTAGTTAAAGATTTTGAAAAATCATTTGATTTTTACAAAAATAAATTAGAACTAGAAGTGAATGTATGTGAGGGAGGTTTTGCTAATTTTAAAATTGAAAATATTGAATTGGCAATTTTGGATAGAAAAAATGTGGTAGAGCTTGGAGTAGAGAAATATTTAAATAATGGTGGAAGTGTATTTTTGTGTTTTCAGGTTGAAGATATTGAGAAAACATATAAAAAGTTACTGAGTCATGGAGTTGAGTTTATAACTGCCCCAAAAGTAACTTCTTGGGGACAAAATGTAGCTTATTTCCTCGATCCAGATAAGAATATCTGGGAGATTTCAAAGATATGATCAAAGCAATAGTTTTTGACTATGATGAGACGCTGACAAGAACTATTGACGGTAAAGCCAGGGCGTACTCGGACTTTGCGATGGCTGAGTATGGAAAAGTACTAACTACAGAAGATGTTAAAAAAGCCTTTGGAATAAAGTACGAAGAATTTATTAAAGTATTGTTTGGAGATATCGAAACAGTAGAAAAGATTATTGGAAAATATCAAAAATTTAGTGCCAACTATCCTCCAATACCGTACGAGGGTGCTATAGAAACAGTTAATAAATTATTTAAAAAATATCTAATAGGAATTGTCTCGGGGATAAGGAGAAAAGATTTAAATAACGATCTAGAGCAATTAGGTTTTGACCAAAAAATGTTTTTTCATATTCAGTGTGGAGATGAAACAAAGATATTGAAACCTAATCCGATAGTTTTTGAGCCGTTAAAGAATAAATTAAAACTGTGTCAAATTAAACCAGAAGAAGTGGTGTACGTTGGAGATAGTCTGGGTGACATGTTGGCGGCAAAAGGTGCTGGATTTAAATTCATCGGTATAGCTGGGCACACTAGATCGGCAGAAGAGTTCAGAGAAAATGGAGCAGAAATAATTGAATCACTTAGTGAGCTAGAAGAAATTTGACTTGATTTGTATTATTTTAATCTATTGTCTTCGGTTTTTATTCGGGTTATTATATGGTTATGAAGACAATATTAATTATGACAGGCATGATACTAGTGGATATGCTCTTGTTCGTCGACATACTGGCAACTGCAGAGGCAGTAGGAATAAGATAGAATAAGGTGATGAAACGACTGGGGTTGATAATATTACTAGGATTGTTGTCGGTAAGAGGTGCGTGGGCAGCGGATAAATCGTATTCGATTGATAAAGTAGACATAGGAGCCACAGTAAACATAGATGGGTCCATGTCGGTAGAAGAGAGGCGAGAATATGATTTTGATGGAAGCTATACTTTTGCTTATCTTTATATAAATCGACAAGGAGAAGGTAGGGAAAAATACAACTTATCAGATTTTAAAATTTGTGATGAGATAACTTGTTACAAAAGGGTAAACAGTCAAGATAATGTAGCTAACAATTTCTATATATTGGAGGAACCGAATCGTTATTATGTTAAATGGTTTTATAGAGCCAGCAATCAGACAAAGAAATTTAAATTAAGCTACAAAGTTGATAATGCAATAACACTACATAAAGATGTGGCGGAGTTATACTGGAAATTTGTAGGTGATGACTGGGAGATTTCACAAAAGGGAGTGTCGGTAAAAGTTAATTTACCTAGCGGGATAAAAGACAATGAAATTCAGGCTTGGGGGCATGGACCTTTGACAGGAGTAGTGGCAATACCAACAAAAGAGCTGGTAACTTTTACAACAACAAGTCTAGGCTCGGGGACTTTTTTTGAAGGGAGAATACTACTACCAAAAAATGTGTTTAAAAAAGGAGTGGTGGGGAAATTAACGGCAGAAGAGATAAGAGGACAAGAACAAAAATACATTGACGACACAATTCAACAAATTAAAAATCGGTCGATGGTGGGTAATGGGCTAGGGTTAATATCTATACTCTTACTGATAGTAGCGACAAAAAAGTTTTTGGGAGAAATAAAGAAATTTTGGAGATATCAGAAAGATGAAAAGCTGCCAAAAGTAAACTTGTCGGGAAGAATTTGGGAACCACCAAGTGACATCGACCCGGCTCAGATAGAGCAACTGATATCGACCAATAAAGAATTAACTCCAAAGGCATTCACGGCAACAATATTGTCGCTAGTTCAAGACAGATTTTATAAACTGACAAGAAGCGATCAAAAAGAAGGACTCATCTTCAAAAGATATAACTACTATTTAGAAAAAATTGATAATAAGAAGATTCCGAGTGGAATACAGGAAAAGGTGATGAATTTCTTGGATAAAATGGATAGTCAGAAAATTAAGCTGGCTGATATGGCAGGATGGTGCCGGTCGCATCAGACAACGAGTTATAATTTTTTTAAGTCGTTAAAAGAGGTGGCTTTTAAGGAAAATCTTAACGAGGGATATTTTGACAAAGAGGCAAATAAAATAAATAAAAGCTACGGTGGAATAGTACTGGAGGTGTTAATAATAATACTGGTGTTTGGGATGACGATAGTATCTGCCGAGATGAAGGCAAATCCCCTATTTTTAATGATTCAAGGGTTAGGGATAGTGATGGTTCTGATATTCATCGTGATGATGGCAGTTATGAAGGTTCATGGAGAAAAAAGAACAGAAAAGGGTCGAGAGGAAACAGCCAAATGGCTAGCCTTTAAAAAGCACATGGAAGAATATAAAAAAACTGTAGAATATCCGATTGACTCGATAGTTTTGTGGGAAAAATACTTGGTGTACGGGACAGCCCTAGGCATATCGGCAAAAGCATTGGCAGAATTACCAATTAAATTCAGTCAAGCAGATGAAGGGGTCGGAGTGATGTATTGGGGAGGAACGAATTTTAATATTGGGGACTTTTCTTCTTTAAATTCAGCAATTGCTTCGGTGGCAAGTACAGCGTCGGCGAGCTATGGAGCTTCAGGATCGGGTAGTAGTGGTGGATTTTCTGGTGGAGGTGGAGGAGGAGGCGGTGGTGGCGGTGGTGGAGCTGGTTGAGATAAAGTGACGAACATAAGGGATTTTAGACAAGAGCCAAACAGAAGAAAAAGATAATAGAACAGCTAAGATGAAAACAGACAAAAACCAAGGCCAATAGCTAGTAATGGAAATATTTTTTAAAATTTCCAACCAAAAAGGGTGGATAAGATAAACACCAAAAGTTAAATTAGAAAGTTTCAATAAAACATGAGAGTGTTTTTGTAAAATATTGTTTGATAAGTGAGATAAAAAATAAAAGATTAGCAAAGCGATACCGGCAACAGGTAGGGAAAGATTACTGACGAGAATAGTATCTTGATCGTGGGTTTCAAAAATAAAAACTAGTTTACGAGTGACAAAAATAGACAGAAGAAAGATGAAAACAATCAACGAACTAATTATTTTAAAGTGTTTTATAGTAGGCAAATTACCAACTAAGTACCCAGCAAGATAATAACCAAGATAAGGGATGAACCAGATGAAGATGTTGTTGAGCCGAGGAAAACCAAGAAAACTATAACTATAATGATAGAAAGCTGAAAGTAATATAAGAATTGGGACAACTATTTTTAAGTTAGTTTTAGAAAGATAATTGGTCAAAAATGGCGTTAGTAGATAAAGACCGACCATAATATTTAGAAAATAAAGATGAGAAGCTGTGCCAGAAGCAAAAAGTTGGGAGAAGAACTCAACAACTGATCCAGCACTAGAATGATGGTTAAAAAGATAATAAAAAATGTTCCAAAAAATTAAGGGAATAGCGAGTTTGTGAAAACGCTTTTTCCAGAAATCTGTAGCATTAGTTTTGGCAGCAGAACCAATTAATAAATACCCGCTAACCATGACAAAAAGGGGTGTCCCCCAGATAACTAACCAACCAAGAGAAGCGGAAACGATCCAGTTTTTGTAACCAAGCTGGTCAAGGTCAAAATAACGAAGGGAAACAGTATGAATTAAAATAATAGCCAAGGCAGAAGCTAGGCGGATAAGGTCTAAAGATAGTTGACGATCTTGATTCTTGATACTGAAGTATAATAACAATAACAATGAAAAAGTTAATAATGTTTGTTTTTGGACTGATAGTAATGGGGGCGACGAAAAATGGAGAGGTCTGGGCCAATGAAAAATATACCACAATAATTAATCCGGT
>DDWP01000015.1 GCA_002345725.1 Candidatus Shapirobacteria bacterium UBA2283
CTTACCTTAGTTCCATTACCAATTACTAAAGTGTCTCCATCAATCACTTCTCGCACCACATTCCACTGCCAAGTAGACAACAATCCTCCTACCATCACCGCTCCCACCACCAACGCCGACAATTTTGTTTTCTTCACTATTTTTTAGTATAAAGTATTTTTCCAATTTTATAAAAAATATTTAGCAAACACCTAAGTTTATGCTAAATTGTTATTGTGCAACTCTTCATCTTTGAAACCATTTTTGTCGTTTTCTTACCCATTTCTCTAATGATACTTTCTCCCCAAGTATACGTCTTTCGCCATCTAATAGGCATCGCCATTCTAGCCTATTTTTTTCTCATGCGACGTCATTTTTCTCTACCTCCTCTCGTCACCCAGCTTACCATCCCTCCGCTAAAACACTGGATTGAAACAGCCGTCATTACTCTAATTCTTAGCCTATCTCTTATCATCATCAATCACTACTATCCCGAGTCAGTTCGTCAGATGGTGCAATCACTTTTCTCTCATGACAAAAAGCTTCTAGTCTTAATTTCCTACTCACTTTTATCAGTACCTCTCCAAGAAATAATTTTTCGTTGGCTATATCTTCGTCGTCTTCAACTTTTGAGACTCCACCCAGCTTTTCCAATTATCTGGTCATCAATTGTTTTTAGTTCTGTCCATTTTCCTTTTCATAGTCCACTAATGATTATCGGAACCTTCATCTTAGGACTATGGTGGTCATATTCCACTATCAAGCAACAGTCCATTATTCCAGTCTCCATTAGCCACGCCGTCTTAGGGGCACTAATTCTCTTGCTAGCCCTTTTCTAAAGTATGAATATCACTACCATCCCTACAATTAAAGACTTTTACCAGCAATTGGACCAGTCTTTTTCACAAGCCAAAAACCAAATTCTTATTAACACTCTAGAACTAAGTGGCCGACACATTTATAAAACTATCGGATCAACCCTAATTACCAAACTAAACCAAGGCTGCCAAGTTAATGTTTGTGTCGATCTTGTTGGCAATACATTAGCACAAATTCATAACCATCGCTTATTTTCTACACCCATCATTTCAATTCTAAAATCAAAAGGTGCCACCACCAATTATTATCGTTCAGGCAACCCTATTTTTCACAACCACGCCAAGATATATATTATCGACCAACAGACAATCTATCTTGGTGGCTCTAATCTTTCAGACCATTTTTTACCTTGGACCGATACCAACTTCAAAATTGTCCTCTCAAAGCCAAATCCCGATCTGGTCCATTTTTATACCCAAATCAATCAATCGTCTCAAAATTCTTTTCAAACCATTTATTTAGATCAAGAAAACACTCTCCATTGTCACAAACAAGACCGAGTATTTGAACAGGAACTATTAAAACTTATCAATTCATCCCAAAAATATCTTCGACTAGTTACTTGGATGCTTTTGCTTTCTTCAGAAATATCCGAAGCTATCATCAAAGCCAAGCAGAGGGGAGTCGATGTTCAGCTAGTTTATTCCCAAAGCAATTTCATCTCTCCACTTAGTCTTATCAATTTTCCAGGAATCAACCATCTCAAAGCCCATGGTATTAGTGTTAAGAAAAGCATTCCTCGATACAATCACAGCAAACTCTACTGGAATGAACACCAGGCAATTATCGGATCCACCAATATTGATTGGCCGGAATTCATTGTAAATACCGAGATCGTCCTTGTCTCCACCTCTACCAAACTAGTTAAAGATCTAAATCATCTTTTTACCCAATTTTAATACCCAACTACCATTCCACGCTGTCGACTAATCCTTGGAATTCCGACTCCCATTCTTTGTCAGCCGAATCAGCCGTTAAAGTTATAGTTAGCAGCCTTGCTCCTTTTTTCAAAAATATCGTTCTTTCTTTTTTATCCGCAGTTCTAAATAAAAGCCCTCTTTCATCTCCTTTTATTCCGACTTCTTCACTATATTGTAAAGTATTCCTTCTTCTCATCTGAACTTCAGTCAGTTCAGACAGATCTTGGCTAGCTCCACGCAAATTAAACAATACCGTACTTCTTTCCCCAGTCAACTTTAGATTAACCAACACTCTCCCGTCAGTGGTTAATATATCTTCGATAATATATTCAGGACGATATTTAAAACTTATGTAATTACTTCTAAACACCCCGGGGATACTCTTACTTTGTTCCACATCATTAACAACATCTTTATCTTGACCATTACCTACTAACATCGCCAAGACTATCAACACTGCCAGCACCCCACCCACTATCCACAAATATTTTAATTTCATAGATAAATTATAATACCTTATGCGCACCGACAAACCTACTTCAATTGCCGACACACTCTTCAAACTATCTGACACTCTCGCCAAGCGGAAAAAATATGTCAAAAATGAATTTCAAGCCTATGGGCTCATGTTAGCCGAAGAGCTAGACGACTGGAAAAACAAATCTCTATATATCCGTCTTGCCAAAAGCACCGATCGTCAGCTTCTAGAACGGGCTCGCTATTTTGTTAAGGACCACAATCCCGGCCAAGTCAAATCTCTCGGTGCTCTATTCATGTGGAAAATCAAAGAATTAAAACGCGAGAGTTTGATATAATACTCAAATGACCAGGCTCTCGAGTATTCTTGTATTTTTGGCGCTCTTTTTAGGCGTAGTTTTACTATTACCCCAAATTCAAGCTGCCACCACCAAAGGTGCCACCCTAAAATACGATGCTAAGAAAACCACTCTCTATACTCCACGAACTGAGTCCATTGCCGACACACTCACTCTCACCGGTTCTATAGAGACCGATCAAATTGCCTCTCTCCGTTTTCAAAACTCCGGCAAACTTGTTTGGGTAGGTGTCAAAGTAGGGGATAGAGTAAAAAAAGGTCAGGCCATCGCTAGTCTCGACAAAGCCGAACTTCGCAAAAATCTAGCCACCCAGTTCAACAACTATCGCAAATCACTCAGCGAGTTCAACGACACCCAAGACAAATACAAACCAGAAAAAGACGCACTACTCGTCACCGACACCATTCAGAGAATACTCGACAGGACTCAATATTCTCTTGACAATTCAGTCATTAATTACGAGCTTACCGACATGTCCATCAAAGAAGCCACCTTAATTAGCCCGATCGACGGTGTCGTCGTTGCTCTTGACCAACCTTTTGCTGGTTCCAATGTTACTCCAGCCACCGCCACTTTCACCATCGTCAATCCTAACAATCTTTATTTCAAATCCGAAATCGACCAAGATATTGTTACCAAGGTCACTATCGGTCAAGCGGCCACCCTAGAGCTTGACAGTTTCCCTAGTGAGATAGTCAATTCCAAAATAAATTATATTGCTTTTACCCCAGTTTCTGGACAGACTTCCACAGTCTACGAGATACGCTTCGACCTCCCCCTCAAAAACGACAAATTAACTTATCGTCTAGGTATGGATGGTGATGTCGATATTATTCTTTCTCAAGCCGAGAACACCTTAACTATTCCTACCGATGCTGTCAACGATGATGATGGTCAACGTTTTGTTTACATCAAGTCCGACAAAGAACTTATTCGTCGTGACATCAAAACAGGGATTGAAAATGACATTACTACTCAAGTTATCGAAGGACTCGCACCCGATGATCAAGTCGCCGTCACCCAAAAATAGCCCCGTCATCCTCGAACTGCGTGATGTGGTCAAGACCTATACCTCTGGCAACACTCAGTTTAACGCTCTTGACGGCGTCTCTCTTCAGATCAGAAAAGGGGAGTTTGTTTCTATTACTGGTCCTTCGGGCTCTGGCAAGTCCACTCTTATGCATATTATTGGCTTGTTAGACAATCCCACCTCCGGGCAAGTATTGCTCGAAGAACAGGACATTTCTCATCTTAATGAAAACGAAATGGCCAAGGTACGAAACGTCACTCTTGGATTTGTTTTCCAACAATTCAATCTCCTTCCCAAGACCTCTTCTTTGGAAAATGCTATGCTCCCGCTACTTTATTCCGACGTCCCCAAGCCCGCCCGTGAAGGTCTGGCTATCGAGATGTTGACCAAGGTCGGTCTCGATCAGAAACTCAAAAACACCCCAGCTCAGCTCTCAGGTGGTCAACAACAGCGTGTAGCTATCGCCAGAGCCTTAATTAACGACCCAAAAATAATTCTTGCCGACGAACCCACCGGCAATCTAGATTCAAAGTCTGGCACAGAAGTCATGAAACTTTTCCACCACCTTCACGAAAAAGAGGGGAGGACCATTGTCTTAGTTACCCACGACCCAGAACTAGCCCAACAAGCCAACCGAGTCATTATTATTAAAGATGGAAAAGTTAGCACAGAAAACAAATAACTTATGTTAAAACCATCCTTAGACGATCTAATCAAATCCAGCATTCGTTCTATTTTAAAGAATAAAGGTCGGACCATTCTTACCTCTCTTGGGATAATTATCGGCGTAACTTCAGTAATTTTGCTAACCTCTATTGGTACTGGACTCAAAATCTATATCACCGAACAGTTCGATAGTCTCGGCGCCAACACCATCTTCGTTGCTCCTGGCAAAATCTTTGACGACAATGGTGGCTTTAGTAGTAGTGGTGGCGGAGCTGGTCGATTTATTTCCACTAGTTTTAGTCTTGAAGATATTTCCAATCTGAAAAGATCACTTCGAGGCAATACCATTGTTCCTGTCGCTGTCGCCTCCGCCGATATCAAATCACCTAATGCCAACAAATCAGAAGTTAGTATTATTGGATCTACCTATCAATATGGTGCCAGCTCCAATAACTTACCCTCCGCCGGCAATGGCCGTTGGTTTACCAAAGAAGAAGAAGACAAAAAAGATGCTGTCGTCATTCTGGGCAACACTATCGCCAACGATCTCTTTCCTTCAGGCAATGCACTTGGTAAAAAGATTATTATTAAGAGCAAGAATTTTCGAGTCATCGGAATTCTCGATGCCAAAGGTGGAAGCTTTGGTGGTCCAGATGTTGATCAATACGCTTTCACCCCTATCGGCATAGCCTTTAATTTAGTAGGTAATCAAAAAGTTAATCAAATCCTTATTAAGACTCCCAACAAGGACTTGGTTGCCGAGACCAAGCTCGAAGTCGAGAAAGTCATGCTCAAACGTTTTGAAGAAGATGCCTTCACCGTCTTTGATAGTAGCCAGTTATTAAATAGCATCAATTCTATTATTGGCATTCTAACTATCGGTTTATCCGGAATTGCCGCCATATCATTAGTCGTCGGAGGTATTGGAATTATGAATATTATGTTAGTTACTGTTTCCGAACGAACTAAAGAAATTGGTCTACGCAAAGCCATTGGAGCCTACCCTCGAGCTATTCTTATCCAATTTTTAATCGAAGCCGTTATACTCTCATGCATTGGAGGATTCATCGGAGTTTTACTTGGCTGGCTAGGATCACTGGCTATCAATAACTTCTTTCCTGCTCAAGTCACCCTATCTTCTATTGCCATTGCTTTCGGTGTTTCTGCCATAGTTGGTATTATATTTGGTGTCGCTCCCGCTCGCAAAGCTAGTAAACTTTCCCCAATTGAAGCACTAAGATACGAGTAAACAATCTGCTAATATTAAATAGTGAATAGTTCAGAAATCAAAAAGCACTTATTACCGGTATTGATTGTTTTTGTCCTTATCTCCGTCATTTGGATTATCAATCAAGTCCCATTTTTAAGCTTTGTCCAACTCGCCCTCGGTCTTTTAATTGGAGCCTTTTTCCTTGATATAGATCACATTATTTATTGGCTCTATATCAACCCCAACACCGAAGAAAGCCGACTAGCTCAGATCGCCCTAAAAAAACGCGACTTCGACTCCATCATCAAATTAATTTGGTCCACCCAAAGAGATCACATTAACCTCATATTTCACCACTTTTTCTTTCAGGTCGTGTTAGTCCTTATCTCTGTTTTCGTTTTTACCAGTACCTCCAACACTCTTGCTATGGCCTTTCTCATCTCGCTCAATATTCATCTTCTTGTCGACCAATACGAAGACTATCAACAAAATCCTACACATCTCCAGCAGTGGCTTTTTGCTAGAGAAAGCAAACAACTTCCCATTACCTACCTCGGCCACTATCTCGGTGTCTTTGTTATTCTGACACTCCTCCTACTCTTACTTCTTATAAACTCGGCCCTATGAGTCAGCTCTCACCAGAGATATTTCTCGAGGCCAAAAAATATCTTTCTCCCGAAGCAGACAGGTTAGTTTCCGATGTTCAAATAGTGTTAGAAGACCTCGAAGGCCACACAGATATTAGCGACTACTCCTTTATTGTCGCCCCTCTCTCAAAAGCTTACGAAGGCTATCTAAAAAGCTTTTTTTTAAAGTTACGTATTATCGATCAATATACCTACGACAGCGACCGTTTTCGTGTCGGTAAAACTTTAAATCCATCTCTCCGCTACAAACGCTTTTCAGTTTTTCAAAGACTGGCTGAAGTTGGTGAAGGTGGAGAAGAACTGGCCGAGATACTTTGGAGCGCCTGGAAGCATGGTCGAAATGAAATATTTCACTTTTTCCCCAATGATCTAAAAAATATCGATCGGAACAATGCGGAGGAGAGGATATCCCTTCTTCTCAACGCCATCATCAAGTCAGGGGAATTTCTCAAGACAAATCAAGAGAATATTGATCTGTTATAATTTAAAACATATGGCAAAGAAAAAAGCAGTCGTAAATCAAGATACTTGTATTGGTTGTAATACTTGTCCCTTAGTCGATCCAGACACTTTTGAAATGGACAATGACACTTTCAAAGCTAAAGTCAAAGACACCGCTCCAGAAGTTAATGACAAGACCGAAATGGCTGTAACCTCCTGTCCGGTTGGTGCTATTAGTATTTCCGAAGAATAGTTCTCTAATACGATTATGAAAATATCCACCCCCGCTGTCGTTTTCTTCTCTCTACTTCTTGCTGGAATCTCTTTTTATTCTGGAATGAATTTTAGTAAAACAGGATCAACTACTACTCCCGATATCAAAGCCACCACCACTCTCATTACCTCAAAATCCGACAAGCCAGAACTAAAATTTTTTGTCATGAGTTTTTGCCCCTATGGTAACCAGATGGAAGATGTCCTTCGTCCAGTTTATGATCTTTTGCAGGACAAAGTTGCCCTTACCCCTCAGTACATTTTTGACAAGATCGAAAACTTAGGTGAATATTGCAAGACCCGATCTGGTGACCCCGCTCAATGTTCCGCTTACGTCAAGAATGGTTATTTCAAGACCGAAGCTGAATGTAAAAAAGCTATCGGGGACAACCTAGCTTCTTGCCAAGACGAGAAAAACTATCTCAAATCAAGTACAGGAGTCTTCTATGGTTCACTTCATGGACGCACCGAAGCCAATCAAAACATTCGAGAAATGTGTGCTTGGAAACAAGTTGCCGACAAGAAAGTTTGGTGGGATTTCGTTGGCAACGTCAACAAAAACTGCACTTCTGACAATGCTGATACCTGCTGGGAAGAACAAGGTAAGTCCGTTGGTTTAGATACTCAAAAAGTTGCCGAATGTTTCAATCAAGAAGCCTTCACTTTAATCGAAGAACAAATCGCCGAGACTACCAAGTACACCGTCAGTGGATCTCCCACTGTTATGATCAACGGAATTTTATTCCCACCAGAATCAGCCTACACTCAAGATGGCAAAGGTAGCATTTTAATTGGTAAAAAAGTTGCTACCCAAGATAGATACCGCACTCCAAATGTCATCAAAGAAGCCGTTTGTGCTTCGATGAATAAAGCTGCCAAAGAATGTAACACCACTCTCCCAGATCTTTCTGGTGCTGCTCCTGCTGCTGGAGGTTGCTAAAATACCCCATGGCCTCCAAAGAAATTAAGCTCAATTCTCATCAGCTTCGCTCTAGCAATCAGCTAATCGCTAAAGTTCAACAACGTAAAGTCAAACGCAATCCAATTGTTTTAGTTCTCGACAATGTTTTGGACACTTACAATATTGGTTCATTCTTTCGTCTAGCCGACGCTATTGGCGCCGAAAAAATTTATCTTTGTGGACCAGTAGTCACCCCACCAAATATCAAGATTCACCGAGCCAGTATTGGTACTTGGAAATGGGTTCCTTGGGAGCATTTTCCGAAGACTGACGATTGTCTGAAGCAATTAAAAAAGGATGGTTATCATATCGTTGCCTGTGAGCAGAAACCGGGTAGTATTATTTATCATAAAGCGAAGTATAAATTCCCTCTGGCCATTGTTGCTGGTAGTGAATCGGATGGAGTAGGGGAGTCGACTCTAAAACTTTGCGACCAAATTATCGAAATTCCCATGTACGGCATCAATGTCTCTCTCAACGTATTGGTGGCAACTTCGGTCATATGTTATAATATATTATGTCATCACTATACCTCCGAGACAGAGAGATAAAAAGCCTCACTGAACCAAGTCCTACAAAGAAAGACATCAAAATTTTACACGCCTCTTCAAATCCTGCAAGAATACAAGCCGCTGCAAATTCACTACAAACAGAACTTGATAAACCAAGCCAATCTGTTACGCTTGCACAAGCACAAGCATTTATAGATCATGATCAACGAATCGAGACAGAATCCCTAACTATTGGTCGTGCGTCGTTTCCAGAAGGCGAAGCAGAAAGGGGTATCTCCATCCTTCCCCGAAGAGGTGCCATGGATAGGGTAGTCGACAACATCAAAGCTCTCAAAATTAGGCTAAAATAACACTTCTCTTACACATTAATAGCGACGAGTATTATCCCTTACCAATCTTTCCGGTCCAAGTCTAACTGGTCGTCTAACCACCACAGCACCATCCTCAATATCTGCGACATATTGACCAACCACAGGACAATTTTTAAACAAATTATCACTCTTGTCATGTTCCACAACAAAAACCACGGGTGGTAGCTCTCCCTCCTCGCTCTTAAATCTCTGTTTTAATTCAAATGCCAGTCGTCTTGGAAGTAAACCGCGGTCGGTAGCCAGTTTTTTCTCACCATTCACAAAAATTTCTAACGACTGCCTCGGTTCTGGTAATCTATCCATATATACCCCGATCATATCACACCCTACATACTAAATAAATATCGATCAGTTTTTAGGATAACCATAGAAAATATCTCAATTATTATCCCTTAAAACCGGCCAAAAATAGCCATCTTTTTGACCTCTTTTGACACACTTTGTCACCATAAGTTATGCCTATCTTTACGTACATTTTGCTTATTGCCAAGCCAAAATTAAGTGTTACAATGAAATTATCTCAATAAATTCGCAAAATTATCTAGCGAACCAGAGTTCTAGCGCACCAGCGCACTACACATGGCTGATCAAAAATACACATCTGAACAAATTGTCGTCCTCGAAGGTCTAGAGCCGGTCCGTAAACGTCCTGCCATGTATATCGGATCTACCGATGTTAGGGGATTACACCACTGTCTTACCGAGATAATCGACAATTCCATTGATGAAGCTCTCGCCGGTTTTGCCCACAATGTTTGGATAATGATTCATCCCGATAATTCTGTCACCGTCGCTGATGATGGTCGCGGTATACCGGTGGACATCATGCCTAAGTACAAAAAACCTGCCCTTGAAATCATTATGACCACTCTCCATTCTGGAGGTAAGTTTGAAGGTGCTGCCTACAAAGTCTCCGGTGGTCTTCATGGAGTCGGTGCCGCCTGCGTCAACGCTCTCTCATCTCTCTACCAAGTCGAAGTTCGCCGTGATGACAAGATTCACTTCATGGAATTCAACAGGGGAATCGTCAAGACACAATTGACCACCATTCCTGAGACCAAAATACCTCGTCTTGGACAGATATTACCCCCCAACACCAATGGCACCACCGTCACTTTCTATCCCGATACAGAAATTTTCAAAGAAACTGTCGAGATGGATTCCAAGACCATCATTCGTTCAGTTAAAGACAGAGCCTATCTTACAAGCAAAATATACTTTCACTTTTACGACGAAAGAAAAAAAACAGAACACCACTACTATTTTGAAGGTGGAATTCTCTCCCTTCTTCGCGAAATCAATAAAAACAAAGTCGTCGTTCACGAGCCAATTTATCTTCACGGTGAGAACGATGGAGTCGACGTCGAAGTAGCCATACAATATAACGATACTTTCCAAGAAAACACCCCATCATTTGTCAACATTATCAACACTCATGAAGGTGGTACTCACTTAACTGGTTTCAAGATCGCCCTCACCAAGGTCATCAAAGACTACGCCGAACGAAAAGAAATGATCAAAGGCAAAGACGATGCCATTACCAGCGAAGATGTTCGTGAAGGCTTGACAGCTATTATCTCTCTCAAAATGGGTAGTAAAGACCTCCAGTTTGAAGGTCAAACAAAAGGTAAATTAGGCAACTCCGAAGTCCAACCACTCGTCACCAAAATCGTCAGAGAACAGCTCGAAATGTATTTCGAGGAACATCCCGATATCGCCAAAGCCATTGTCAGTAAATCTATTTTAGCTATCCAAATCCGTAAAGCTGCCCGAGCCGCCAAAGACGCTATCATGCGTAAAGGTGCTTTTGATTCTATGGGTCTTCCCGGTAAACTTGCTGATTGTCAATCCAAAAAACCCGAAGAATGCGAGATCTACATCGTCGAGGGAGATTCCGCCGGTGGTTCCGCTAAGCAGGGGAGAGATCGCAAATTTCAAGCCATCCTCCCTCTTTGGGGTAAAGCCCTCAACACTGAAGGTATGCGTCTTGATAAAATCGTCGGCTCTGACAAATTAAAGGATCTTATTATTGGTCTTGGTTGCGGCATCGGAGAAACTTTCGATCTCGCCAAATTACGTTACCACCGCATTATTATCATGTCTGATGCTGACGTTGATGGCGCTCACATCGCCACTCTTTTATTAACATTTATTTTCCGCCATTTACCAGGAATTGTTGAAGCCGGCCATGTCTATATTGCCATGCCTCCACTTTTCAAAATCAAACAAGGCAAACAAATTGGTTATGTCTACACCGAAGAAGAAAAAGATGTTTACCTAAAAGGTAGCATCGACACTTCCAAGCCTTTCGATCTTCAGCGCTACAAGGGTTTGGGAGAAATGAATCCCGAACAACTTTGGGACACCACCATGAATCCAGAGACTCGTTTACTTAAAAAAGTCACCATCGGTGACGCAGTCAAAGCCGACGAGATCTTCCGTATTTTAATGAGCGAAGATGTTCCACCTCGAAAAAAGTTCATCACCACTCATGCTCATTTAGCTACATTAGATATATAGAATATGCCCAAAGACACCACCAAAAACATATTAGTCAAAGACGATGCTCTTCTCATCAACAACGAAGGCAAGATCATCAATGTCGATATCGTCCCTGAGATGGAGAAGTCCTATTTGGACTACGCCATGTCAGTTATCGTCTCCAGAGCTTTACCAGATGTTAAGGATGGTCTCAAACCAGT
>DDWP01000037.1 GCA_002345725.1 Candidatus Shapirobacteria bacterium UBA2283
CTTGAGGAGATTCGTCAGCAAGTTAATAGCGGTTTGATTGATAAGCTTCCTTCAGATTTTGTTGTTAGTGTTAAGGGTGGTCAAGTCAGCACTAATAAACCATCTCCTTATTGTTTGTCTTTACCTGACGATCAAGAAAAGACTGGTATTATCTTTGACGTCGATAAGTCTACTCCTCCTGACCCCAGAGACTTAGAGTCAGGTGGTCGTTACCAAGAACTCTGTAATCCCGCAGCTATTGTGGGTCAAGAATACATTCTTTTTCCCGACAAAGATTCTGGTTATCGTCTAGTTAAAGTCAGCCCGGAGATGAACTTTACTGCTAACAAATCTACTATTAAAAACATTGCCGATCAATTCTTTCCCATTGCGGTTTATCTCAGCCATTGGGCTTATTTTATTGGGCCACTTCTTGTAACCCTCTTTGTCTACGGTTCAATGTTGCTGTTCAACTTCTGGTATGCCTTTGTGGCCAAATTTGTCAGTAAAATTTTCAAGATTAAGACCTCCCTCGATCCTGAGAAAACCTATGACATCACCTTGTTTTATTACACTATCATTACCGCTATAGACTGGTTTGTTTTTGGATATATCGTCAAGACGGTTGCTGGTGTTGAAGATATTAATACTTCATTCTTTATGCGCAATACCATCATTATCACTCTAGCTACTCTCTATTACCAAAGTTCACACCCACCTAAATCTGAATCTTTACCAGAAGATACTCAAAATCACAAATCTATTTCGAAGTAGCCCGTGTTTCTGGCAATAGTTCGTTTGTTAATTTAAGAAAAGTATCGAATCCATCATTCAAAAATGCCTGTTTTTTCGCCTGACCAGTAGTAATTGAACCTTCTCGCACCATTTGGTTTATTCTTCGGTGGACAATTATTTTTCCTTCTCTACTATCACTTTTCCACCACCTGCGTCTCAATTCCAAAAAATCTTTAGGTAAATTTACCATAATACCCTATTATACCACAAAAAATTGTTACTTGGTCTTATCTTTGACTAACCACTGGTTCCTGGTCCGTAATACATAAATTAATTATAGACTTTTACACTTCTATTTCAATCCCTACCGGGCAATGATCTGACCCAAAAACCTCAGTCAATATAAAAGAATCTTTTAAACTTTTTTTTAGTTTTTCATCTATAAAAAAATAGTCGATTCTCCAGCCCACATTTCTGTCTCTGGCTCTGGTAATTTGGTCCCACCAAGTATAGGCCACTTTATCTGGGTGAACATATCTAAAAGTATCAATCCACCCTTGTTTTTCCCACTT
The DNA here is from genome assembly GCA_002345725.1 of Candidatus Shapirobacteria bacterium UBA2283. Taxonomy (GTDB): domain Bacteria; phylum Patescibacteriota; class Microgenomatia; order UBA12405; family UBA12405; genus UBA2283. Next base: position 1,287 of record DDWP01000037.1, read on the forward strand.
GGTTATTACCTCTCTTTCTATGTCCAGAAACCCTGACACTTTTTTATTTTCTTTTGGCCTTTTTAGATCTATCTCCTCGTGAGCCGTGTTCACATCTCCACAAAATATTACTTTTTCTCCTCTGTCTCTTAAGTCATTTATATATTTTAGAAAATGTTCGTAAAAATCTAGTTTGTATTGCAATCGGCCCTTATCTCTTTTCCCATTGGGGAAATAAACGTTAAGTAGGGTAAATTCATCAAACTTGGTTATCAGTACCCGACCTTCATTATCCCAGTCATTATCTCGGTCACCCACAACCACTGCTCTTGGTTCCATCTTGGTATAAGTCCCTACACCTGAGTAACCAGCTTTCTCGGCATCATTTAGGAAAAAATGGTAACCACCTGGTGCACCCTCTGGTATTTGTTCTATTTTTGCCTTGACTTCTTGTAAGCAATATATATCTGCTTTGTCTTCAGACATAAATTTATAAAGACCTTTTTTAACACAAGCTCTCATTCCCGCCACGTTCCAAGATATTATTCTGATTTTGTTCGACATACACCATTTTATCAGTATGCAAATCGGTGTATAATACCGATATGAGATTCTTTAAAAACTCAAAAAAACAAGGAGATATGGGTTTGGGTGTCGCAATTTCTTATTTTACTAGCATTGGAAACACTGTTGGAATACCTCTTACAGATAGTCAGGATTATGATTTAATTATCGATGATGGTAAAGCACTATATAGAGTTCAAATCAAGACCACTAGTTATAAAAGGTTAAATTACGAAGTAAATTTGTCAGTAAAAGGTGGTAACCGGACAAGTGTGGGCAAAATTAAAAAATTCGATATTAATCAGTGTGACTATTTATTTGTAGTGACAGAGTCACTGGACAAATACTTAATACCGAGCAAAGCATTACTGGCCAAGCATTGTCTAGCATTGGGATCAAAGTACCAAAAATATAAAGTTTAGTATCTATATACAAGATAGCCCCTTGTTCTGATAGAATAGCCAGAGTTTAGTCTATAATAGACATACACTTTAAAAGTTTGTTCTAACACCGGCGGTAGCAAAGCGGTTATGCGTTGGTCTGTAAAACCAATTTAGGCAGGTTCAACTCCTGCCCGCCGGACAAAAAGCTTGAAGTTGCAATTTTCTTAACACAGTATCAAACTGTTAGTAATGGTTTGGAAAATATTTAGTTTCAAAGTTTTATTGTTTATTAGTATTCTAACCAACCTTGTTCTTATTTTTCGAATTCCCAGTCAAAATCAACCGGTAAAGATAGTCGAATCTCCTCGGTATCTACCTTCTATTACACTGCCGTTTTATCCAGACGAAATATACTCGCACTCTTTGTACAAAACGCACGGAGATTATAACTTTGAAATCACCACAACTAATCTCGGGGCGGACGAGTTTATCAGTGATGCTTGTGATAATTGCGACATAACTACTTTTGATTCAAACGGCCGACTGGTAGAGCTTATGATCAACCCTGGAAGTAAAAAGATTGCTTCAATTCGGGTGTCACCCAAAATTGCTGGTGGTGACTTAGTAGCCAGCATGCAGATAGAGACCGTGGACAAAAAATCTGGCAAAACTATCGAGTTTCCTGAAAGTGAGTCAAACTACTGGCTGGAAATAATCAAAAAATGGTAAAATAGGCTGTGCACCTTTCTTCCCTAACTCTCGAAAACTTTCGTTCTTATTCAAAAAAATCACTTAATTTCTCTCCTGGCATTAACTTAATACTAGGAGATAATGGTACCGGCAAAACTAACATCCTTGAATCAATTTATTTTTTGTCTTCAGGCAAAAGTTTCCGTAGTTCATCCTTATCGCAGCTGGTGAGATGGGATAGTACCTATACCTTTGTTAACGGTTTATTGTCAGACGGCACTGATCTTGAAGTTCAACTTATTAAAGACCCAAACAAGACTACTCTGGGGCGCAAGTTTTATCTCAACAAAGTTGTTAAGACTCGTCCCAAATATCTCGGTACTTTCAAGACAGTCGTTTTTGAACCAGAAGACATTCGCCTTGTTACTGGCTCACCTAGTCGCCGTCGTGATTTTCTTGATTCAGTGTTTGCCACTACTGAATGGCGCTATGCTGGGGCTCTATCTCAATTCAACCGTGCTCTCAAGCATCGTAACGAGCTTTTAGACATGATTCGTGATGGTAAAAGCTCTCGCCAAGAACTCTTTTATTGGGACCAGTCACTTATAAAAAATGATGGAATCATACACGATTTTCGCCTAAAATTTTTTAAGTCGCTTAATGGATATTTTTCCAAACATGACAACTCGGAGATAAGAACTATTTCTTTAAACTATCATCCTTCATTTTTAACCCAAGAGAAACTTGACCAAAACTATTCTTACGAACTTGCTTGTGGCTATACTCAGTCAGGTGTCCATCGAGATGATTTTAGTTTTGAAAATGACATTTTTTCTGCATCCGACAAAAATCTTGCCTTTTGGGGTAGTCGCGGTCAACAAAGATTAGCAGTTTTAGCACTTAGATTAGGGCAAATAAGCTATCTCGAGGACTCTTATTCCCAGAAACCTATCTTGCTTCTTGATGACATATTTTCTGAACTCGATGACCAGCATCAGAACCTAGTTGTTGAAACTTGCCATAACTACCAGACAATATTAACTTCTGCCGACAAAGATATTCAATTAAAATTACCTACTGCACAAACGCTAAATATATAATATAATACCTTCACTGTTCTGCAATACAGAACGATGTTCCTTAACATTTAAAATCACTTTTTTTAAGCCACGGCTATTAGTACCAGGAAGCGAAGTCCTAATGTTAAATATGGACATTTTCTAAAATTTTTTGTACTAAGAGTTTGATCGTGGCTCAGGGTAAACGCTGGCGATGTGCCTAAGACATGCAAGTCGAACGATTTTTATGGTCTTCACTAAGGAATGCTCTATTCTTTAGTGAAGATCGTGAGAGTAGTGGCGAACGGGTGAGTAATGAGTACGAACGTACTCTCAAGCGGAACATAGCCCACCGAAAGGTGGGGTAATTTTCCATAGTCTCGCAAGAGTAAAGATGCAAATCACTTGAGAAGCGGCGTACTTGCCACCAGCTAGTTGGTAGGGTAACGGCCTACCAAGGCTATAACGGCTAACGGCTCTTAGCGGAGAGTCCGTCACAATGGGACTGAGACACGGCCCATACTTCTACGGAAGGCAGCAGTTAGGAATCTTGCGCAATGGACGAAAGTCTGACGCAGCGACATCGCGTGAAGGATGAAGGCCCTCGGGTCGTAAACTTCTTTTATTTTCTCATGAAGAGCTTTTGAATAAGCAACTACTAACTACGTGCCAGCAGTCGCGGTAATACGTAGGTTGCAAGCGTTACCCGGTTTTATTGGGCGTAAAGCGTCTGTAGGTGGTTTGATAAGTCTTGTTTCAAAGACCCCAGCTTAACTGGGGGAAGGGGCAAGATACTGTCAGACTAGAGTTATATCGGGGTTACTGGAATTTTTAGTGTAGGGGTAAAATCCGTGGATACTAAAAAGAACACCAAGCGCGAAGGCGGGTAACCAGGTATATACTGACACTCAGAGACGAAAGCTAGGGTAGCCAATCAGATTAGAGACCTGAGTAGTCCTAGCCGTAAACTATGTATGTTAATTTTCTGTCCCTTTGGGATGGGAGATGTAAGCTAACGCGTTAAACATACCGCCTGGGGAGTATAGCCGCAAGGCCGAAACTCAAACGAATTGGCGGGGAGGCGCACAACCAGTGGAGCATGTGGTTTAATTCGATACGAAGCGATGAACCTTACCTGGGCTTGAAATGTACCTGCAAACCTCCAGAAACGGAGGAATCCTTAGAGGGTGGTACACAGCTGTTGCATGGCTGTCGTCAGCTCGTGACGTGAGTTGTTCTCTTAAGTGAGGTAACGAGCGCAACCCCCATCCGGTGTTATTGTGTCACCGGAGACTGCCTAGCATTATTTTGTTAGGAGGAAGGAGGGGACGACGTCAAGTCATCATGATGCTTATGTCCAGGGCTACACACATCCTACAATGGAGAGTACAATGGGTCGCGAAACCGCGAGGTGGAGCCAATCCCACAAAACTTTCCTCAGTTGGGATTGCAGGCTGAAACTCGCCTGCATGAACCCGGAATTGGTAGTAATCGCGCATCAGCAGCGCGCGGTGAATACGTTCTCGCCTCTTGCACACACTGCCCGTCAAATCAGCAAAGTTGGGGGCACCCGAAGCTTGGCCTTTGGCCGAATCAAGGTGAATTCAGCGATGAGGGTTAAGTCGTAACAAGGTATCTGTACTGGAAGGTGCAGATGGATCACCTCCTTTGAGGTTTTCTTTGAAGTTATCAATCTAATTTATTAGAAAGAAGCTTCATTGTATACTCAAAACCTTTCTGGTACTAATAATCTTGGCTTAAAAAAGTGATTTAAATGTAAAATTATCCTCCCATTCGTGGGGGGATTTTTTTTGGTATATAATTGCGCAATGGATAATATT
>DDWP01000047.1 GCA_002345725.1 Candidatus Shapirobacteria bacterium UBA2283
ATGGCAGGAACAAAGTAGGCAGAAATTCTATCGGCAAAATCTTGAATCGGAGCTTTGGAACTTTGAGCATCTTCAACTAATTTGATGATTTGAGATAAAGTGGTGTCGGCAACTAATTTGGTAACTTTCATCTCGAAACTGCCAGATAAATTTTGAGTACCGGCATAGACTTTGGCCCCAATAGTTTTGTCAACCGGAAGGCTCTCCCCAGTCAAAAGTGATTCATCAATAGAGCTGTCGCCGGAAATAATAATGCCGTCGAGGGGAATCTGCTCACCTGACTTGATAACCAAAATTTGGCCAAGTTTGACTTGGTCAATATCGGCATATTTGCCACGTAGAGCCACTAATTTACTAAGGCTGTCTGAAGTTTTACCTTTAGCTAAACTTTCAAGATATTTGCCCAAAATTACAAAAGTAATCAAGAAGGCGGCGACCTCAAAATAAAGATGAGGAATCATCATGCCGTTAAGCCCTAAGAAAGTTCTGGTTTCGGAATAATGAACAAAGAAAGAATAAAGACTAAAAAAATAAGCAGAGCCGGTACCCAGGGAGACAAGGCTGTCCATGGTAAAAGTACGAACTTTAATAGCGGACAAGGCCCCTCTAAAAAAGTTGTTGCCGATGAAAAACAAAATAATGGTGGAAGAGAAAAGAGAAATTATCCCAGCATAAGGCATTATTTGAGCCCTAAATGAGAATTTGGGGAAAAAGTCAAAAAACATAAAAACAGCTAAGGGAAGGGATAGAAGAGTGGAAAAGATTAGTTTTTTGCGCCAATAATTTATTTCTAGAGTACGTTTTTGAGATTCGGTAAGAGAGTTCTCATTTTCGGGCATGGCGCCATATCCTATCTCTTTGACAGTAGAAATGAATTTATCGACTGTCGATGTCAACGGATCATATTTTACAGTGGCCTTGCCGGTAGAATAGTTGACATTGGCTTCAAGAACACCCTTTTGTGATTCGAGGGATTTTTTAATTAAGAGTGAACATGAGGCACAATGCATGCCGGAAATATCAAGCTTTTGAACTTTAGTGTTGATCATTACTACAAGTGTAGTAGATGTAAATCAAGATAGCAACTACTTAGAGTTTATTTAGGGATGATCTCAACTTGTCAACATAAGCAAGTCTGTCTTTGGGCTCAGACAAGATACTCTTTTTAGACTGATTTAAGTCGAAAGAGTCACCTTCATACCGAGGAAATACGTGGTGGTGAAAGTGAAAAGCATGTTGGCCACCGGCCGGCTCGTTGTTTTGCCTGGTCGTAATACCGTCACACTGGTAAGAAACTTTCATAGCAATTGAAACTTTTTTGATCACTTCAAACATTCTATGGCCAACTTCAAGTGGTAGGTCGTATATATTTTCAAAGTGTTGATTGGGGACAACAATAGCATGACCCATCACAGTGTCAAGCCAGAATGAGTTGATAAAAACGCTAACAAGGTCATCTTTAAAAACTAAATCGGCTTGCTTTAACAAAGTATCTTCGCTTTCAACACCACTGACCCCTAAGCAAATTGGGCATTTGTAATTATCTGGGGAATGATTGTACATATGATGTTGAAACTGGTAACTAGACGATGATACTAAAAGATTGTAGTTTCTGGACAAAGTCCTCAAATGTCGTATAGACAATAGCATTGATACCCAGAGACTTAGCGGAAATAACATTTGCCTCTTTATCATCAGCGTAGAATATTTCTTCTGGCAGTACCTCAGATCTATCGATGAGAGTTTGAAATATTTTTGGATCTGGTTTTACTGATCCAACTTCATAGGAAAAAACTTGGACATCAAAATCTGAGAGAAAGTCGAACTTCTTACCTACGGCGTTGATGCGAGTAGGGAAATTGTTAGTGCAAATACAAGTTTTTATACCTTGACTTCGGACTTTTTTGACATAGTCGACAACATCTTGATTGACCTCATAAGCCTGATACATTAACTCAAAAATTTGTTGATTAGAAAGATCTATCCCAATTTCCTGACGAGCAATGTCCCAGAATTGATCTTCGGTTAATTCTCCTCTTTTAAAGGACATCATCGACTCTGATTTGGAGAGAAAATCTAATTTAGTAAGATCTGAAACAGGGAGAGAATTCTTGAATCTAGAAAAGCTATTTTCAGTAAAATAGACACCATCAAGGTCGAAGGTTATGGCTTTGACCATGAGTTACTTCTGACAAATTAAACGAATAAGTTTGTTGTCGCCATCTTTGATGGTCTTACCATTGTTATCGAGTAATAAGATCTTGAACTCCTTTGGAAGTAAAAGTTCTAATGAATCAACGCTAAAAAAGCGTTTGTTTATGCCGACAGGGGTTAGATAAAAATCATCTTCAATTCTTGTTGATAAAGAAACCTCTGGATCAGTCAAAGAATTGAATAGAGTACAAAATAAACCGTTAGGCCTTAGGGTTTTGTAGATTTCGGAAAATAATTGTACCGTCCTTTTGATAGGAAAATAATGTAAACCTAAATGGCTATAAACAATGTCGAACGACTCATCTGGAAAAGGCAGTGGTTGATTCAAATCGACTAATTGAGAGGGAGGTATAAGATCAGTAGCGATAACATCATAACCTAGACTAGAAAAATATCTGGAATCTTGGCCAACACCGGATGCTAATTCAAGCAATTTGCCTTGTTTAGGAAAATACTCGACAACTTCTTTGGCAAATATATTTGGATGTTTTATCCATTCTTGGGTGGAATATGAGGCAAGTTTTTTAGTCCAATAATCTTTCAGATCCATACTGGATTATACATCTACTCCACCACTTCAATACTTCCAGAAA
>DDWP01000062.1 GCA_002345725.1 Candidatus Shapirobacteria bacterium UBA2283
AGATGGCCTACTAATCTACAACCCTGACGATCAAAATATTCAATCCCTCCTACCATTTTGTAAAGGCAAAGTTATTCCCTATATCAAAAAAGATTTCCCCACCACTTTAGTCGGCAAACATAATCAAGAAAACATTTCTGCCGCCTACACTCTTTGCCACCATTTGGGGCTAGACTTTGATATTAGTGGATTTAAAGGCATAAAACGCAGACTAGAGATCGTTAGGCAAAAAAATGACATACTTGTCATTGATGATTTTGCCCAATCACCAGAGCGAGTTATTACCGCTCTAAAGGCTGTCCAGTTCTCCTATCCAAATAGAAGGACTTTTGTTTATTTCGAACCTCATGCCTCTTTTTTACGATACCAACAATCACTTACTGAGTTTACAAAAATAAAAGAATACATCCATCAATTCATCTTGGGAAAAATAAAATTTTCCCCCAACAAAGATAACCGTGTAACTGCCTCAAATTGGAAAGAATACTTGGGAGACAAGCTAACCTACATTCCGATAGATACCGACATAGTTGAATTCTTCCGTATCAATCTACAACCAAACGACATTCTGATTCACTTTAGTTCTGGCGGTTTAGACGGACTCAATACCCTAAAAACAGTTTATAATAATATCTAACTGTGACTCATCTTTACCTAGGACTACTACTTTTCTCTTTTTTTACCACCAGTATATTGGTCATACCTTTTATCAATATACTTTATCGCCTCAAATTTCAGCGACAAAAACAAACCACCCTTGACTTCCAAGACAAACGTACCCCAATATTTGATAAATTCCATAGTCAAAAATCAGGCACTCCTGTCGGCGGCGGATTATTAGTCGTTATTACAGTATCCATACTCTTTGCCCTAATCTTCCCTCTTCTAAAACTTTCAAATATATATATCTCCAGTAACTACCAAATAAATCCTGAAGTATTTATCATTTTCTTCACCTTCATCAGTTTTTCGATACTAGGTCTATACGACGATATTCTAAAGTTCTTTGGCTTTAAAAAAAGTGGTTTTTTTGGTCTACGACTAAAATACAAACTACTCTTACAAATACTGATCTCTGTCTTTATTGCCATCTTCGTCAACCTATATATGGGTATTAACTTTATCTATATACCATTTCTCGGAGCAGTTTCACTCGGTCCACTAGCCATCCCACTTTACACCACCATTATCGTCACTTTTGCCAACTTTTTTAACATCACTGACGGCCTCGATGGACTATCTTGCGGATTACTTATGATTGCCCTCTTTGCCTTTTGGTTTCTTTCTAGTGCCAGCCTCGATACTCCGATCTCTCTATTTCTCTCACTTTGGATTGGTTCTCTTATCGCCTTTCTCTATTTTAACGTCTATCCTGCCCGTCTCTGGCTTGGAGACGTCGGATCACTCTCCTTTGGAGCCACTATTGCCGTCATTGCTATCCTCTTAGGGAAACTAGTTCCATTAATTATTGTCTGTTCACTGTTCATCGTTGAAGGTCTCAGTAGTGCTATTCAAATATTTAGTAAAGTCTATTTCAAAAAGAAAATTTTCCCCGCGGCTCCAATCCACCTAACTCTTCAAAGAGCCGGATGGGAAGAACCCAAAATTGTTTTCCGAGCTTGGTTAGCTGGTATTATTTTAGCTATTTTTGGCCTATGGCTGGGATTAAGTTAAAAACTGATTTTGCCAATTATCTTGGGATTCCCTACTTTACCAATAAAGGTAAGTACAAAAATCATGGTGAAAATGTCCTAGTTGGTAAAGGTACTGCCAAAGAAATTGCTCTAAAAACTATTGAGCTAGCTAATGAGCAAAATATCAAATTAATCGAACTTAGTTCACAACAAATCTATAATTTTCAGAAAAAAAATCATCTTGGCATAGATTGTTCTGGATTAGTTTGCCACTTACTCAACAGAGGGCTAGACGTTCGCAAAACTTCTGCCAACATGCTTACTTCATCACCACTTGCCAAAGAAATATCCGTTTCAAAAGCAAAAGAAGGGGATTTGATTCGCCAAAAAAATGGCCAACATGTACTCTACATCTTAGAGAAAGATGGTGACATTATTCACTACATTGACAGCAGTCGTGAAGGTAGAGGCGTCCGCCTCGGCCAACTAGATGCTACTTCTCTTCAATCAGTTCACCGTATACAAGTGGCTCGATAGATTGTATCTCCACCTCAGTACCACATTCTTGACACTCTAAAATATCTCCTACCTCCATGCCTTGTGGCTTAGTAATTTCTACCTCACAATCAGGACAAATAATTTTATTATCTTGTGGATTCATTTTGATTCAAAAAAATATATAATTAACCTATTATATGACACCATTAGAGAATTTTGGACCAGTCTATCTTAAGCGCGAAGATAAAAACCTCACCGGATCAGCTAAAGACAGGAGCTTAGATCTACAAACACAGCAAAATATCAAAAAAGCCGTTATCTCTTCTTCAGGTAATGCCGCCATATCCGCCCAGTATTTTTGCAAACTTAAAAATATAGACCTAACCGTTTTCGTCTCTCCCAAAACCAACCCCCACAAACTAAAACTAATCAATAACTACACCACCTCAAACAAACCTGTCTCTGACGCTTTTAAGTTTGCCAAAAACACCGGTGCCTACTTTCTTCGACAATCAACCGACCCTATTGCTCTACTCGGCTATCAACAAATTGGCAAAGAACTGGTATTACAATGTCCTAAGATCACCAGTCTCTTCGTTCCTGTCGGTAGTGGCACCACCCTTTTAGGCATATCACAAACCCTACCTAAATCAGTCAAAATATTCGCCGTCCAACCTGCATCTTATTGCCCCATAGCTTCACATTTTGACAAAAATTTTACCCCCGAAACCACCACCGTAACTGACGCTCTCTCGGCAAAATTATTACCATTAAAGTCAAAAGTTATTTCTGCCTGTTTTTCTGGAATTGTAGTTCAAGACTTAGAAGTTAAAAATATTATCGATACTTCTCCCGAAGGTAACTTGGCCTACGCCGGTTACCTTAAAGCCATTAAAAATCATCCAGTAGGGGACTATCCTGTTATTTTATTAACCGGTGCCAAAAGATGAATTTACTTGATCAACTCGATCAATCCAACTACGACTTTTATTTCTTAGTCGTCGACGAACTCTTAGACATATCTTTACCTGAATTAAAAAACTTTCACTCTCTGTCAGCCCAAAAACTAGGTATTGAGATTTCTGAAAAAAACTCTGGACGCCTGCTGTCTCACCCCACCACTCAACAATTTATAAAAAATAATTCTTCAACTACTGGCCACACACCCGTCATCATTCCCTTCAAACCATCAGCCAAGATTGATTTAATTTGTCAACAAAATAATTGGATTTTAGCCGCCAACCCAACACATCTCAATCGTTTTTTTGAAGACAAGATAAAATTTTATCAATCTTTTTCTCATCTCCCTCTTATCCCGTCTACTATTATCAAATTAACACCAGAGAATTACTCTCAAGCCCAACAGAAATTTGGAAGCAAATTAGTTATCCAGACCCACTTTGGCTGGGCCGGTAACAGCTCTTATATTAGTCAAAACTATCAGGATATAAGCGAGCTCATTACCACCGGCACTACCGTCAAGATATCCCCCTATTTAGAAGGTTATTCACTAATTAACAACTGCTGCCTTACTCAGCACGGACTCATCCAAAGTCCACCTGGACTACAATATACTGGCCTATCTCAAATAACCTCAAACCCATTGGCTACAGTCGGTCGCCAGTGGCCGTCTTTCACTCCTCAAGACATCAATTTACAAGTGGAAAAAATCACTCAAGATTTTGCCCAATCACTAACTGAACACAAATATAAAGGCTTCTTTGGTTTAGACTTTTTTGTCTCTAATAATCAGGTCTATTTAATTGAATGCAATCCCAGGCTGACTGCCTCTTTTGCCCTCTACACCACCATCGAAAAACACCATCAATTAACACCTCTTTTTTTTCTTCATCTGGCAGAATTTATTAATATCCCCACCAACGAAAATACTCATTTTCACTACGAATTATCCGGTTCAGAGATAGTCAACAAGAAACTAAATAGAAAATATCAAAGTCTTCAAGCCTTCTCGCCCTCGGCCAATCCGATTGCCATACCTTCAGAAATAATTGCCAAGGTTTTATGAACTCACGCAAACTTCTTTATATAGTCTTATCACTCCTTACCATTGGTTTGGTATTTATCTCTGTTTCTTCAATCTCAGAAGCCGAACACACTGTCGGCGACAAGCTCTATTTCATCAAAAAACAAGCCATCTGGTCTACCATCGGCCTCTTTGTCTTCTTTATTGCCACCAAAATTAAACTAAGTCACGTCAAGAAGTATGCTTCTTTGTTTTTTGTTCTTTGTTCTATACTCCTAGCTCTAGTTCTAATTCCCCAATTCAGTACCGAAACTCTCGGTGCCAGAAGATGGCTTTATTTAGGACCATTGGGGATCCAACCTTCAGAGATACTCAAACTCGCTGCCATTATATTTTTTTCCAAAATTTTCTCTGAAACAAAATCTCTCAACATTAAGAACCTCGCTATCTACCTTTCACTACCCCTCACCTTAGTCATACTTGAACCAAATCTCAGCACCGCCGTCCTAATTGCCGCTATCGTTATTACTCTCTACTACATTGCTGGTGGAGAAATTATTTCTCTTTTTACTCTCTGTATAATCGGTGCTGCCATCAGCACTGGCTTAATTATGTCCTCGCCCTACCGACTAGCTCGATTTGACTCAAGCTCCTATCATTCAAGTCAAATGACTCTTGCCTTAACTTCCGGAGGACCAATTGGTAAGGGTTTTGCCAATTCGGAACAAAAATATAGATTCCTACCCAAAATTTCTACTGATTCAATCTTTGCTGTTATTGGTGAAGAACTGGGATTTATTGGCAGCAGCCTTATCATTCTACTTTATATTCTTTTTATCGCCACCATTATCAACATAAGTCAATCAACTAACGATGTTTTCTCTACTCTTTTTGCCGCAGGAGTAGCTAGCTGGATTAGTTATCAGAGCCTGATAAATGTGTCTGCTGTTGTATCTATTATTCCCTTAACCGGAGTCCCTCTACCCTTAATTTCTTACGGCGGATCATCTCTCGTTACTCTCATGTTTGCTTTAGGCTTGGTATACTCAATTAGTCGTGAAAACAATAAAGAAAATCATCATCACCGGCAACCACCACACCCCGGCCATAGAACTAATCAATCTACTAAAAAAAGATAGCCAGTTTGAATGGGAAATCCACTATTTTGGACATATCTCTCCCCAAGAAACTCATATCTCTCACACCATCATCCCCAAGCTCAACATTCCTTTTTATAACCTTGATTCTGGTAAATTTAACCGCAAAGACATTATTCTCACCATCGTTAGTTTTCCCAAAACGATCTATTCTTTTTTTCGCTCTCTTTCCCTGGTTAGACAAATAAAACCAGACATGGTCATCTCTTTTGGAGGATATGTTTCCGTCCCTGTTATCATTGCTTCATTTTTTTTGCGCACACCTTCTATCACTCACGAGCAAACCAGAACTACTAGTTTATCTACCTATATCAATAGTTTTTTTGTCAAATATGTAGCCCTTTCCTTTGATAAATCCGATAAATCTAACAAAGAAATATTTACCGGCAACCTCATTCGTCAGGCTATTTTTGACCAAAACTCACCTAAGTTTAAAAATTTTAAATTAAAAATTAAAAATTTACCCATAATCTATGTCACTGGAGGCAACCAGGGTTCAGAATTCATTAACAACTTAGTTACCAAATTACTTCCTCAGCTACAGAATTTCTCCATAATTCATCAGACCGGCAAAAAAAACATTCCTAACAATCAATACCCCAACTATTTCCACTATGAATACATTGAAATTGAAGATATCGGTTGGGTTCTCAACCACGCCGACATAATCATTAGTCGTTCTGGGGCTAATATTTGCCAAGAACTAGACATTCTCAACAAAAAATCAATATTAATTCCACTTCCTTTTACTCAACAAAATGAACAGCTACAAAACGCTCTTTGGTTAAAAAACAAAAAACCCACTACCACCGTTATTCTAGAACAAGACACATTAAAACCAACCAATATTATTCAAGCTATCAAGGAACTACAACGACACAAAACAAAGAAAAATGCTCTCACCAACAACTCTGCTACCCACCCCATTATCAAACTCATCCACCAACTTGTTTAATAAATTAATTTATCTCACTCCAGTATTGATCATTTTCCTAAAAATATTATTTCTTCGTAACTACAATCTCGGACCAGAAGCCACCCCACTATCTATTAAAGATAATTTTTTAAAGGAAACCACTGCTCTACTCTACACTGCCAACCTCAATCCACTTCAAATTACTCACCGGGACTATCAAAATGAGCTGGAATTCTATCTACAAAACTCATCTGGCAGGGGATATCCAGTCATTTTTTCCACCACCAAAGACCCTTTAATTCAAGTTACCGCCTTACAAAAAATTATCAAAATCGCTAATATAAAAGAACAAGAGATTAATTTTATTGATTTAAGCGCCCAAAGACCTTATGCAACACTCTAAAATAATTTGCGCCATCGACATTGGGACATCAAAAGTAACTACCATCGTTGGTCAACACTTTGAAATCGAAGACCGATTTAATGTCGTCGCCGTTTCTTCAATTCCTGCCCTAGGCTTCAAGAAAGGACAGATAATCAACCTTGATCAAGCTACTCAAACAATCACCCAAAGCTTAGAATCAGCCGAAAGAATGGCTGGTTTTCAAATAAAGAATGCCGCAGTCTCTATCTGCTCACCACACATAGAATCTATTAATTCACATGGAGTCGTAGCCATCAGCACTCCAAACGGAGAAATTACTCAGACAGATATTAACCGAGTTATGGAAGCTTCCGAGGCCATTTCTCTTCCCGCAGGTAAAGAAATAATCCACTCCATCCCCCGACGATATTCTGTCGATGGACAAGAGGGTGTAGTCGACCCTATCAGCATGAATGGCATTCGTCTCGAACTAGAGTCACACCTTATCCTTGCCAGTAGTCCCAGCCTCAAAAATTTACAAAAGTGTCTCGATGATGTTGGCATAAAAGTAGAATCACTAGTTTATTCTGGACTGGCCACTGCCCAGGCCGCCTTAACTAATACCGAAAAAGAGCTTGGTGTCGCTGTCGTCGATATTGGCGGAAGCGTTACCTCTCTAACCATATATACCGAAGGTTCACCAGTATTTTCAAGCGTACTTCCTATTGGTGGCAACAGCGTTACCAACGATATGGCCATAGGCTTACGCCTATCTCTCGAAGATGCAGACAAAGTCAAATTAAAGTTAACCAAGGTCACCGAATCCAAGAAATACGAAGACGAGATCGATCTTTCACAATTTGGAGTCTTAGCTGAAGAAAAGCACAAAATATCTCTACAAACTGCTATCAACGGTATTATCAAACCCAGACTAGAGGAGATATTCTCCCTAGTTTTCGACCAAATCGAAAACAGCGGATTTTCCAGCCTTATTCCAGCTGGAGTTGTCCTAACTGGCGGGGGAGCCATGACTATTAATGCCAAAGATATTTGTAGTAAAATCATTCCTCTCCCAATCAGAGTTGCCAGCCCTCCAAAGCTAGGTGGCATTGTCGATGATATTCTCAATCCAAGCTTCACTAGCGTCATTGGCCTCTTGATGTATAATCTGGAACATAGTAAAAACGGATCCAACACCAAAAAATCAAAGGCTTCCTTTGAAGGTTTATTTGGAAAAATTAAAAATCTCCTCGAACCACTACTGCCATAATTATTTTATAAATACTTTAAATTCGTAATTCGTAATTTGAAATTCGTAATTAAAACAAATGGGATTAATAAAAAACTTAACTGGACAGTTCGCTAGGCTAAAAGTAATCGGCGTTGGTGGTGGCGGTAATAACGCGGTTAACTCCATGATCACCGAGGACAATATTAAAGGTGTCGATTTTATTGCCATCAACACTGACTCTCAAGCACTTCTCAATTCACTCGCTCCAATCAAAATCCAAATTGGTGAAAAACTTACCAAAGGCCTCGGAGCTGGTGGCAATCCCCAAGTCGGAGCCGAAGCTGCCCGAGAATCAGCCGAAAGGATAAAAGAAGCCCTCGAGGGCACAGATATGGTCTTTATTACGGGGGGTATGGGTGGTGGAACATGTACCGGCGCTGCTCCAGTTATTGCTGAAATTGCCAAAAAAGAAATAGGTGCCCTAACTATCGCCGTCGTCACCAAACCATTCCTCTTTGAAGGTACTCGTCGTATGACTAATGCTGAAGAAGGCATTTCCCAACTCAAAGATAATGTAGACACCCTGATCGTCATTCCCAACCAAAAGGTCATGGAGATAGTCAACGACAAAGCCACCCTAATCGAAGCTTTCAAAATCGCCGACTCAGTTCTCGATAAAGGTACCAAGGCCATCGCCGACCTTATCACTACTCCAGGATTAATTAATCTTGATTTTGCCGATATAAAAACCGTTATGAGCAATGCCGGCTCAGCTCTCATGGGAGTAGGGGAAGCAGAAGGAGAAGGTAAAGCTCAAAAAGCTGTCCAAGCTGCTATTGATTCACCTCTAGTCGAAATCAATATTGATGGTGCTCGCGGAGTACTTATCAATATTACTGGTGGGCCTGACCTGACCATGTCTGAGATCGAAGATGCCGCCAAAACCATTACTGATCTATGTGCTCCTGATGCCAACATAATTTTTGGTGCCACAATTGACAAGGAACTTTCGGGTAAAATTAAAGTTAGTGTCATTGCCACCGGTTTTGACCCGAATCGTCAACGATTAATGCAATCTAGTAGAAAACAAAACGTAACCACCTCAGAACCGGTAACTAGCAAAGACTTTCAAGATATACTTGGTGATAAGGAAATCCCCATCGGCCTCGATATCAGTGACGAACTCGACATCCCCGCCTTCCTCCGCAAGAATAAATAGATTAATATATAAAATAATTATGACCATCAGACAACCACAAGAAATACTTGGACTAGATTATCAAAAAATTTTAGAACCGACAGTTGACGAAAAACTTTCACAAATTATAGAGATCATGCAAAATGAGGCAAGTAGGCTAAAAGCAGTTTACACAAAAACATCAAAACCAATCATCGATGAAGCAACAGCAATATTAAAACCAGATGAAAGAGAAGTATTTAACGGAACTTTAAATACATATATTAATATAAGATCAAAGACTAGCGGATTACACCTCCAAAATGCCTGGAATCATAATTTAGAAGGTCAAACAGAAGTCGCAAGACAAGATTTAGAAACATTCACTAACGTTCTTGAATGGTTAGAGCCAGAGTTGAGTGACCCACAACAAGTTTTGCATGGATTAGAACAAAGAATACAAGAAGAAACACAAAGGGCGACAGCCACTCAAGGACAACTAACACATCCAACATCCACTAAATCAGATAAAGAAGTTGAACTAGGTAAAATACTCAACATAACCCAACGAGTGATCGGCAATTTACCCCAAACAACAAACTGAGACTATCTTGTATCGAGATGTTTAAAGAAATTCGCGAGGGGTAGGTGTACATATGTGCGTGTGGGCGGCCTTTTGGGCCACCCACCACTTCCCCCTCGCACATCGTACTATTCTTTTTTTTCTATAACTGTCACCGTCAACGGAATCGACAGTGTTTCTGCAGGATGATAATCAATCCCAATTTCAACAACAACATTTATTTGATATGTGCCCGGCTCCAACGAAACTGGAGCATATATCCCAAATTTTTTAGAGCCAGTACCTGCCCCATACAAAAGTCCATCGCTACAAACCGAAATCCCGTTCATAGGATTATTCGAGTTCATGGGCAAAAAATTGAATTTCAGGTCGTCAACGAACGCTTCCAGCTCCACAACAGGTGACGAACACTCTCCCTGAGCAACTTCGATTTCAGTCAATGAAAGAGATAACTTTCCTCTTTCACCAACCATCTCAGGCAGTTTTGGGGTCAGTATGGGAGTGGGCTCAATTGTCGGTGCAACCGTCAGCTCAACAGCAGGAATAACGGGGGACTCGGCAGGACCGCAAGCCGAAAGGGCCAACAACAACAAAACAATCAACAACTTTTTCATTTCCGTTTCTCCTTGGCACTTAATTGTGCCGGCTATATAAGATCAAAATTGATCCTATGTTTACCGGCACAATTTATTAAAAAAATAGCATGATGATTTTAAAGAACTGTACCTAA
>DDWP01000019.1:0-3007 GCA_002345725.1 Candidatus Shapirobacteria bacterium UBA2283
TATGCCAACGATGCACTTTTCTTGTCCAACATTCACCCTTCAATCCCTGCAAAAGAAATTTCCAAAGTTCAATCAAAGAACATACATAAAAACTTAATTTTAATTATGCAACAATCCGTTCTTGCCGGTGGTTCCACCATGAAAGACAACAAGTATGTTCGTCCCGACGGATCTTATGGCAATAATCAATTTTCTTTTCGCGTCTATCAACGTTTCAAAGAACCATGTCTAAATTGTCAAACTCCCATTAGTCGCATTACTCTTGGTGGTCGCGGCACCTTCTTCTGTCCCAAATGTCAACCGGAATGAAGCTCTTCTCCTCGTCTTATTGCCTCTAACACATCTCCATTGAAGTTTTGATCTCTGTATAAGTTTTCGCTACACAAAGTCACGTGGATCTTGACCCCCGGATTACTGGATTTCTCTATGTCTCTTGCCAGTTCTTGAACACATTTATTAATACGATGTTCTTCAGATCTTTTGTCCAAGCGCTCAATATCTATATCAACGACTACTGCCACATCAGTGTCAGAGTCTGGTCTGTCCGTTCTGTGTTGTACTGTTCCAAAAAGGATTGATCTCTTATTTACATCACCCAAAACTTCCCCATTTAACCTCTTGGCAAACAATCTCGCTGCGTCTCTCCTTTTTTCATTAAGACTCATGGGATCTAAATACTTGAAGTAATTTGGCTTACAAATTTCTTTATTTTTTCAAAAAGTCTTTCTTCGATATTGTCAAAATCACTTCCAGCCTCGTCATTAGCCTTATCTGATACCACCTTCAAACTCGATAGTTTTGACAGTTGTCCATTTACTTTCATGACTTGAGCTATGGCTGTCAATTCCATTTCCACTACATCGGGGGAGTATTCTTCAATTATCTCTTTAAGCTTTGGCCTTTCATTTACAAAAATATCCCCAGTTATACATTTCGCCTTTTTTAATCCAAAATGATCTTTTAATTTATATATATATTCTTGATCAGGGGATACCTGACCTATTTTACATTCTGGATTTAACCCTCTTACATCCAAGTCGTGGAATCTGCACTCCCCAACTTCTACCACATCTCCGAATCCAAGTTCGTTATTTAAAGATCCACACAAACCCACATTAACCCATCTTTCTGTCTCAAAATTACTTATTGCCCATTGAGCCCCTGCTGCTGCCATGGTTTTTGATACTCCAATTTCCACCAGTCCAAGATCATCCTTTTCATATATCGGAAACACTGTCTTCTTTGCTGATTTTATAAAGCCATTACTTTGAAACATTTTCTCCACCTCAAAACCCATCGCTACCAGAAAGACAATTTTCTTTTTATCAACCATCTTTGTAATAATATCACCAGCCATTCGTATCCCTTATTAGCAACATTATAAATTTATATTTTATGAAAATATTATCTCTCATCCTCGTTCTCCCTTTATTGCTAACCACCGTCAGTCCGGTTTTAGCCGAGCAAAACAAACGTCAAGAACTCAGACAAGAAAACCAAGAAAAGCGTGTCGAAACCAGACAAGACAATCGTCAACAAAAATCTCAAGCCGCTCTCAAAAGACTTCGACAGGGGATAGTCAATCGCTACGAGGCTACTTTAAAAAACAAAGCCCGAATCGAGGCTCGTATCGCCGAGATTGAAGCCAAGAATAATACCTCTGAAAAAAAACGTGATCTTACCGCTGCTAAGGCAAAATTAGCCACTTTCAATACCAGTAAATACCTTGCTGATTTAGCTGCTTTTGATGCCAAGTCTGTTGAGGTTGCCTCCTCAGAGACTCCTTACAAATTAACTTCGGAAATGAAGACTCTTGCCAAAACCCTTCAGTCCGACATCAAGGATCTCCGTCAAGTTCTTATCGACAGTCTCCGTCTAGTAATTAAGGCTCGTTAAACTTTTGTCCTAATTGTAGAGACGCCCCGGTGGGGCGTCTCTACGTGTTATATTTAATTAATTATGAAAATACGTTTTATTCTTGTTTCTTGTTTCATGATTCTTGTTTCCGCCTTAACTCTCTCTGCTTGCACCACCAAAGATGCAGCTCCTCAAACATTCACTGACCAGCCTACTGATATCCCAGAACAGACAACTTCAAAAATCACTCCGACAACAGTCGAGCAAAAGGCTGATACTTCCGACCAGCAGCTTCTTGATGAGCTGATGTCCGACGACGCCTCTTTTGATGCTGATCTTAAAAATCTAGAAGTAGAATTAAGCCAGTAATAGAAAATACTATTATTATCGTCAAAAGCAGATTTTTTTGCCAGGATTTTTTATAGTTATCACCTATTTTTAGCCAAACTACAGATCCAGTTATCAGAAAGAATACACTAGCTATTAGCCAATAATAAGGGAAATCTTCGTAAAATACCTGCCAACCAATATCTCCGTATTCTATTAATTCTTTTGGATTATATATCTGTAGAAAATATCCTATCGACACTGTTGCCAGCATCATCAATCCAATTGATGTCATCCACATCCCTAGCTCAGCCCACTTTGTTATCGTAAATTCCCACTTCGGTTTCATTTTTACCTCTCCTGACTTTATTTTGTTTAGCACATTATTCTTTTTCATAATATCTTTTTAATTTTTCTTTCGCTCTATTCAAAATAACACCAACATTGTTTGTAGTTATGCGTAAAATATCCGATATTTCTTCATAGCTCTTCTCTTCAAAAAAGTATAAAACTATCACTTCTCTATATTTTAACTCCAATTTACCAATTGCTTTGTATAGCTCTTTTTTATTTTCTCTTTCAATTTCCAATTCTTCAAATAACTTTTTATCATCTTTAACATCTTCAAGCTCATCTCCGGCTAATTTGGGTTTTTTCTTTTTAATATAATCTACTGTTTTGTTATGGGCAATTCTCAATATCCAGCTACTAAATTTTTGATTATCATCAAATCCCTGTAAATTTTGATACGCCGCGATCAGGCTTTCTTCCACCAAATCGTCAACTTCAGCATTCCGACCAATGATTTTATAGATAAAGCCTC
>DDWP01000019.1:3091-4590 GCA_002345725.1 Candidatus Shapirobacteria bacterium UBA2283
AGTTGTTCGTACCAAGTAAAAGGCTTCTTACACACCGGGCAAGTGACTGGGGGAGTCTTGCCAATATGAATATTTCCACAATTAACACATTTCCATTCTAGTTCTGCCTCACTATCAAACAAAGTTTTTTCATCCATTTTTCGGGCAATAATTATATATCTTTCCTCATGCTCTGCCTCAACATGTTTTAAGTTTCCAAACAGTCGGGTTGCTTCTTTATCTCCATCTTCGATAGCTTGTTTTTCAAAATCTGGGTACATTGTCGTCCATTCATATTTTTCACCTTCCGCCGCCATCTTTAAGTTATCAATTGTCTTAGCAAAAGGTTTGATATCTAGATCGGTATTAACTCTCACTTCTCCACTAATCAATTCAAACAATTCTTCAGCATGGACTTTTTCATTTTCCGCCGTTTCTTCAAAAATACGAGCCACCCATTCTTGCCCTTCTTTTCTGGCAATTTTTGCAAATGTTGTATATTTGTTTCTGGCCATTGATTCGCCAGCAAAGGCCTTCAGTAGATTCTGTTGGGTGGTATTCATTATTTAATTATACTTCAAAATAACTTTATAAACTTTATAAACTTTATAAACTTGACTAACTTGATAAACTAACATATGAATTGTGATTGCAACTGCAACGGGAAATGCAAAATGCTTGGTGGTCTTGAACAACAGATCATGGAGGTATTGTGGCAGTCCGATAAACCATTAAAGCCAGCCGAGGTTCTCAAAAATATGAAAGGGGATTACGCCTACACCACCATTATGACCGTCCTTAAGCGCATGTTTGACAAAGAATTAGTCAATCGTGTCTCCCAAGGTAATGCTTTTTATTATTCTTCTTGTTTGTGCAAGTCTGAATTTGCTTCTGGCGCACTTGAAGATTTATTTGCTCGATTGTTTAGTACTTATGGGCAAGATGTCGTTTCCGCTTTCGACAAAGCCAAAAAAAAGTTTAAGTTTTAAACTTCTTTAGCTCTGTTTTAACATCTTCAATCATCTGAGTATAAACTTTTACCTGCATCTCACCATATTCATCCCCATACCTGCTTCCTCCGGCTTTGAATTCTGCACAATCAGTCCGTAACTGCAGAATTTTCTTCTCATATTTTTCCAACTCATCTAGTAGTTTTTGTCTTTTGTCTTCCACATTACTAATTTACACCCAGTTTCTGCCTAAATCTACCGAGTACCCACTCGGTAATTTTCCCCCAAAACAATCTCTTCTTCAAACTCTCTATTCTCTACTTTTCCTTTCTTTATTTCTTTCAAGATTTGTTTTTCAATTTCTCCAGTTGCCACATTTTCATCCAAATGTTCATAAATGTTTTCGTATTTTTCCCATCTGTTTTCTCCAAATTCATTCTTTTTTATCAATTCACCTGTCGGGTCTTCTGCCACACAGACGCAGTAGATTGTATCTTCAATAACTTTGTTGTCGATAGTTTTTCTAATACTTCTCCAATTTCCCCAATGACTAAATTCAGCCACCAACCC
>DDWP01000005.1:0-6253 GCA_002345725.1 Candidatus Shapirobacteria bacterium UBA2283
ATAGTTGGTCCAATTCTTTGTTGGACAGTCGTAGTCTTTTGCCAATTCGCACCGCCACTCTTGAACCAACCACCTCATGGTTATGGAAAGTTCTCTCCTCTCCTTCACCTTTTGCCACTATTGGTTTGGCTGAGTCGTGCAACAATGCTGCTAGCTTAGTAATTGGATCGTTAGTCTGGCAGTTATTTAGGGTTTCCAAGCAATGCTCCCACACGTTATAGATATGATGTCCTTTTTGAGCCATATCTACCCCTTCAAGAATCTCTGGCATGATTTCTCCAAGTAGTCCAGAATTCTTGAGTAGTTTTATGCCATCTCCTGGCTTGTCAGTTAACAATATTTTAAAAAGCTCATCTCGGATTCTTTCTCCAGCAATTTTATTAATTAATTTGGCATTTTTCTGTATCGATTCAAATGTCTTCTCTTCGATAGTAAATTTAATTTGAGAAGTAATTCTAATTGCCCGCATCATTCTTAATGCATCTTCTTCAAATCTAGTGTCAGGATCACCCACCGTTCTTATAATTTTATTTTTTAAATCTTCTTGTCCATTAAAATTATCAATAATTCGTAATTCGTAATTCGTAATTCGTAATTCCAACGCAATAGCGTTGATCGTAAAGTCTCTTCTCGCCAAATCTTCTTTAATAGTTTTTCCCCACTCAACTTTATCTGGGTGTCTTGAATCACTATATTCTCTTTCAGTTCGGTAGGTTGTCACTTCAAGAATTTCTTTATCTGGCAATACAATACTAAATGTCCCATAAATATTTTCATAAAAACTATTTTTGGGGAACAATTTTTTCATCTCTTCCGGCGTTAAATTAGTGGCAAAATCCCAGTCTTTTACTTCTCTTCCAATCATTAGATCTCTTACTGCCCCTCCCACCACAAAAATTTCAGCCCCCGAATCCGCAAACTTTTTCATCACTTTAATTACTTTCTCCGGCAGTTTCAGTTCCATTCCTTATTTTACAGCAAAACCACTTTTTCTTAAGGTTTAGCCACCGGTACAATTTTTAGATCTCTTGTTACTCTTGCTACGACCGTTCCCTCGTGGAATACAGTCATTCCATCAGCTTGCCATCCACCACCACCAACTCTAGGTCTGTGTAGATCATTTACTACTACTTCAGTAGGTCCAGTTTCTTGATGTAATCTAGCAACAATCATTGGATCCATTAACTTTAAAATATTTTGCGCACCTTGTTCCCCACTTTCTAACCCTTTCTTTTTTTTGACCATATTAGTTAAGAAATAATAAAATAATATGGATTATATCACTAAATCACAAAGTTATTTCCGAGACGATGTACCTGTTCTTATCCTTACTTAAGCTCTTTGGGTATTCTTATGCCCATTTTAACCATGTCGCACAACCTGTTAAAACCTTGCTCGTCGTCCTTATAGTTTTGTAGTATTAATCCAGCAGCTCGGTCTCTTAAAGTCCCAGTCATGAGTAGGGTAGATTTGTTAGATTGTCCAAAACGATATTCTTTTAGTGCAGTGGAAGCAATCCTACCACCTAACTTAGCGATTTCATTGTCCATAGATGATTATAACATATTATAGGTAAATTGAATCATTCAAATTGATATTTACACCAAAAATCCCCCACGTGAAGCAGGGGATTAAGGTTTGATTTCAACACAGATTACATCTGAGGTTTGTCAGGACGAGGTAAAGCCTCTTTGACAGCAATAGGACGGCCATCTTGGTCGCTGCCATCAAGAGCTGCCATAGCAGCTTGTGCTTCTTCTTCAGTTTCAAACTCAACAAAAGCAAAACCTTTGCTTCTGCTAGTAAACTTATCAAATACTATATTAGCCGAAACAACCTTACCATACGCAGAAAATATCTGTGTAAGTTGGTCATCGGTAATGTTGAAGGAAAGATTCCCTATGAACAATTTTTTTGCCATTTCTTACTAACCTTTTAAATAACGTGATCAGACTTAAGGTCATTCATCTGATCATCTGAAGTATAATACAAAAGTGAGTAAAATTATCAACTTGAGTTCTAAAAAATTTATTGACCATTCGACTTCGTCATCAGATATATTGAAAATTTTACTTAAAAACAGGAATATTAATGACATTGACGTTTTCCTAAAACCCCCATATCCCACCTTAGAGCTAAAACTCAAGAAAGCCATTGGTCTAATTAGTTCGGCCATCCAAAACAATCAAAATATTCTGATCTACGGTGACTATGATGTAGATGGTGTCACTGCCACGGCCGTTCTCTGGCAGACTTTATATAAATTAACCAAGAATGTCACCCCTTTTGTCCCCAACCGAGAGAGAGACGGTTACGGTATTAAGGCAGAATCATTTTTTCGCTTTCAAGCCGAGAAAAATATTACATTTGACCTCTTAGTTACTGTTGATAATGGTATTGTTGCCCAAAAAGAAATTAAAAAAATTCTTGACAAGCAAAAGCTAAAGATTATTATCACTGATCACCACTTAGCTAATGAAGACTCAAAACTCTTAACTCGTAACTGTCAACTTATCCACTCCACCCAAGTCTCTGGCTCAGCCATATCTTACTTTCTCTCAAAAGAATTAGACAAAGATGCTGACCTTGGCCTAGCTGCTTTGGGTACCGTTGCCGACTGTTTACCTCTTACTGGAGTCAACCGCTCCATTGTTGTTCACGGGCTAGAGTCACTTAGAATCAATCCTTCTCCAGGTATCAAAAAGCTTATCCAAGTCTCTAATTTGAAAAATAAAATTTCAGCCTATGATCTTGGCTTTGTTCTCGGACCACGTATCAACGCCATTGGCCGTCTGGCCGATCCGACCGACGCTCTTCGTCTTCTTTGTAGTCAGAATCTGCTTCAAGCTGCTAAATACGCTGGAGTCTTAAATTCTTACAATCAAGATCGTCAACAATTACAAAAAGACTCTCTTGATAATGCCGACAAAAATATTGATTTAAAAAATAAACTAATTTTTATTCACGGTGATTATAACCCTGGCATTATTGGTCTGATTGCTGGTCGCCTTACCGAAAAATACTATTTACCTAGTATCGTCATTTCTGTTGATGGTGATATTGCCAAAGGTAGCTGTCGCAGTATCCCCGAGCTGAATATTATTGAGGCACTTCGTGAACACCAAGATTTATTTGTTGATCTTGGCGGACATCCTGGTGCTGCCGGTTTTAGTATTTTTACCAAAAATATTTCCAAATTAAAAAAATCTATTATTAAATTATTAAATTTTAAATTAGGCAAATTAAAATTATCTCCCCATCTTGATGTTGATGCTCAAATGTCTCTTGACGCTGTTACTATAAAAAATATTAAAGCCATTGATTCTTTGTCGCCATTTGGTATCGGTAATCCAGAGCCTTTGTTTTTGTTTAAGCAAGTAATCATTGATAGTTTAAGGACTATTGGTCAAACCAACGACCATCTCAAGCTTAGAACCGGTAGTTTTGACGCCATTGCTTTTAAGAAAGGGGACTTGATCGATAAATTAAAAGTCGGCGATGTTGTAGACCTCGTTGCCAGTCTATCGATTAATGAATGGAACAACGCCTTATCTCCTCAGTTGATTATTAAAGAAATAGTGGTATAACTCCACCAATGTCAGAGTTTTTTGTTGAAACAGGTCAATTCTTTAGGTACTCTAACCAAGATTATAATCTCTATTTTGTTGCGGGAATCAGTGGTGAACCAGGTGCAGAAAGAAAGGTCAAACTAGTTGTTGTGGATGACGAGATGTCTGTTTCAGGCGTTGGTAGTATCTCAAGTGGCAGGGTTAATCTCATTAAGATTGGTGAAGTTGACGTCGACCCAGAACTTTGTACACCTATCGAGCTGGCTGATATGCAAAAACCAAGTCGAGAAAAAGCCAGAGCAATACTTAACAAATTATGATATAACTCAGTATGGGTCTAAGAATTATGGCTTACAGAGGTCTAGAGGTAGTTGATGATTATGTGGCCGAACCAAAAACAGGGCCAGCGGGCAATGGAATTGAAGCCATAACCACAAAATCATTTAGTCTTCGACGAGGGCTAACCCCCATTGATGTGAGTACTGGTCTTACTATAGATCCGAAAGGTTCACGCAGAACAGTCCCGATTCCCGAACTGGGTAACCTGTTGCAGTGGGATATACCCGGAGCAAAGACTACAGTCTTTGTGTTTAGTACAAGGAAAGTTGACACATCTGGGCATCTTTAATATACTATCCCTATAAAGCATTAGAGTGGCCAACACCCACGAGCTGGAGGAAGAACGGGAAACCTAATAGACCCTCACAGAAGAATAACTGTAAAACAATTCAACGTGTGTCGCCTTTTTAGGTGGAGCCCGAAAATCTAAATAGATTATTCATAACTCCACACGTTGGAGTTATTTTTTGTAAAATTAATATATGCGGACACTAATCAAAGACACTATCAAAGAAGTCGGTCAGACCATAACTGTTAAGGGTTGGGTCAATAGCATTAGAAGTCATGGCCAAATTGCTTTTGCTGATGTCCGTGATCGTAGCGGTATTATTCAAATTGTTGGCAACAAAGAACTAGCCAGTCTCAAAGAAGAATACGTAGTCGAAATAACTGGTAAGGTTCGAGCTCGTGATGAAAAATATTTCAACGACAAAATAATTACTGGTAAGGTCGAAATGGAAGCCCAAGAAATTAAGGTTTTATCTGAGTCTCGAGATCTTCCTTTCGACTTACATCAAGAGGACTTGAATGTTTCTCTGCCAGTTTTACTTGACTTTCGTGCCGCTTCTCTTCGTAACAAAAAAGTCCAAGATGTATTTAAAGTTCAGGCAACCATTGTCGAAGCATTCCGCAGTTTTCTCCGCAGTCAAGATTTTGAAGAGATATTTGTCCCCACCATTGTTGCTGGCTCTACTGAAGGTGGTTCTGAAGTTTTCCCTGTAGATTACTTTGGTTATCAAGCTTTTTTAGCTCAAAGTCCTCAGCTTTACAAACAGGTTCTTACTTCTATTTTCGAAAGAGTCTTTACCGTTGCTCATGCTTATCGAGCCGAACCATCGGTCACTACTCGTCACATGACCGAATATGTTGGTCTTGATGCTGAGATGGGTTTTGTTGATAGTTGGCTTGATGTCCTAAAGATGGCCGACGCCTCTGTCAAAGCAATCTTTAAATTAGTTACAGAAAAACACCAAGATGTCTTAGATGAATATGGTGTAACTATCCCTAAAACCATTGATGAGACTCCTAGAATAAAACTCAAAGATGCTTTAGAACTAATCTACAAGCGCACTGGACGCGATGTTCGTAATGAATTAGACATGGATCCAGAAGGGGAGAGAGAGATATGTCGTTGGTCACTAGAAAAGTTTGGTAGCGAACTAGTATTCATAACCCATTTTTACACCAAAAAACGTGCCTGGTACTCTTTTGCCGATCCAGAAAATCCCGACGAAACCCTGACCTTCGACCTTATTGGTCGTGGTGTTGAGTGGATTAGTGGTGGTCAAAGAATTCACAATTATGATGAATTCCGACAGAAGATAATTTCCAAAGGTCAAAACCCTGATGAGTTTGAAGCTCCATATGGTCAAACTTTTAAATATGGCATGCCCCCTGAAGGTGGTTGGTGTATAGGACTTGAACGTATTACTCAAAACATGTTGGGCCTCAGTAATGTCCGCCAAGCTAGCTTATTTCCTCGTGATATGGAACGAGTCGATGGTCGTCTTTCTGTTATTGGCAAAAAGATTTCTAAGTCAAAAGTTGATCTTCACGAAAAACTTGTAACTTTTCTTAAAGAGAGAATGGTCGATTTCAAGCATCTCGATCATGAGGAGACAAAGACATCCGAAGACTCAGCCAGAGTTCGTGGTACCACTCTTGACCAAGGGGCAAAAGCCCTCCTAATGTTTGCTGATAACAAGCCAGTATTGCTGGTCATGTCTGCTAGTAAAAAGCTCGATAATTCCTCTTTCAAGAAACAGTTTGAATTTAAAGACATCCGTATGGCTACCCCAGACGAGGTTGAAAAAACATCAGGTACTGTTATTGGTGGAGTTCCTCCTTTTGGTAATTTATTTAATGTTCCTACTTATGTTGATGAAGGTCTATTAGCCAACGAGTCAATTGCTTTTAATGCCGGCAGCCGTACTCAGTCGATTATTATGAGTAGTAGTGATTTTATAAAACATGCCAACCCGCAAAAAGGTAATTTTGCCAAATAAAGCAGTAAGAAAATACAAAGTTTTTTTATTAGCAATACCGCTATTGTTGATAATTATCTT
>DDWP01000005.1:6267-13037 GCA_002345725.1 Candidatus Shapirobacteria bacterium UBA2283
TATCAACACCCTCTGATTCCTGAGCTAACTAGCAAGAACATGCCCAGTGTCTTGGCTAATAATTACATCTTAGTTGACGTTGCTACTAATAAAATTTTGTTCTCCAAAGGCGCTGATCAAAAAATTTATCCCGCTTCAATTACCAAGCTGGCCACAGCCCTCACTGCTCTTAATATTTATCCACTTGAAGAGGTTATTTCTATTGGCGCTACTTACTCTGAAGGAAAAGTTATGGAGTTACGGACTGGAGAAAAGATCACCATCAGATCTTTAGTTACTTCCCTTTTGGTCTATTCCGCCAACGATGCTGGTTTTAATTTGGCCAACCATCATCGTCAAGGTGTCCCTGGCTTCATTAAAGAGATGAACGGTTTGGTTAAGCAATATAATCTTCGGAACACTAACTTCACTAACTACGATGGCATCCATTCACCCAGCCACTATTCAACTGTCTATGATTTATCTCAGCTTGGCCGTTTAGCTATCAAGAATCCTGTCATTACTGACGTCGTCAAACACAAACAGCTCTTAGTTACCGATATATTTGGTACCATCAATCACCCCCTTGTTTCTACCAATGAACTTTTAGGTGTTGCTCCAGAAATTGAAGGCCTAAAGACAGGTTGGACTCCCGAAGCTGGTGGTTGCTTTATTGCTCTTATGAATATCAATGGACGCTATCTTATCAGTGTTGTCGCTCAATCACCCGACCGTTTTGCCGATACTCAATCTATTCTCAGCTGGTCCAAGCAACATATCCTTTGGCTCCCTTACACTCCCTAATTATTTTAGAATTTAGGATTTAAACTATTGCTTAATATACTTCTCCGTCACCGCCGGGACATAAGCAACAAACTTTCCGTCCCCCTCAAACACATATACTGGTTGTAGGTAATTTGTTAAAGTTACCGGTTCAAAATAAGCCAAATACATTTCTCTTATTGTGACACTACTGTTGTCTACATCCGAGACTGGCCAATAATTACCCGCTTTTAGTTGCTCAAATGCTTCTTCGGCTGTTTTAATTGGGTAAGTCGAGAACAGTTCTCTGTCAACGTTTGCATATTTGTAAGTCACCTCGACCACTTTTCTTCCTTCCGCCTGTGACCCGCTCACCAGTACCGACACCGAGGCGCTATTAACTTGTGAAGATACCACTTTTATATCTTCAGTTAATTCTTTTCTAAAGAAATCTATCTTCACGATATTAGCTTCAGACAATGAGCTCACCGATTTTAGTCCACCAAAACCAATCTCCCAGAAGCTAACTTTCCTTTCTCCCTCAGCAATATCTGCCGGAAACTTTCCGGCTCCAGCCAAAAACCCTTTAGCAATAGTTACTGCTTCTTCCTGTGAGGGCATTTTTTCCGGATTTAGCAACAATTGGTCACTTTCGTATGGATACTTAAGTACAAAACTTCCATCAAGAACGTTCATTGTCAGAGTTTGGTTCAAATTATCATTTCTGAATTCATAAACACCATACTTAACCTCAGTCGGTTTATTGTTAAATCCTAATTGTTTTGCTGTTTTTGTATCTTGGTCTAGCGCCAAGAAGGTGTTGTCTGGTCGAACTATTACGTATACCTTAGTCTGATCTTTGAACTTTGGAAAAGCGTCGTTTGGTAATTCTGCCGTAAACAGTTTCTTCTCAAATGTTTTTTCTGGGAAAACAGTTTTTGGTAATACTCCAAACTTCACATCTGGCGGTGTGTACGGTGGATTGGCTGCCAAGTAAGCAGCAATACCGGCCGATATTCCCATGTATATCAAAGTAAATCCGCCTATAAAAAACCCTCCATACTTAATTATTCTCCGGCTAACATAGGCTGTATACGTTAAAGACATAAATTATTCTACATTATTTTAATGCTAAAATAAGCCATGACTTCTACTCCGATCCGTACTCGTATGGCTCCTAGTCCCACTGGTGACTTGCATATTGGTAGCCTCCGTACCTTTCTTTATGCTTATGCTATGGCTCGCCAAACTCATGGCCAATTTCTTCTTCGCATCGAAGATACTGATCAAAAAAGGCTTGTTGTCGGCGCCGCCGATCGTCTTCAAAAAGTTATGCACGATTTTGGGCTTTCATGGGATGGAGAACCGGTTGTCCAATCCCTTCGCATAAACATCTATCAAAAATACATCAAAGAACTTCTCGACAGTGGTCATGCCTACTATTGTTTTTGCACTGAAGAACGTCTTGTTGAAGTTCGTAATATTCAAAAAGCCGCCAAAAAAATTCCCAAGTATGATCGTCACTGTTTATCTTTATCCAAAGAAGAGATTGATCAAAAAATAAAAGATGGTGTGCCCTACGTTGTTCGTATGCGCCTCCCCGATCACCAAGATATTGTCTTTAATGATTTGATTCGCGGCGAGATTAAGTTTAATACCAGTGATTTAGATGATCAGGTGTTAATGAAATCAAACGGTATTCCTACTTATCACTTTGCCGTTGTCGTTGATGACCATCTGATGGACATTACTCATGTTATCCGCGCCGAAGAATGGATTAGCTCGACCCCAAAGCATATTTTATTATATCGTTTCTTTGGCTGGGAACCACCTCAGTTTGCCCATCTTACCGTACTTCTCGACCCTACTCATCCTGGAAAAATGAGTAAGCGTTTTGGCTCTGTCTTTGCCAGGCAATTTTTAGATGATGGCTATCTACCCGATGCTTTATTGAACTTTTTAATGTTGCTGGGTTGGAATCCTGGAACAAATCAAGAGTTATTTACTCTCGACGAATTTGTCAAAGCTTTTACTTTTGAACATCTACATAAAAAAGCTGCCATCTTCGATCGTAAGAAACTTGACTATTTTAATGGCCTTTATATTCGCCAAAAATCCGTTGATGAATTGCGTCCTTATTTTAAGAAATTCTTGCCACAGGCAAGTCCTGAGCAAGTCGAAGGGCTGATTCCTGTTTTAAAAGAGAGGTTGGTAAAATTTTCTGATCTTCCTGAGCTGGTGAAGTTTTTGTTTGAAGATGTTGTCTACGACAAAGAATTATTATTAAAGAAGGGGACTAGCCCAGAGTTAGCCAGACTGATGTTAGAAGAGTCAATTAAATTGTTAAGTGATTTTGACAATCTATCTGAAAGATTATTAAAGCTAGTCGAGAGTCATAATTGGGACAAAGGTGAATTCTTTATGGTTTTCCGAGTAGCTATCTGCGGTGTCGCTTTTACCCCGCCGGTAGTCGAGTGCCTTCCAGCACTAGGTCAAGAAAATACAATTCGTAAATTACGACTTGCTCTTAGTCTGCTAGAATAATTTGTGTTATTGCTAACAATAGCTTTATTTTTTCTATTCTCCTCGCCAGTATCTGCTCAAGATACCGTGAGTCCAACTGCCACACCTTCTGCAGTACCAACATCGGTTGTCAATCCAAGTAGTGGTATTTATATTAATGAATTCATGCCAGCTCCCGAAGATAATCAGGAATGGGTTGAAATCTATAATGATAACGATTATGCAGTAACTTTGGAAAACTGGAAATTTGACGATTTGGCCGATGGTGGTGGTCAGCCTAAAGAGTTAGGAACTATTGTCTTTGGTCCCAAAGAGATCAAAACATACGATTTAGGTGGAGGTTACTTAAATAATACCGATGATTGGGTGAGGTTGTTAAATCAATCAAGTGAATTAAAAGATAGCTATCATTATTCTTCAATTAGTAGTACTTTAAGTTGGTCAAAAGTCTCTGGTTCATGGTGTCTTACCACTCCTTCAAAAGGTAGTGTAAATTCACCATGTCCATCTCCCACAACTACTCCAATCACTCCCACCCCTACCTCAACTCTTACTCCAGTTCCTACAGCCACCAAGACTCCCACTCCCACTCCTACAATTACTCCAACCACCCGTCCTACCGCTACTCCTATCCCCACAATCGCTATCATTCCTACCGAGCCACCCCTCACTCCAGTTATTGAACCTACTTCAAGCCTTTTGTCTCTCGAGCCTTCACCCACCATCAGTGAAGATATACTTGGTATCAGTGATATTATCAAAATCTCTCCTACATCTTCTCCCTCAAAAAGCTTTAACGGCATACCTTCAAATTTAATTGCCATAATTTTTATTGCTATCGGCGGCCTTCTTCTCTTAGCTCCATTAGTAATTACTCGAGTCAGAAAATGAAATATATACGTTTTCTCCCAGCTATTATTTGGATGTTATTTATTTTTTATCTATCATCAGTGCCCACTTCTGGTATCGGCCCGTCAGGCTTTTGGAGATTTATTTTTTTTAAATCTCTCCACCTAATCGAGTATGCCATTTTGTTTTTATTACTCCGTTTTGCTGGAATTTCTAATAAATACTCACTACTTGTCTCCTATATTTATGCTGTTTCGGATGAAGCTCACCAATACTTTGTTGTGGGTCGTTCGGGCATGTTTCGTGACACCTTATTTGATTTTACCGGTGCATTTTTGGCTTATATTTTTTTATTGTTGACATCAGTCAGAAGCAAGTCTAAGATTATTTAAATTATTTGTTTTTGTTTTTATGAAAAAAATTACTCTCAGTATTTTGGCAATCGCCATGACCTTAGCTGTTGTTACCACTTCAGCTTCCGCTTTATTTAGTTCTACTGCTACTGTCTCCGGTGTCACTTTCTCTACCGGTAATGCTAATCTTCAAGTTTGGAATGGTTCTACTTGGGTCGCTGACTACAATCCAGGAAACTTCTTATTCCAGAATATGTTTCCTTCCTATGCCGGTTCCCAAACTTTTTATTTGAAGAACAATAGTACCTCGGCTATTACTCTCGGAATTAATGCCAAGATTCGTAATGGTGCCACTGAAGATCCATCTGGTTCTTGGAATGTACTAAAAGATGTTGTTGAGGTTAGGTTTTATGATATTGAAATGGCAACACCAGCCAGTGGTTGGGCCTCACTTAATTATTGGAATACGACTGGTGCCAACTTTGTTACTGCTGGAATTTCCAAAGGTGCACAACGTCAATATCGAGTTGATGTCCGAGTTGTTGGTTCTGCTGGTAACGAAATCTCTGACAAAAGTCTTACTAACATGAAGTTTGACTTCACTGGTACTCAGCAATAATTTTAATTCTCTACAGAACACCGAATGTATTTTCGGTGTTCTAGTAGGTGATTAAAAAAATAATTGAAAATACTGTTTTTGCTTTTCTTCTTCTTGTTCTAGCTATTTCTATATCTCCGGTTCTTCCTTTTAAAAATGTTCCTCGCACCTATACTGTCGTTTCTGGTTCGATGGAGCCAACAATCAAGACTGGTTCAATTGTTTTAACTACCCCAGTTGACCCAACTACCATAATGGCCGGCGACATCGTCGCCTTTACCTCTCCTTCAAATTCCAAAGACACTATTCTTCATCGAATTGTCGATATTAAATCTACTTCTCCTCTGCGTTTCCAGACAAAAGGTGACAATAATAATACTGCCGATGCTTGGGACCTAATGGACGTCGGCATTCTTGGCAAACATGTTTTTGCCATTCCTTATATTGGCCACATCGCTGCTTTTATTCGCACCCCCATTGGTTTTGGTGTTCTAATCGTTATCCCTGCTTTGCTTTTTATCATCTCCCAAATTCTAAATATCAAGAAATATATTAAACAAGAAATTGACCGACAAGTAAAAAGCAAAACTGTACCACTATTCTTTATCCTATCTTTTCTAATATCCTCTTCAATGCTCTTTACAGGTTCAATTTTTGCAAATTTCTATAGTACCACTAGTATTTCTCAGGTCACTTTTTCCACTAAAGATTTTGTCGCTCCACCAACTCCTCAGCTTATTGCCCCTACTAATAATTCTTATCGTAATACCGTCGGGCTAGTTATGGACTGGTCCGATGTTGGTGATTATCAAAATCAACACAATCCTGTCTACTACATTTACCAATCCTCACGAAATCTTTCTTTTTCTCCTTTAGCTTATCAATCAGGTAGATTAACTTCATCTCAAATTCCTGCTCCGGGTACTCCCGCTGGTGTTTACTATTGGCGAGTTAAGGCTTGCGATTCAGTTGATAACTGTTCTGCTTGGACTTCTCCTTGGAAAGTCACCGTCGACAATCAGTCGCCCCAGGTTGTCATTAACGCCCCCATTACTTCACCGACTTCTGGTTTAGTCCCTATTTACATTACCTCCATTGATACCAACCCTCATCATTTTTGGTTAGTTGTAGAAAACTCATCAGGTGTCAACGTTGCTGGTCCAGGAACTACTACTCAGTCATCTACTCTCATAAACCACCTAGCTTTCAATTGGGATACAACTCTACTTCCTGATGGCCTTTACACCATCAAGCTTGAAGCACGTGATGCCGCTGGTAATAAAACACCAAACTTGTCTCCAGTGCCTTCTGACCCTGAAGTTGTCGGAGACTCAGTCGACTGGATTACAGTCTATGTTGGTAACGATACCCAATCTCCTAGATCCACTATCACCGAAGGTCAGGCAGATACCCAAGAGACTCATACCTTTGATATTTCCTATTCTTCATCCGACTTAGATATCGATTATGTGAAGCTTTGCTACTCATATAATTTTGGAACTGATATTTGTGGAGACACCAACAACTCTCCGTCCGGTTTGTTTACTTTCGATTCTCCTTTTGGTGATGGTCTTTATAGTTTTTATACTATCGCTTATGACCTAGCTGGAAATATTGAAGATCTTAAGTTTTATGAACTTGATGTTCAAGTAGATACAAAAGTTCCAACCACCAATGTTGATTTAAAGTCTGTAACCACTAGTCAC
>DDWP01000007.1 GCA_002345725.1 Candidatus Shapirobacteria bacterium UBA2283
TCAAGCTTGAATTGAATTCTTTGCCCCGATCACGAAAAGTCACTCGGAAAATGCTAATATCATTTATAACGCTAATTAATTTATTTCATCTTCTGGGATCGTCCACCAGCTTATTTTTCGGACCTATTATTTACTATGTTAAATAAAAATTCTCAAAGACCTCCGGTTCGTCCGCAGGCAAACTTTTCTGGTATTAAATCACCAGTTCGTCAATTTAATAGTTCTCAAGATTCCGT
Source organism: Candidatus Shapirobacteria bacterium UBA2283 (assembly GCA_002345725.1). Lineage (GTDB taxonomy): Bacteria > Patescibacteriota > Microgenomatia > UBA12405 > UBA12405 > UBA2283. The sequence goes on from DDWP01000007.1 coordinate 237, forward strand.
AAGGGTAGTTTCCCTTGGAGGTTTTGGAGATGTTACTCAAAACATGTTCGTTTACGAATATGTTCCCAATGGTGATCTCAGCAAAAGTCAACTAATCATTGTTGACTGTGGAGTCGGTTTTCCTGAAGAAGATGCTTTTGGTGTCGACCTTCAAATTCCTGACACCAAATACTTAGAAGATAAAAAAGATCGAATTCTCGGTATTTTCATCACTCACGGTCATGAAGATCATATCGGAGCTATTCGCTTTATCTTGCCTGTTCTTGGTCAAGATATTCCTATTCATGCACCTCGTATGGCAGCTGCTTTTATTGAGAACCGTCTGGTTGAGGCTAATATCCGTTCCAAGATGACTATCTATGAGGCCGGTGACACTATGACAGTCGGACCTTTTTCTATCGAGGCTATCCGTGTTAACCATTCTGTCCCCGACACTAATCACTTTGCCATTACTACTCCAATTGGAGTCTTTTATCATGGTTCAGATTTTAAATTTGACCTTTTCCCTCTAGATGGTAAACCTACCGATTATGGTCGTATTGCTCGCGCAGGTGAGAAGAAAGTCATTGCCTTAATGTCAGACTGTCTTGGTGCTGATCATCCAGGATTCTCTCCCTCTGAAGGTTCTATTGCTGAAGATTTTGAGCGCAATATTAAAACGGCCAAAGGTCGTGTTTTTGTTACCGCCATTTCTAGTAATGTTGTCCGTTGGGGGCAGGCTATCGACTACGCCAAGCGTGCCGGTCGCAAGATCGTTACCGTCGGTTATTCTGTCGATAAAGCCATTAAAATTGGCCAAGCCTTAGGCTACGTCAATCTAACCGATGCTGACATTGTCCCACCAGAGAGAGTCAAAAACTTTGCGGATAACAAACTTATTTTCCTTGTTGCCGGATTCGCTGCTCAAGCTAATTCTGCACTCTCGAAGATGGTTATGGGCAAACATCGTATTAAGATAAAGTCTGGTGATAAAGTTATTTTCTCCGCCCCTGACTATATTCCTGGTACTACCTCCAAGATCTTCGACTTAATCGATATCTTGTCTAAGATGGGAGCAGAAGTGATCTCCGGAGATGGACAAGAGATCCATGTTTCTGGTCACGGTTTTCAAAAAGAGCATGCTCTTTTGATTAATTTAGTTCGTCCAAAATTCCTATTACCTATCGGTGGAAATTATCGTCACGTCAAGAGTTATTTCACCATGGCCAAGACCATGGGGCTTAAAGATGATCAGTTTATCAACCCTGATTCTGACTCAATTGTCACTTTTTATGCCAACGGTACTTACGACACCAAATACCACAACCCTATCCGTAAAGTTCTTATCGATGGCTTAGGTATTGGGGATGTTGGTACCACTATTCTTCGTGATCGTAAAATACTTGCTGAAGAGGGAATGTTCTCTGTTGTTCTTATGGTCAACAAAGATTCTGGTGCTATGACCCGACCACCGGAGATACTTTCTCGCGGCTTTGTTTTCTTTAAAGAGAATGCTGATCTGCTTGAGTATCTAAACCAAGAAATAATTCTTAAGTTCAACCAAGTTACCAGTAAGCCTGCTAACTTTGAATATATTCGTCAACAAGTACAAGCACATATTGAGCAGATAATCATGGACAAAACCGGCCGCCAGCCAATGGTTCTACCTTTGATCATTGAAGTTTAAAAATATACGTCATTGCGAGCCGAAGGCGTGGCAATCTTTACTAACATGACATTGTGTGTTCCGAAGACAGTCATTGGTAAATTGGACAATTCAATTCCATGTAGAGACGCACGATCGTGCGTCTCTATAAGATAATCGAAGAATCGCGTTACCAATAATTATCAAATCCACCACACATTTGTTTTTCTGATATTATATTTTCAAGCCCGTGTTGTGTATAAAATTTATTTTGTGCACCGCGGGCTTTCTAGTTTTTTTAGGCGAAAATTTGAACGTAGTGAAAAATTTTTCCTAAAAACACGGTCCAGCGAGCGTAGCGAGTCGGATATATACCCCTCTGGACAATTTAATCATTTTTTTGTATAAACAGTCCCATATGAATCAAGAACAAATTAAAGAGGCAAAACTACAGCTTGCCAACTATATTCGTGCTGAGAGAAGATATCGAATTTTTCTGCATCATGTTGGTGTTGGTGGTTCAATACTTAAAGCATCAGAACAAAGATTGTCGTTGCGTTGTTATGACTACAACAAGTTTTGTCTTGAAAATCCTGATCGCGGTTTGGATCAAACTGAGGTATAATAACCTCAAACCAATGAAGTGGTTTCCCGCCACAGAGGTGACTACGAAATAAGTAGCTCCGGAATTGAACCGTATAAATTCAAAAGAGACAAAGTTAAGGTGGTACCATCCTGAGTTTTAGGATCCTTAAATTAAATATTTTAAGGACACCTATGGCAACGTACGATGACTTCATTAAACTCGATGTTCGAGTTGGCAAAGTAATTTTAGTTGAAGATTTTCCAGAAGCTAAAAAACCTGCCTATAAACTAACTATCGATTTTGGTTCAGAAATTGGCATTAAACATTCCAGTGTTCAAATCGTAAAG
>DDWP01000009.1 GCA_002345725.1 Candidatus Shapirobacteria bacterium UBA2283
GTAGATAAAGGACAAAAGATAAACTGTAAAAAGTAAAAAGTAAAAAGTAAAAAGTGAGAGATGGGTTTTGATAAATTTGGTGATGAAATATATACCCATGAGAAGTAGATAAGAGGGACAGACAAAGACATGGCTCTAGTGGATTGGACTGAGTCTCGAGTTAGGGCGGCAGGAATTGGGGCAAAGATTAACCAGAGGAGCATTAGGTTTGAAAGACGGTCTTTTTTGGAAGATGATAAATAGAAGAAAAAACCTAGAGGAAGTAATACCAAGCTGGGATATAAAAGCATGCCAACATAAGGAGCCGAGTGTCGGGGGTTTTGCCAGTCACCTTCAAAGAAAAGATAACGAGGAGAAAAGTGATTGAAATAGCGAGACAGAAAATTTCGAGTAAAGAAAAATGGTTGAGAATAGAAGGTTTGATAGTCTAAATTATTTGATTCGGAGATGATCATTTCTGTCTCGACTTGGCTTCTAGGGTAAGACAGAAGACTAACGACTTTGAGACGGTTGGCATCTTGGCCAAAAAATAATCCGTAGGCAACGGGTAGGCTAAAGATAAAGAGGGTCAAGATGAATTTAAGTAAGAAAGCTTTAAGGTTGACTTGAATTTGGGAACGATTGGTAATAATTAGAGAGAGTATGAGAAATAGGCTGATCATTTTGGCTGACTGGTAAGTGAAGAGAGTCAGACCAAAAACTAGAGCAGAGAAGAAGAACTTTTTGGATAAGAAAAAATATGAGGCCAGAATTAGTTCGAAGGTTAGGATGTTTGTCTCCCAGGCATTACGAGAGAAATGGATACTAAAAGGGCTGATGGCGAGAATTATAGAGCTGTAGAAGGCTAGAGCTCTAGACTTTGAATTAAATTTGGTGATTAGGAGATAGAGAAGAACTGGGGTGAGAGATCCAAAAATGATTGAAGGAAGACGAACGGATATTTCATTAAGTCCAAATAAGTAGACGAAAGGTACGGTTAAATAAGTATAGAGGCCTGGTTTAAAGTCGCCAAATGATTTAAAGATTAGGGGTAGAAATTGACCAAACTCATCTTTACCAGTTTGAAGAATTGAGTAAGCATTGTAGCCAAGAGCAGCTTCGTCCCAGAGAAGTGGCGGAGTATTGGATACAGAATAGAGACGGATAAATAAAGAAAATACAAAGATGGCTACAAGAGTCTTTTTCATTTTAGATTGGTCGTAATATCGAATATCGATTGCCCTTGAGGGGAAGAGATATTATAGATTGATTTAAACATAGTTTGGTCGTAATTGCTGGGTGAAGTGATGAGTAGTATTTTTTTATCAGATGGCGGGACAAAATCTTTTATTTCCCAATCATTGATAAAGATATATTTGTCAAAGCCGTCGACCCAATACCAATCAGAATAATAGGCCCATTTTTTATTGGGATCGTTATGATATTTTTGAGGTGAGTATTGACTAAAGAAGAGAATAAATTCGTGAGGCTCCCCATATCTCTTGGTGATAATAATTTGGTCGTAGAGGTGAGAATTTTGTTGAATATAGTCGGTCATTTGAGAATGACCGTATTGCCAGCTGAGAGCATAATTTTTTGCATAGATAGGATATTTGTTCCAGAAAGAAAATAGGGTGAAGATAACCGCCAGACTGGTATAGGTAATAATAGCCAGGTTGTTCTTTAGATAATTTAACCCAAAAAGAATCATCAGGGTGACTAGAGGCAGGAAGGTTATAGAGCGAAGAATCTGAGGGGCATCCCGGGTGATGGCTGAGGGTAGTGGAGCAACAAGAGTGAAAAATAGAATGAGGAATATGGGGAAGGTTGGTTTTGTTAATAACTTACGACATAAAGAAAAGAATCCCAGAAAAAAGAATGGTAAAAGAAGTGTTGAAATAAGTGGGAAATTGGGGATATTAAATTGATAGTGACTCCCCCCTTGGAAGAAGACATAGCTAGGTGAGAAATGTTTGAGATAATTTATAGTAGCGTGATAGATAAAATAGGTATATTTGTTGACGATGATTCGTGGATAATCTTGACGTAGTTCGTTGATTTGGTTGATGGCACCTTGGTCGAGTATGGTGACCCATTTGTAACGAGCTTGTCCGGAGGTATCTAAACTTTGAAAAGCAAATATTAGAAGCGAAAGAATAAAGAAAGAATATTTATACCAATCTTTTTTTAAGGTATTAGATTTGACAATTAAATATATAAGCAGGGCAATATAAGGAAACAAAATTATACGACTGCTGTTGTAGGTAAAAAGACAAAGTCCATAGAAGGTGGCACTTTGCCAATATTTTTTTTGTAGTAAAAAATAAAAAGAAAGCAGGAAAAGAGTTAGAAAGAGGTTAGCCTCAAGAGCGATGCGAGAGAGAAAAATAGACCAAGGAGAGAGAGCGTAAATGGTCAGGCCAAGGAGAGGGATGATGTTTGATTTGGTAAATAACTTGCGGGATATAAGGTAAAAAACGAATGAGGCTAATACTCCTGAAATGACTGAGAGAAGTCTAATTGAAAAAGTATTTAGTCCAAATAGCTGAATAAATGGTGTAGATAAGTAGACGTAAAGAGGTAGCTTGAAGTCGCCATAGGCTCGAAAGATGAGAGGTAAAGAATTGGCCCATTCGTCTTGACCAGTTTTTGAAATTGAATAAGCATTGTATCCAAGTGAGACTTCGTCCCAGTTTGGACTGGAGGGCATTTGATCTAGGTTATATAAACGCAGAAATGCACCGAAGATGAGAATGGTAATAATAATTAGTTTATATTTCATCTGGAGTTAGGTAGAGATAAACGGCTGGTTCTGATTTGGTGAAATAGGGGTAGTAGATAATATGAGTGGGAGTGGTGTCTAGAAATTCATTTGGTTTGCCGATAATAAGGGTGCGAGGTGTTTTAAGATCTGAAGGAAGAGATATTTCTTTAAAGGTAACATTGTTCAAATTGTATTCTCCGAGTTGATCAAGGAAAGCAAGACCTTTTGTCTGAAATTCTGACCAACGGATTGATTCTTGTTGGGTAATATGGGGATCGACGGACTGAAAGAAAAGATAGTAAGCTTGTGGCTCAGAGAGCTTTCTGGAGTAAATGATTTTGTCGGGATTGAGAGAAGTAATATATTGATTTATTTGTTGGTGTCCATAAAGCATGCCGTGGGCAAGAACTTGATTGGCTGAGTGGAAATAAGTAAGTGAAAAAAAGAGGCCTTCGGTAAAGAGGAGTAGGTATAAAATGTTTTTGTAGTTTTTGTGAAGATAGCTTATACCCACAGCGGAAGCGATGATAATAAATGGCAACATTAGCGAAGCTCGGTTGGCAGAGTAACTACCCTTGGCTAAAGCAGCGGGAATGGGAGAAATAAGTATTCCGGAGAGTAGGATGATTAGGGATTGACTGATTAGTTTTTTTTGAGAAAAAATGTAGATGATTAGACTGATAAAACCAACTGATGCGGCTATTCCAATAACTCCAAAATCAGGGATCATGCCGTAGGTGGTTTCTCCTGGTCCATTAGTGATGAGAAATTGGGGAGATAAGTAAGAGAGGTAGCTTTGAGCATATTTTTGAATAGTATAGATAACTTTGTTCTGGAGAAGTCGAGAAAGTTGGTCGGGTAGGCCGTTACTGGTTAGGGTAAAACGTTGGTCAGAAACATGAGTCCATTTGTCAGTCGGATTGAAGATGGCAATGTCGGAAGTTCGTGAGCCGTCGGGTTGGAATATAAATAGTGGAGAACAAAAAATGATGACTAGCAATAGAAAATAAATAAATTTCTTTTTGAACTGAAGAATGGCAATAATAGGCAAAAAGAGAGGTAGGAAAACTTTGGTCGAATGATAGGTATAAAGAGACAGTGAGAATAGTAGGGCAGCTAACAAATGTTGGCGGTAATAAAAGATTGTCAGGCCAAGGATGATTAAGCTGACAGCTAAGTTAGCTTCGAGGGCGATTCGTGACATACTAATAGACCAGGGCGAGACAGAAAATAGGGCAAAGCTAATGATAGGGATGGTGTTAGATTTTGGGAAAAGTTTTTTGCTAAGAAAATATATGGAAATGAGGCTGAGGATAGAGAAAAGGGCGTTGGGTAATCTGACGGCAAAAGGATTGAGGCCAAAGGCCTGAATTGAGGGGATCATGAGCCACGTCTGTAATGGGGGTTTGTAGTCACCAAAGGATTTGAGAGAAAGAAAATTGCTACTTCCCCATTCATCTGCTCCTGTTTTGAGAATAGAATAAGCACTATATCCTTGGGCAAGCTCATCAGGAGAATAACTATTGGGCAAATTACCTAATTGATAGAATCTAAGGAAGATTCCGATAAACAAAAATAATGAAAAAAGTATTTTTATTTTCATTGTTTTTCAATAACTTGCCCCATAATTTGTCCGTTGGGATAATAGACTGTGTCGATGGTACGATAACCTTTTAATGGTTGTTTGGTTAGGTCCATATCGCCAGGGATATCTTTGCCTTGAAGCAGATAAAACACATCTCCGGTTTGAGCTATATTATTGATCTCATTTAGTGAGTCGGTGCTGGGCCAATGGTTGATAAAAAATATATTTGGCTCTATTTTGAATCCTGGTAGATTGCCGATGATGTTTTCTTTTTCTAAGTCTGAGCTTTGTTGGATGATGCGTGGGTCAATCTGTTGGAAAAAAGCAAAGCGTTCTAGTGATTCATATTTAGTGTTGCTGACAAAGACTCGAGTGGCATTGGTAGGTTGGTGGACGAAGAGTTGATGGTAGCCGTATTGCCAGTGAGAGAAGTGGGCTTTGGGATAGTGGACAAAATATTCATGAAGATACATGGCAAAGAATAGAGCACTGATGATGATCATGGCTTTGCGTAATATCGGAGACAAAGATTCTAGCCCTAAGGCGATAAAATAAGATAAAGGGAATACCATTAAAAATAATCGACTAGCATGATAGCCACCACCTTGGGTTAGTGATGACGATATCGGAGAGATAATTAACCAAAATAGAAAAAGTGGGTGACCTTTTTTGATTCCATAAAATAAAGGAATGAAAAGGGGTAAGAGGATTAGTCCGTGTCCAGGGAGATTGTGACGTGGATTGGGATCTCCAGACAAAAAAATTAATTCGGGTGAAAATGATTGGAGATAATTTTTGAAAAAATAGTTGGTATAAGCAATGGCTTTATTGTGGGATATTTTTTCGATTAAGGGAGAATCTGAGGTGGTGAAATCAGTCCTTTGATCGATAATTTTGTTGATGACGGCCGGATCGTTAAAGATGCTGATCATTTTAAAACGATTGGCGGCAGTGCCAGACAAAATTGAAAAAATTACGGGTGATGTCAAGAATATTCCAAGAAGAAGTGGCTTGATAATTCGTGATAGTGTGAAGACTCGGTAATTTTTCAAAAAGATAAATAAGATAATTAAAGGGGTGAAGATGTTGGCAATGTTGTAGGTATAAAAAGTGATGGCAAAAGAAATTGCTGAGATGTAGAGTGATGAGGTCTTATTGTTTTTGATAAAAGATATGAGATGGTAAATACCCATAAGCATAAAAAACGAGAGGGTGGTCAATTCGAAAGATGTACGGCTGTAGTGGATATGCCAAGGAGAGAGAGCTAGAACGCTAGTACTATAGAGCGCTAGAACGCTAGACTTAGAAGTGAGGAGAACTAGTTTGTAAAAAATAACAATTGAAAGTAGACCGAAGATTAGGGGAACTAGTCGGACGGCAAAAGTGTTGAGCCCGAAGATGGCAATGGAGGGAACAGTAAAGTAGATTAGGGCTGGAGCACGGGATTCAGCTAATGAATCAAGGTAAAAAGGTAGAAAATTACCTTTGATATCGCGGGCGGTGTGAAGGAGACTGTAGGCTTGATAACCAACGTCGATTTCGTCACCAAATAGAGGTGGAGATGAAATTGAATAAAGCCTCACAATAGAGGCAAGGAGAAGTATCAATAAAAATAAAATGTTTTTTTTAATCACGCTTTAAATAGTCTAGCAGAAGCCGGAAACAATAAAAAATTAAAACTAGACTGAAGATACGACCAAGAATAAAGTTTTGACTGATGAGTAAATTTTCAACAAATGGTAGCTGAGGGTAGAACCATAAATTGTACATATTAATTAGGTGGATAAAAGATAGTGAAAAATAAGTAGTTAAGCTGATAAAGTTGGGTTTTAAAAATACTAGGATAGTGGCGATAGGGAATATGGGGTAAAGATATCTTTCATGCATATTAGTGAGAAAGATAAAGCTACCAAAGGCGGTGAGTAGGGTGGCGGCTAAAAGTGAGTTGAGGTTGAGCTTTGCTTTAAAGAATTTTAGACAGATAGGCAGTAGAAATAATGCGAGTATAATTCTAGACCAGAGTTGATAAGTAATCGGGCCAAAGGTGGTAAATTCTGAACGAGAAAAGTCGACACCAAATAATAGAAACCAAAAGTTGAAGGCGTTGCCGTTAAGCATACTCCCCTGTCGGACAAGAACTCTATTTTCATAGAGGTACCACAACCAGTCAAAGGGTGTTTTGTCACCGAAAGCAAATGGAGTAGCTAGAAAATAGATAAATACAAAAAAAGAGAGTAGCGGAAAAATGAATTTTCTCCAATCTTTAATTTGTTTGAAAAGTAATATGGCGAATATGGGTAGATAGATAATTAAAGAGAGTTTGAAGAGGAAACTGCTAAGAAATAAAATTATTCCAAAAAAGTATTTTCTATTAAAAATAAGTAAAAGCCCACTGAGAGCTAGTAGATTGATTAGAGAGTCGGTCTGTCCCCAAATGGTCGAGTTATAGATTACAGCAGGATTGAAGAGAAAAAGAGAGCTAGCGATAATGGCATAGCGTGGTTTGAGATGGTTGACGACTTTGAATATAAGATAGGCTAAGCCAATGTCGGACAGAATAAAGGGGAGCTTGACCATCCAAGCGTGAAGATTTTGTTCGAGGTATGGAATTATAAATGACGGAAAGATGGGTATATTTTGATTGATGAACTCTATACTAGTAAAGAAGATCTGTTTGAGATAGGCGCAGATGGCAAAAAGAAGCATTGTGCCTAGTGGTTGGTTTGGCCAAGAAACTCCCCAGAAAATATTTTCATAAAATTTCTCTGGACCAAGGGCTAAAAATCTTATACCCCAATCGATGTGATTGTTTAAATCAGGATGCCAAGTAACAAGAGACATTAATAATAGGCGTAGGAATAAGCCTATTATTAATAATGGTATTATTTTTTGGGGAAGATACTTTGCCATTTTTGGCTAGACCAGATAATAAAGTTGATGACATGGTGCATAAAATACCCGTGGAATTTAATACTACTGGGAATGAGACGTCGCCACTGGTCTTTAGGTGCGGCGACATTGGTGCCACTAGCTCCATGACGGTGGATGACTTGGCATTGAGGATAGAAAAAAACCTTTTTACTTAAGTGCCTTATCTGGCGACAAAATTCTAAATCTTCGTAATAGAAGAAATATCTTTCATCCCAACCGGAGATACGGTCATAATCTTGACGACTGATGAGTATAGCTCCGCCAGAGACAGCCCAGACTGAAATTGGGGTGTCGGTCTGTGGTATGTATTTGACGTAAGCTGGAATATGCAACCAATATTCGCGAAAGGCATTAAGCGGAGTTTGGGGAGGCATGACTGAACCTTGAGGAGTTAAATCAGGATTGAGAAACATGGGGCCAATGGCGCCGATATCGGGATGTGTTTGTAAGTACTTGACCATATCGACAAGGGAACTATCGGTGAGCTCCATATCGGAATTTAAAAATAAAAAATAGTCGGCAATGGCTTTTTTAACGCCAACATTATTGCCAGCAGAGAAACCGAGATTAGTAGAGTTTCTAACATAGGTAATGTCGGGCATTTTTCCTAGGACGGCGGGGGTGTCATCGGTAGAGCCATTATCTACAATAACAATTTGGGCAAATCCTGCAGGCAGGTGTTTTTTAATAGTTTGGATACACTTTAGAGTAATTTGAGCAGTGTTCCAGGTAGGGATGATGATGCTGATGGTCGGTTTCATTATTTGAATAAATCAAATATTTCTTGGTCGGTTCGGACTGGAAAAACAATTGGAGGAGGATTGTTCTTGATTTGTTTTTTGGCAGCCAGGATGATCTTAAGATAATTTGGGCCGGATAGTACGCGTAATACTTGAGTGATACGGTTACTAGAGATCATCTTGGGGTCGGTGATATTGCGCCAGACAGTCAGAAGTCGATTTCTTTCTTTGATATAGTTGAGTAGTCTGACAGGGAACTTAGACATAGTAGATTCATGCTTGTGTTCAATAATGCTGGTTGGTTCCCACAAAAGTGTATAACCTGACTTCCAGGCACGATAACCAAGGTCAACATCTTCTGAGTAGAAAGGGGCATAAACCGGGTCAAACCCGCCGAGTTTGAGAAATTTGGATTTGTCGATAATTGAACCACCACCTGATAACCAACCACTAATATGGGTTTTTTTAATATCTAATCCACGATCGTATTGAAGATAACCGTCTTTCCAGAATATTTTTGACCAGTTTTCGTGTCCAAGTTCGGAAAAGCCGACACCAAAGACTTGGGGATTGGATAGATGTTTGTAGGCCTTGGTAATGTAGCCTTTGTGGGGAAGGATGTCGCTATTTAGAAGGACTACGTAATCTCCCTTGGCACTTTTGACGGCAAAGTTGGAGTTTTCTCCAAAACCAACATTAGTTTTGTGAGTAATTATTTTTATTTTTGGATGTTTTTTTTGTAGGCTGGCAATATAGGCGATACTTTCATCGGGAGAGGCATCGTCGGTAAAGATAATTTCGTCAGCTTCGGGAGAGTTCTCTACCACATGATGGAAGTATTTTTTGAGTAAATTGACAGTATTAAAATTGGTGACGATTACGGAGATTTTTTTCATTGTTTTATTATCTTGGAAAAATTGGTAAAGAAATTTTCTTTTGAAAAGTAACTACTTCTGGTTAAAGCATGATCAGACATGGTTTTAAGGGTGTTTGGAGAGGCTGAAAGTAGCTGGGTCTTGGAGATAAGCTCATCGATGTTGTTCCAAAGATAACCTTCTTGACCGTCAGTAATTATTTCAGGTAGACCACCTTTATTGACAAGAAGAGGGACAGCTCCCGAGGCCATAGCCTCAACTGGGGCCATGCCAAAGTGTTCGGTGTTTTCAGGGTGTAATGATTCATTAACTTCGTGCCCGGCGGCATGCCAGTAAATCTTGGCACGACTATATAGTGACTTTAGTTCATCAAAATTTGGATTGATAAGAAAAACAACAGGTAAATTTTGGCTGATATTTTTAAGATGAGAGAGATAGTGGTTCATGGCTGGGTCCTCTAAACTACCACCGGCTAGGTAGAGTTTCCAGTCGCTATTTGGATTTTGCTTGATAAATTTAATAAAGGCTTCGATGAGGATGTCTTGCCTCTTGGAGTTGAGTAAGTTGTCAAAACGGCCGACTGACAAAATAATATTTTCTTTATTTGGATCGGGGGAGAATTTCTCAACATCGACTGGCGGATAGAGTGTGTGACATTTTGGCCCAAAATGATTGGTGGCAAATTTGTAAGTAAAATCAGAGTTACAAATAACTTTTTTGACAAAGATGGTTTTTATTAAGTTTAGAGTTTTTGTCTTGAGGTTGGTTTTTTGAATAAAAGGAACCTGGACATGGAGCAAATTATTTTTTGAAAATAGAAAAGGAATACTCCAGTCGCTTAAATAAAAAATTAAGTCATATTGACGGGTGACTTTGATTCTATTAATGAGATCTTGCACTTTTGCGTGTGGTTTTTGGGGTTGTCTTTTGGAGACACGAGAAATACTTTCTGAATCCTGAGTGATATTAATGTTTTGTTTTTGGTCTTGAAATATATCTGGGACAAGGTTGACAGATGATAAATCTAGATTGAAACGTGTTTCGGCTTTTCTGAGTAAGTCTTGATCTCCAGACCAAAATAAATCTACTTGGTAGCCATTTTTTGAGAGTAATTCAGCTATGGTAAGGCAATATCTTTCACCTCCACCAAGAGTATCCAGATAAGGATCGTAGATAGCAGCTTTTAAATTCATGCCTTTTGTTGTTGTAACTCCCATAGTCTAGCGTAAATCATAAAGGTGTTGAATGTCTCAAAAATAACTGAGATCCAGCCAACAGTGCCGTCACGCCACATTTGTTGTTGGACAAACCTTTCCCAAAACTTGGTGAGCATCATACGAATAAACCTCCACCAGACAACGGGTGGGTGTCCTGATTCATGAAGTAATCTGGCTTCTATGTCGGTCCATTTGATACTTTTTTGTAGCATAGAAGTTAAGTCTTTATGAGTGTAGTGAAGGAGATCGTTTTTAAGAGCTGAGCTGGGGCCGATTATCTTTGGCTGTTCGTGGACAGTGCCTGAATATGAAATGAGAGATTTGGTCTGATAAAGCCTTTTGACGTAATCAGGGTAAGTACCTCCATGCTTTACTCGATGACCGAGGAAATGGTTGGCACGAGGAAGGTCAAAATTGGTGTATTTTCCGGGTGAGTTGATAGTTGCAATAATCTCTTCCTTTAATTCTAAATTAACTCTTTCATCACAATCAAGGTGAAGTTGCCATGGTTGAGTAGCTGCTTTGGCTCCAGTGTTGTGCCAGAGCGAAAAATCAATTTCTTTGGATCGGGCATTTATAAGGATAATATCGGGCCTGGTTTTCTTGGCTAAGCTGATAGTTTTGTCTGTAGTGGCTTGATTTTGAACTAGGATTATTTCTTTGGCAAAATTAACACTTTTTAAACAATCAACAATACTATCTTCTTCGTTTCCAGCAACAATAATTACAGACAGATCTGTTTTCATTGCCAACTCCCCTTTTGTCTTTTACCTAGGTAAAAATCAATAACACCACGTTTTTGCCATGGTGTCCCGCGAACAAGCAGTCTAATTGATTCTCGAAAAAGGGCAAAATTAGTACGAAATGAAGCATATTTTGAGGCAAAGATAAGACGGTTTCTGGTGAGAAAGTAGTCATGAAAAGCTCCTCCACCAGCTTGAGATGAGCCGGAGTTGACATGCCAAATTACAGATCTCGGCTGATAGGCAATCTTAAAACCATGACGATAAATTTTCTGACAAAAGTCACTATCTTCACAGTACATAAAATAATCCTCAGGCATAATGCCGGTCTTTTTGAGAATACTTGATTTTATGAGGACACAGCAATTGGTGATGAACTCTAAATCTAATCGTGGTGTATCGTATTGACCAATATCCACTTCGTCAAGACCAATGTTGTTGGCATAGACATTGTTCCAGTCAACATCTCCACCAGCGGACCAAATAACTTTACCAATATCTGATTTTTTATAGCGATCTTTGTGGAATTCAAAACCTGGGGCAAAATATATCTTGGGTCCAACTACGCCTAACTTTGGGTCTTTATCGAATGTCTTAACAAGTTCAGTAAGAAAATTTGGATCGACAACAACATCGCTATTGATAAGAAGAGTGTATTCAAATTTGTGTTTGAGGGCTAATTTGATACCAGCATTGTTGCCAGCAGAGAAACCAACATTGTCAGGTAAAAAGATTAAGCTGACGTCTTTATCTTTTTGATATCTTTGGGTAAATATATCGCAGGAATTGTCTTTTGATCCGTTGTCGACGAGATAGATATGGTAATCAAAGCGGTTATGTTTTATTTTCTTTAATGAATCCAAAGTGTCGATAGTGAGCTGGGGTTGCTGCCAATTAAGAACAATAATGGCGATCTTTGTCATGTTAGAAGTTTTTGGTTAATCTGGTAAGGAAATGACTAATTCTCATTAATAAGTTCTTAAAGACGTTCTTAGAGTATTCTTCTCTAAAGAATTTGTTGAACCAATGTCCATACTCAAAAACTGCTTCTTGGCTGGCCGAAACAAAAGACTCTTTGAGGAGAGGTTTGTCAATTGAGCCTTGTTTTTCCCAGAGCCTAATATAAATGAGGCAAATGGCAAATGATTGAAGTAATCCAAAAATTAGCCCGTGAATCCCGTCTTTGTAGCCTTCGTCAAAAAAGAAACGGCTGTTAAATTCCTGGACTGGTTTGAGGAGGAAGTCGGATGTCTTAACTTTGTATCCGGATTGTTTGAGCTCATCTGCCTGGATATTGGTGTAGCGTAAGGCACGAGTGATAAATTGAGTGACTGATGGATAGGCGTTGTGTTGGATGGCTAGCTTGACCGAATCAAGAAGGGTGAGGCCATTGCCTTTGGTGGAAGGTTGGCTGTGAATTTCTTTTTTCCAGGTAACAGAGTTCTTCTTAAAGAAACGAATAAGGTAATCTGGCCAAGTGCGAGAATGTCGGAGCCATTTGCCAAAAATAATATTCTTGCGGGGTATTTTTACCCAGTCAATATCGCTTCTCTTGATGATGGAGAGGAGTTCTTTTTTGAGATGTTTACCAAGATATTCATCTGGGTCTAATAATAATATCCACTTGCCGGTGGCTTTAGAGATAGCAAAATTACGAGCTGGTTCAACGAACTTCATCCATCTATAGGGGTAAACTTGAGCGCCAAACTCTTTGGCTACGGCAACACTATTGTCGGTAGAGTGCATGTCAACTACGATAATTTCGTTGGCGAAATGTTTAATGGATTTAAGGCATTTACGAAGATGGTCGGCTTCGTTGCGGACATTAATAACGGCAGATATTAAAGGTTTATTTTTCATAAATGTAGATATAGTTTATCACTTTTGAACTTGATAGATGATGCTGTCACCGGATTGAAAAATAGTAGTGAGGAATAATTTTTTGGTATCGAGGGGAAATCTGTCTGTTTGAACGCCAGTAAGATAAATATAGTCAATGTTGTTGTTTAGAAGAAAGCCGCGGTCACGATGGATATCTTTTTGAGAAAAGAAATCTAGGGAAAGTTGTCGCCTAGTTTGGAAATCGTAGCCAGAGTTGTTAAGATTCATCTCGTCTTCCATGTAGACAGTTTGATGTGAATAGGCGGAAACGTAGGAAGTGGTCTCGTAGGCATAGAGTGGTACTGGGGCAGTTAAACTATCTTTGATGTATTTGTCGTAAGGAACGGTAAGGACGATACCTTTTTTTTGAGAACGGAGAAAATCTAGTGCTTGGATTTCTGGGGTAGGTAAAAATGCTGGAGGAGCACCGCCTAGATAATTTGGCATAGCACCAAAAAAACCAAGGGTATAAAAAATGAAGATAACGACGGTAACTATCTTGCCCCAGTTGTGTTTAATAACTGAATTGATAAAGAGGGTGAGGTAAATATTGCTAATAAAAAGAGCGTAATAAATGAATTGGATAGTATTCCAACTAGTCCCCTGTTGAATAAATAGAGTGGGGATGAGGGTGAGAAAGATAATATTTAGAAGAAGAGAAACGTTAAATAATCTGGGTAAGCTGTTGAGGCGGATAAAACCTAGAAGTCTAAAGCCGTAGTTTCCGACTATAAAAATAATAAAGGAGAAGATGTAGACCAAAGGTAGGCGGATGTCGAAAGCACTGGAACTTTCTAGTGTTTGCCTAAGACTGGAAACTTTAGGTAAAAAGAGCTTGTCAGGAGAGTCGATCATAGAATTGATAAACCAAAATGGTTTGAAAACGAATAGATTCTGTGATTCGGGGTTGTAGATCCTAAATAAACTAATAGCCACAACTAGGGATAGGACAAAAGTAAGTAAGTGGGAATACTGTTTTTTAAAAAAGACTTGTCGGAGAGTGTACATAAAGTAGACACTGAAACCAACGACAGCTGAATAGGCCTTGGTAATGGGTAAGGTGATCAAAAGTAAAAAGAAGATGGCATAGTGACTACTTTTTTTGTATATAAGAATAAGGAGTGTGGTAAGTAAGATAAGGGAAAGTGTGTACGGTGGATTAATTTGATTGGATGGTGATTGCATAGCCCAGAATAGACTTTCACCTTGGAAATTACCGTAACGGATCAAAGATACAATCGGGCCAAGAGAAGTAGCTAGACTGTTGAGAAGAAGAAGGATAATGCCGCCAGCATGCTTGCCGGTAACCAGTTTACCTAGGATATAGCTTAAAACAAGCAGAGTTATGGAAAAGAGTATTGGTGATAATTGGAATAACCATAGTTCGGAAGATATAGAAGTTGCTTTAGAAACAAAGGCGATAAAAATGTTAAAAAATGGGTGGTAATTGATAAGTTTTTCTCCTGCAAATATGGGCATATCAATACTAAGGGGGTTGTTAATGGCGTTGATAAGACTAAGGTGCCAGACGGAGTCGTGACCGCTGGGGCCCCAATAGCCAATTCCGTATTCATAAGTTAAACCACTACGGATAACCGGAGTGATTTGCACTAATACTCCTAAGATAAGAAAAAAGGCAAAAGTTATTTTTTGATAAGTAGACATTTTATTTGTTCTAGAAACCACGAGATTTCTTTTCTGGAAAATAAGTAGCTGTAGGTTAAATAAAAGGTGGTACCGGTGATTATTTTTAAAATGATGTTAAGTAGAGGTGACAGGTGGAGAAAATTAATGGAGGTAAGGATGATGACCATAAACAAAGAGGAAATTAATGGTTGGCTGATTGTTTTGAGAGTTTGGATTGAGAGTAGCTTGTCGGCGATATACCAAACAATAAATGAACTAGAACCAACTATGGCGGCAGCGATGGATGTGCCAATATAGCCATATTTAAAACTTAAGATTGGATAAAATATCCAAGTGAGTACTGTCCACATGATCATCAATTTGGTGGTAATGGTAATTTTGCCAATGGCGTTGAAAGCGTTGGTTAGGGGTGTGGTGACGGCGGCTATGGCAAAAGAAAAAGCAAAAAAATAAAGAGGAATAATGGCAGGTGACCATTTAGTATATCTAGGAATGACATTGATAATATCAGGGGCAATCATAGCTATTCCAGCAAGGGAAGGAAAAATAAAAAGGGAAATGTAGTAGAGACTTTTCTCAACAGAGCGTTTTAAGAGTTCTTTCTCGTCTTGAATTCTAGAAAAGGTAGGGAAAGTGACTCGCATAATAGCATCCATAAAGCTAAGAGGGATACGGGGACCTTTTTGGGCCCATGATAGTATGCCAAAAGATTCTCTGCCGATTATTCCGGCAACTAGCAAACTCGATAGACGATCCTTTGTCATGGCAATAAGTGAGTTTAGTTGAAAGGGTATGCCGTATTTGAATAGACCTCTAGTGGCTTCTATAGAAAATCCTATACCTATAGGCCATGGGCTAAATCTGTAGATTAAAATAAGACCGAGTGTGCTGCGAATAACAGTGGCAAAAGCATAGGAATAAACACCATAGCCCATTAAAGCAAAAAGAACAGCAAAAAAATAAAAGCTAGTATTTTCGATAATATCGATGGTTGAGAGTAATTTGAAGTCAAGTTTTCTTTCTAGCTGGACTGAAGGGATGGTTTTAAGGGAGGCAACAAAAAAGGCGTAGCAAAGAGAGATTAGAATAGACATTTCAGCTAATCCATAACCTTTGGATTGGCTGATGTTGGGATAAATGAGAGCAACAGCAGCTAGGGCAATAAGCACGAGGACTTGCTGGATTAGAAAAGTAGTTCTCAACTCAGGGATAGTGATGGGTTGCTTTTTTTGAATTAAAGCAGAAGCTAGTCCGACATCTGAAAAATAGCCGAGTATGGCAACTGATTCGGCAACGATAGCAAATAAGCCAACTTCACCAGCCCCAAGAAGAATAGTTAGAAGGAAAAAACCAATAGTGGATATGGCTTGAATACCAATGTTGCGAAGTGATAAAAAAACAACACTAACGGTAGTCTTGTGCTTGATGGAAGCTATTTCAACTTCTTCCATATTTTTGGAAATATAAACAAAACACCGATTAAGAATATGGCGCTAAGAGAAATACTGTTGGCGACGTATCTAATTGGTGTATCGTGAAGTTTGACATATATTTGATGGTTGCCAGCGTCGAGGCCTAGAGATATCCGCCCAAGCTCTGGCTCAACTTGGAATTCTATTGGCTGTCCATTGTTGTTGACTTGAAAGTTGGGGAAATAGAGTTGAGACAGATAGATGGTAGCTGGTTTACTGAGTGATAAATTGAAGAATTGCCAATCAGTCCCCTTTTTCTGTCCAGATAACTCATATTGAGTATCAGCGGGAATAATTTCATCAAGATATGGCTTGGCTTCTCTAAGGGCGGCGATACGGGCAGTTTTGGGTAAATAGTCGTAGATTCCGCTGGTAATTTGGTTTCTCCAGGCAAGTCCTGATAGTTTTTGTTCGTCGGTAATGGGTCCGGAGGTAACTGGAGTGAAGTATGAGAGATTGAGAATTAGTAGTGGCAAGATAATTAATAAAGAAAGTAATTTTTTCTTACCAAACATAAGTGACAAGAATCCGGCTGAAAGTGAAAACAAAAATACAGTAAGATTGAGAAAACGCCAAGGAAATTGGATTTTTTGAATAGTGGTAAATAGTAACCAGATAAAGGTTGATCTCTCGTGTGACATGAAGGCGGAAAAAAGGCCTAGGAGAGAAATGAGGATGGCGACAAGGTCGGTACTACCAAGACGTCGAGTTTTTAAGAACTTAATGGCAATATAAAGACAAGCTACTAAAGGAATAATCCAGTGAAGATGGCCAATGGCAAATGACATTTTATCTTCGGTGCCCCAGACTGATGGGCCATCACCCCAATATCTGCTTAAAAATAATTGGGGTAAAGAAGCGAAGTGCACGGAAAAATGGTAGTAATTGGTAAACATTGATTCGATTTGAACCAATTTTGACTCAAAGATTACGGGCAAGGTAAAAAAGGCTGAAAGGCCAAAGGCCAAAAGACCAGATATGGCGAGTTTAATGGTGGTGGAAATGGCTTTTTGAATGTCTTTTTTATAGTTGACTATAAGCCAGAAGAAAGACCAGACTAACAATACAGGAGTAAAGATGAGAGTCATGGGGTTGTGTGATAGAGCTAGTCCACAAAAAGATAGGGAGAGTAGAACGGCATGTTTTAATTTTCCTGTCTCGATAAGTTTTTTAGAAAAGTAAAGTATAAAAGGGAAAAAGACGGCCGCCCAAGCTTCGTTCATGGCACCCCGGACGTAGATGTTAACGGCATGATATGGAGCATAGGTGTAAAACAAAGAAGAAATAATCCCGCCTATTGGGCCAAAAAGTGAGGCGGCTAGAAGATACATACCCAAAGCAGAAAAAATAATTTGGCTAGCAGCAGTTAGCTTGACGGCACTGACGAAAGAAAAATCTAGAAGACGAAATGTTTGACCGACAAGGTAGGGCATGGGTGGATAAAAATTGAATAAGGGGTATCCGTAGCTATAACCCAAATCAGGTACCCATCGACAGGGTATTTGACCGTCTTGTAGGCATTTTTCCATCTCTAATTGACGAATTATTTGCATGTCGTCGTGCATATTCCAATAAATCCCAGGTTTGAGAAGGAAGAAAAAAGCAGGGAGGGTGAGTAAAAAAAGAAATATAAATGGCAGTAGTTTTGTTTTCATTATTTAGTTTAAACGATAAAGGACTAATTGGTCGGAGTCGGGTTTGCTGTGGGACTGAACGAGAGATAACTTTTTGTATTCCTCGCTGGTTAACTTTAAACGGGATTGATTGAATAATATGTAGACTTCGTCACCATGATTTCGAGCATTAATAAGTTTCTCTGGAATGGTGGTAATATCGACACCAACACCAAAGACAGTTAGTTGTGGCTGGCTGTCGGTGTATATCTGGAGGCCGTCAGGTAGGGTGCCAAAATAACCTTCAGTACCGACAATGATATTAGCTACTTTTGATCTTTGGATGAGATATTGGCTTACTTCTTTGATTCCCCAACCTGAAGTCCATTGTGAAACGTAGCCGACTTCAGTAGAAGATAGTTTTAATTTTTGGGGTGAAGATGACATTTGATTAATTAAGAAAATATTTGGAAGAAAACAAAGAGGAATTAAAAAATAAAAAATTTTGGCTTTGACGTGAGCTAGACCTAGAGATAGTAGGATGATAAGTGATGGAAGAGTAAAGAGGATATATCGAGCAGTGAAAATTTTAGCAACAGCTGCATTCATTAATAATGGAAGAAACCACCATGAAAATAAGATTATGTATAGTTGCCAGTTTTTACTTTTCTTCTTTAAAATTAAAAATAATCCGGCTAATGCGACACTGATTAATGGAAGAGATATGTAGTTATCGTAAATAGAAAAAATATCGCTAATATGAGGTAATAGAGGGTCTAGGGGGTGTCGAGCAATTTCAGAGAATGACCAAATATAATCTTTGTTACGCAGAGCAATTTGGTGGAACTGAGGTCCAAGGCGAAGGATATTGTAAATAATAAAACCTAGAATGGTAGATATAATAGGAAAATATATTTTTTTGTAGTTATTTTTATTAAAAATAATAAAAGTAAGGTTAGAGAGAACGACAAAATATATAGCTGGTGATTTGGTTAACCAGGCCAGACCGAGAGAGAATCCCAGTATGAGGGAGAGATCTAGACGGGGATATTTGGCTAAAAGTACGGAGAGAAGAAGAGAGCTGGTACCAAAAAACGATAGAAGGTTGTCGGGTAGAGCGAGTCGATCAAAGAAAAAGGTAAATGGTAATAGCAAATAAATGACTGAGCTAAAAAAAGCGACTCTTTGACTAAAGAAGATTAGAGAAAAGAGGTAGAGGGTAATGAGAGTGCCGCATCCAGCGAGTATGGAGATAAAACGTCCGGAAATTAATGGATCTTGGGCTAGTTTAAATGAAGCAGCTACAAGCCACATGAAGAATGGTTGTTTACCGTCGGTAACTGGAACAAAGCGGAGTGTTTCGACGTTGCGAATTAGTTGTGACCATCTGATATAGATTGCCTCATCTCCGAAAACAGGAAGAGAGTCGAGATTGTAAAATCGAGAAAAAAGATAGATGGGGATAATGATCAGAAGTGGCCAAAAAGACTTCAGTTTAAGCGGAATCATATTTTCCTTTGAGGTTGTTGACAAATATTCTCCAGACTTCTTGAGCCATTTGCTTGGATTCCTTGACATAACGAGCAGTGGCGTCACCTTTGGTGATGCTGGTGTCTTCGTTTTTCCAAATAACAGGGACTTCTTTTATTTTGTAGCCAGATTTGTGGGCAATGAAGAGGAGTTCGACATCGTAGGCGGTAACTCTCCAGCCATTACCTTTTTGAATATTTTTTATGACTGAAAGTTGAGGAAATATTTCTTTGGCAACTGATGTTTTGATTGATTTAAAGCCACACTGAGTATCACCAATATTGGTTTTAAGTAATAAATTACGTAAAACTGAGAACACTTTTGAGCCTAAAACTCGGATGAAGGTGTTACCTTCACGATGGCCACCACGAGAACCAATAGCTATATCAAAACCCTTGTTGAAGTAAGGGATGAGTTTTTGTATCTCTTTGATGGGTGTCGATTGATCCATATCGGTAAAAAGAGAAATAGGATATTTGGCGACATTAAGACCATTCCAGATAGCGCCGGGTTTACCACCTTTAGGGAAGTCAAAGACCCTAAATTTCTTGTGACTGCTGGCAAAATCTTGAGCTAGCTTGAGACTATTGTCGGTGGACTGATCGTTACAGATAATTACTTCGTATTCAAACTTTTTTTGTGAAGATAGAAATTCATCTACTTCTTTTAGGACTCCCCTTTTAAGATTTTCTTCCTCGTTATAACAAGGGATGATGATGCTGATTTGAATCATATTTGAATTATACGTCAACTTCCTTGGGTATGTAGAAGCTTAAAAACTTTAATGCCGCTGATCTCCCATTCTTTATCTATTTTGGCCCAACCAAAGGCGGCAACTGACCACTCGGGATGATTGATTGGCTGGCAATTCATTTGAAAAGGTTCGCAGACAACAAAGAGCTGCTCGGTTATTTCGTCTTGAAGTAATTTGACTGGGGCATTATTTTCATACATGAAGTAACGATAGCCTGGATCATAGTTCATCTTGGCAAGAAGAGAGAAGTTGAAAGGTTGCCCGTTTGACTCATTAATTATGGAGTTGATAATTGCTTTGGTGGTATCTATTTGATGAGGCGGTTCCCAACGGAAGGGGTTTTCGAGAAAGGCAAAGACAATAAGTATGGTGATGCCAGTAAGGGAAACAAATCTTGGTAGATTACGAGAGATAAGGTAAGTAAAAGTGATGAACACTGGAGGAAAGAGGAAGGCAAAATAGTGGTCGTAGATATGTTGCTTATACAAGGCTAATCCGGTAACTCCGCTGAATATCCAAATAGACATGTATATAAAAGGTAGGTTGTATTTTCTAGCTTTTATTTGTTTAATAATGTCTGTTAGCAAGAGGATGGCAAAGATTGAGCTAACGACATAGCCCAAATTAATATTTTTACTAGCTAGAAGGCGGGTATTAATTTGGTTGAACAGCTCAGGAATAAGGGGTAATGCCTTATAAGCTTTGAGGTTGACAGTAGTTTCTCGGTAAGTAAAGAATGAGGCGATGGATTTAATGTTCTGACCGTCATGTTTGATGTCGAATAATATTTGTGGAGTTAAAGAAAGAATGAAGATAATGATAGCTAAAAAGACTGGTTTTAGTTTTTTTGGTCGATTAAGAAGAAAGATAATCGCGGCTGGTGGGAGGAGAAGTAAAGCTAGAAAATGAGAATTGAGACAAATAATAAAAGCTAGTGAAGCTAGGACATAGCGTGATTTGCTAACAAAATATATAAAGAGCAGTGAAAATAGAGGCATGACGTTTGGGTTCCAGGAGAAGTTTGAATATTTTATGACGACGGGGGAAATGGCATAGAGTAGAGCGGCGGTATAGGCGGTAAAAGAACCAAACCAGGAAAGAGAGAATTTATATATTAGATAGACAGTTAACACCCCAAGAAGGGCGACAACTATGGATGGGCCGACTGGATTGAACCACGTTAGGAGTAGTCCGGGGGCAACAAAAAGATAATAATAAAATGGTCCGAGATACATATTGCCGACACTGGTTTGTGGACCAATGAAAAATAAGTCACCATTTTTGAGGAATTCTCTGACAATAACCACATCTCGACCTTGATCGCCGAGGAATTCGGTATAGTCACTTATTCGATAAAGCCTAAGAAAGGCAGCTAAAAGTACAATGGCAATGATAAGCCAGGAAGACTTGATACGTTTGATCATTTTTGGGTAAAATTTAATTTTATCCAAAGTCTAAAGAGATCTTTGAACCCGGCAATGATGACATCGAGGTTGGAGCCAGTAGCCTCACCGGAAATGCGGGCAAAATGGTGGACGCCGACTTCAACAATCTTAAATTTAGATCTTTTGGCTTTGATGAGGAACTCTGAGGTGATGAATGGTCCCCTTTCTGATTCTAACTGGGGAATAGTATCGATAACTTTCTTTCTGACTAATTTAAATCCACAATCAATATCTTTTACTTTTAGGCCAAATAGGAGGAAGACGGCTAATTGCCAGAGCTTAGACCCCCAGATTCGATAGAAAGGAACTTTTCGACCAAGGTAGTAACCAATGACTAAATCAGCTTTAGTTTTTTGTTGAGTAGATAAAAGAATCTTAATGTCGGAGAAATCGAATTGTCCGTCGGCATCGGTAAAAGCTATCCATTCGTATTTTGAGTTGTAGAAACCACTTTTGAAGGCAGCCCCGTAACCACGATTTGGGTTGTGGGTAATGATGCGAACGTTTTTGGGATATTTGGCAGTAATAGATTTGGCAATTTGAGGTGTTTTGTCTTTGGAGCCATCGTCGACAATGACTACTTCCCATTTATTGGCGACTTCTTTGATTAGCGGTAGAGCCGCATCAAAAGTCTTTTGCAAGTTGTGTTCTTCGTTGTAACAAGGAAAGAAAACTGATAGTTCGTTGATCTTCTTGAAGCTCATATTTTACAGTATAGCAAAAAAAGACTTGACAGAAAGAGATTTGTTGATATAATATCCTGTAATCTTTAATTATTATCACTATGATAATGACAAATAAATTAAATAAAACTTTATTGAGTACAGCCATATTGGGATTAGTTTTGGCCTTTGTACCTGCTTCTAAACCTGTCTTTGGCCAATATTATGGCGGTGGTGTCGATACCCCGTCAATTGTAGTTGACAAAAAGATTAGACCTATAGATAGTAGAACATATTTTGAAAATATTGGAAGTGAGCAGAAAGTTTTTACTGAAGGTGAACAAATTGAGTTCAAGATAGTTGTCGAGAATCGTGGTAACACTGTCTTAAAAGATATAAAAGTCAAAGATATTTTGCCTGACTATCTTAAAACAATTGTTTTTCCGGGTAAATATATATCAGTAGATAACAGCATTGAAACTACAATTGACTCATTAGAGCCAGGAAGAAGCAAAGAGTTCATTATAGTCGCTAAAATTAGTGACTTGCCCGCTAGTAATTACGCTGGTGCGAAATTACAGATGACTAATAGGGTAAAAGCTACTTCAGGAAATGTTTCAGACACTGATGAAGCTAAATATTTTGTAGAAATGAAATCAGTGCCTAGTACTGGTGCTGGTGGGATGGTCGTCAATACACTATTGGCAGTAACCATAATCAGTTCTGCTTTTGGATTAAGAAAGATTGTTAGAAAGTATTAAGTATCTACTGTAAGTGTAGATATAGGGTCATCTTGCCGTCAGGGTGGAATAGTTTAATGTGATTGCCAAGGCTACTTTGAGCATTACGATAAAAGTATGCGACTCCTTCTTTAACTGCTCTAACAGTTTTGTTGGTGGAAACCATGTCGAGACCATGGTGGAAACGATCGGCATATAGATAAGAGTACTTTGTGTGACCTCGGCCCTGGGTGAGAGTGACTGGTTCATACATAGGCCAGACGTTGTCTTTTAAGTATGGGAGCGGATCGATATCGGCAGAATAGTTCCATTTAGCAATATCGCTTTCACTGAGGTTATAAAGACCAAAATGAAGATGATCGCCAAATGAGTATCCGGTATTGCCCATCATCCCCACTGCCTCTCCAGCTTTAACCTGCCTTTTACCGACGAATTTTGCTGCTAGAAGCGACTTTAATTCGTCTTCAGTGGCTTTTTTGAGTTGTTGATATTTGACTTCGTCATTTTTGGTGACTTCAAGAAGGTTTACTTTGGTGGATTTTTGTTTGGCGAGACTGGCTTGTTGTTCTGCTAGCTTCTTTTGAAGGATTTCTAGCTCGGCCTGTTTAACTTTTTTTTGTTCCTTTTGATCATTGTAGTTGGTACGAACTGTCTCCAGGTCAACAAGGGTGTCTTGACTACGCTTTTGTACTATAGAAATATATTTGTATTGTTCGAGAAGTCCGTTAAGGCTGTCTTGGCTAAAAATACTTAAGGGCGAGTATCTTTTGGCGAGTTTGTAGTTTTGGGATACTTGGTCAATAAAAATTGAAGAGAGATGGTTAAGTGATAGATCTAATTCCCCTATTTTGGTGGTTAGAGAAGCAATTTCTGATTCTAATTGGTTGATGTTTGTCTCTGTCTGGTTGATTTTGAGAAGGGTTAGCTCGACCTGGGAGTTGAGAAGTTTTATTTGAGTGGTGAGTGTGTCTTTGGCTTTACCGAGTTCAGTTATTTTGCCGTTTAGTTCTTCAATTTTTTGAGTAAGAGCATCAACGGCTTCTTGAGCAAAAGAACTGATAGAAAAGGAGAAAAATAGGATGGTAATACTAAAAAGAACTATGAGTTTATTTCTCATAGGCTAGAATTTGATATATCTTCTGGAACCGACGAAACTAGCAAAATAACCGACAAGAGACCCTAGAGCAATCGATCCAGTGATTAAATAAAGGTAAAAGGTGGAGTCTTCCGAAATGAATATGACTGGGGAAAAGAATTGGTTGACTGGTTGGTTAAAGTAAAAAGATAAAGCCAGGGTAGTTAGTGAGCCAATGGCTCCTCCCCAAAAACCATAAAATAATCCTTCTAATAAGAAGGGTTTTTTGACATAAAATTTTGAAGCACCAAGAAGACGGCTGATACGAATTTCATCTTTTCGGTTGGTGATCTTCATACCAATTATGACGGCGACAATAAAGAAGGATAGTGTCGCGGAGACAGATACAAGAATTATGCCAGCCTGTCGGATAAAACTTGTCCAAGTGATTAGAGAGTCGATGACATCTTTTTGGTAAATGATCTCTTCAACTTGATCTTTTTTGGCAGAAAAGTTTTTGGCAATTTGTTCGAGAACTTTCGGATCGGAAACTGAAACTTCAAAAGAAGCCGGGAGAATACTGGCGGTGACCATTTCAGTCAACATGGGATTGTCGTTGTTTTGTTCTTTATATATAGCTAGGGCTTTTTCCTTGGAAATGAATTTGACCTCTCGGATACTGGGATAATTGGCAAGTTCTTTTTGTAAGCTCTCAACAGTATTGCGGTCTAGACCGTCTTGAAGGAAGATGGTGACCTCTGGTTTGGTCTCAAAATATGAGAGTATTGAAGATAGTCCGCTACTAACCACAATAAAAGTGGTAAGACAGAAGAAAGTGGTGGTCATAACTAACACCGCAACAAAGCTTTGGATAGGTGACCTTCTGATGTGGTGCCAGGCGTTGTTTAGAGGTGTCATTTTGTTTTGTTTTTTTTAACTTT
>DDWP01000079.1:0-5090 GCA_002345725.1 Candidatus Shapirobacteria bacterium UBA2283
CAGCTAGAGCTCTAATTTGTTGCCAAGTTCTTTCCATGACCACACTCGTTCAATCCCTGCCGGGACCTCTTCATCAGCGTTATACGGCCAAGAAAATAAATATAAATTTGGTACTAGTCCAATTAAAGGTATTAGCTTTTTCAGACTGTCATCAATAAAGTACTCAAATCCTTCTAGTGCCTGGGTTTTTTCTTGTCTATTAGTACCGACTACCCCAATGTCTTTTAATCCATTAATTTCACACCACCTTTTTGCCAAACCTACCCCTATTTGTGTCCTCGATGTAATTATAGTTATATCAAAGCTTTGTCTTAAGACTCCGATCGTTTCAACTGCCCCAGTTACCGGTTTAGTTTCCATTACTATTTCTGATTCATACATCAATACCGCTAACTCCTGATATTGATCATTAGTTATAAATCCGTTTTTCATCACAGCTTCGTATCCAGTCAGGTCCAGAGGTATTTTTACTCCAAACTTCTCTTGGACAATTTGCTGTTTAACCGCTCTCGAATCAGATATTACTCCATCAAAGTCAATTCCAAATTTATTCTTCATCTGTCTATAGTTTAATCACATTCAATGCCTGGAGTCTACCAAAAATAGACAGCAAGAATCCGTCATTTGTATCTGCTAGAAAACTTAATAACTCAGATATTGGTTTAATAGAATAGCTAAAGCTATAACCTTTATCATCATATCTTTTTCCATCAATGTACGTCTTTATAATCTCTACATTCATGTCATTAATTAGTGCAGCAAACAGACCTACTACATTGTCTGACATTGCCGGATCTGGGTAAATAAAACCAAGATCAAAATATTTTGAAAAATTGAATGAAGGAATCCTCATTTGCTGGGCAAATTGTTGTTCGACATACGCTATTGCTCCAAATTGTTCGTCACCAAATGATTTTGGTGGATAAATGCTTCCCATAGCTTCTTCAATTTCTCTGCTAATTGCAAATCTGGTGCATCTCCTTAGTATAAAGTGAGATATCTGATTGTCGGTTTCCAATAAAATTATTCCACGCAGGCTATGGTATGTCCCTTTCTTCCAACCAGTATAGACTTTTTGACCTATTTTATTGTTAAATAATGACTTAACTTTGAATACAACGTGGGCAAAATGCTCATTTATAGACACATCTTCCATCTCCAATATTTCAAAATCTACGAACTTTTCCGGACGGTCACATAAATCATTCAGGAAACCCTCAAAGCTCTCCGGTAAATTTACCAATTCATCCTGTATTTCTTTTTTAGAATTAGCAAACCATTCTAGACTATTCAATTTACTTATTGCTTCCGCCCTTGTGTAATTGTTTGCTGAACAAATTATTCTATTATCCATGATTATTGATTTCTATAATATTTAATGCCATTAATTTTGAAAAAATCGCTAATAGATAGCTGTCTGCAATTTTATTAATATATGAACGGGTCATTTCAACAGATTCGACCTCCAAACCATCAGTTTGATTTTTTAAGTCAACACTATCACCTTTTATTATTATGGCAAAAGTTGAGCTATGATTATTTGTTAAAGTGGTGTCACTATATACTTCTCCTAAATCAACGAACCTAGTTATTTCCAACTCTCTTTTTTCAAGCATTTTTTTCAGTTGAGTTTCAATTTTTTTAGGTAAAGTAATTAACTTTGGATTATTGAATTTTGGATAGTGCATCCTGATTGCTTTGCTGATTAGCGTTCCAGTTACGAAGTCGACCGTTCTTGTGGTTACAAAATACTTTATTTTGCCCATTTCTTCAATCAAGATTATTCCATTACATTCTAAGCTAACTCCAGTATCATAGCTTACATATTCCCGAAGCATTTTTTCATTATTAAGTTTTGACTCAACCTCAAAACTTAGAATCGCCATTTTTTGGGAAATCACCATGTCATGTAATCGCAATATTGCCTTGTCTCCTGCATAGTCTGGCCTATTAGACAACTCCTTGAGCATACCATTGTAACTGTTCGGTAACTCTAATATCTTTTTCTGAATATCAAAGCGAGTTTCCTTAAACCAATTTTTCAACAACAGTTTTTCAATCAATATTTCTTTACTCGGATCAATTTTTTCTAGTAATCCAATTAACTTTGTTTGCATTAATTATTCTAACACTTGTATCCTATAAAGTGAAATATAGCATTACATCACTTAAATACATTTAATTAAATATATTATAATCAATTGTGCTCTCAAACAATATAGACATTCATAGGCCTCAGCCAGAATCTAGTCCATCGTTACCTCGTGCTTTTCTGGAATATCAGAACATCGCCGAACTCAAGGCGCTTGTTCCACTAAAAGAACAAAATCCAAAAAATGTTGAAGTTATTCGAGGAGAGGAGCTTTCTAGAGTTATTCAAGACTTAGAGACCGAACCAGACCCCTCCGGGCTTATCTCAGATAGTCAGACAGGTAATACGCACAGACCTTACGCCAATGCTGAGATAACTGTCGAAAAAAACACCAGTTTTTCTGACAAGAAATTGACTCAAACCTACTTACTAGAACATCGGCTAAACAACTTAACGTACTTAGCTATGTTGGCTCGCGAATTCGGTGTGGATATGTTTCACTTGGACGGTGTCACTACTCTCAAGGACGACCAGGGTCAAATAATCGCCAAGATATCTCCACCAGTTTTTGAGGTTAACTCGCAAGGAGAATATAAGTTAGTTGCCGGACATCAACGATATTTTCTAGCTTATCTTTTAGGCGAAGATGACATTAACATAATAACTATTAGAAATTTTGATCCAGATCATGCCAGGCCATATGAACCAGTAGATTTTAATGATGTTAAAATTCTTAATTCTCCTCCACCAGTAGATAGACGTCGCACATTAATGGCGGGTCATTCTGAATATGATTTTGTTGACTTTACTGCGCTGGGCGAAGATGGTAAGAGAAGAAGTCGTCTTGAATTAGGTAAACCCTATTTCCCCGAAGACCCCACAAAAGGCACTTCAAAAGCCATCACCAAGCAGGTGAATGCCAAATTACACCACCTTGGAGCGGGTGGATTTTTCCCCTCAGCTATTAATCGTAGTGCAGAAGGTCTATCACGCATTCCTGAAGTCCGAGATGCTATTCCCATTGATGACAACTTCTTTCTTGCCGATATCGATATTGAATGGCTTAATCAAGATAGGGTTGAATTAACCTCTCGCTATCAATTAATTACCGAATCTAAGGAAAGGTCGAAGACCCCTGCCAGCCTTGTTGTCTTAACCAAAGATAAGCTAGTTTCTTCAGAGAACCCTGCCAGTTTAATTGCAGATGGGGAAATTTCTATTTCCGAACAGATTCGTGCTCAGATAAATGATTATCTTGGTGAGAATGCATTGAGTCCGATTGCCTCCACAGACAACCCCTCGTTACATCCTAATGCTCCACAAGTTGAAGGTTTTCGTTTTATCGACTCTAACAAAAAGTTCTTTCAAATTTTAGTTGTCGACTATACAGAAAATGGCGAGAAACATTCTCGCGGCTACATGTTTAATCGCCGGGAAACTATTGACGGTCAAATAAGTGAAGGGGTAGCCATGATCCCCAAAACTGTGGATGGTAAATATATACTTGTCAATCGCTATCGTGAAGTATTTGGGCTTATTTCTCCCGAAACATCCAGATGTTTCTCGGCTAAAGATTATAAAGAAAAGTTTTTGAATGAATCCGGAATATCAAATGACCCCGATAATATCGTTACTACAAACATAGGTCAGCTTATTGAAACTCATGACTTTGAAGCTGGTGCCAACGAGCTGGTCGTACTTCAACTTACTGAACCTGTGACTCATACATCAGAACATGTACCCAAAAGCTTAGATGGAAGCTTGGAATATGCTAAGTCTGTCGAATACTCCGACGAAGAGATACATCAGTTACTAGCCAGTGGCCGAATTAGTTGTGAGTTGACTGCTGCCACCATTACTCTAGAACAACTGCACACCGGGAAGTTAATCCTTAATCCCGAATTAAGTAATGCCGACTTAAATCTACGTCTTGAAGAATATTACTCCGCTGCCGATTCCAAGTATTATCTTCGTCCACCTCGAGCAAAAGAACACACTGGAGTTAGACAAGGGATGAATAAGTTCCCTAACAGTGGGTGTGCTCTAATATGGGGGCTTACTGAGTATTCTGATAATCAACAGGATTTGCCATCTGGTAAAAAATATCGCGACATCCCTGTTTCGGATGTTGTCGAGTTAATCAGAGCTGGGGCACTTGATTCTTCTGCTATTTCGCATGTATGTCAGATTTTACGCCACCAAGGTATACTAGTTCTTTCGCCACCTTCTCCCCCTCTCTCACCGCAAAATTAGTCCCCCTATCCTCCGGATAAATCATCGCAAAGTTCGCCTGATACACATTTATTTTGATTTTTGATTTTTGAATTTTGAATTTTCGTGTAACGATGTGTTGTGCATTCTTAAATTTCCATACCCAGGTTTTATCTGCCCCATTAAATTTTGGATATATTATTTTCAAATAATCAAAAAATACTTTTTTAATTTCTTTCTCACTTTTATCCATCAATCCACCTTCATTTGGAATATATGTCCCCATGTAATAAACATGTTTGCCACCGTACTCTCTTTTGTTAACTAAGTTAGTGTGTTGAATAAAGCAGAGAATAGGGGAGTCTTTATCGTTAATATTATGCCAATAATATTTACTCAAGTTCTGTTTACTAGTAAATATTACCGTAATCGCCCCCAAATACTCCACTTCTTTTGACGCTCCCGTATATAAAACCTTATCAAATTGTTTTAAGTTCTCAGTGGTAACGTTTGTGCTTAAAACAATTTTCCCATTAATTTTTTTTGCCAAAGCTTCTGCAATTTGATAAAACCCTCCATGTAGATATCCTAATTTTGCCGAATTCCCTCGAGTATGAATCCTCGCCCAGAGCCAAGCCATACTTATTTCTTTGTATTTATCATGAAACTTTCCTCTTAAAAGTGGCTCCCATATCACTTTATATGCTTTCTCACCACACCACTTTTGCATCCATTTATAGGCCAATTCATCTTCATACTTGTGCCAATTATTGTCTAGTTGTAGCCA
>DDWP01000079.1:5129-5484 GCA_002345725.1 Candidatus Shapirobacteria bacterium UBA2283
TTCCTGATCGTAGTAGAGTGCTGTCTTTTCTTCATGCCATTTTAATTTATTTTTTAGTCCCAGTTCTTCAATTAGGTCGATAATATATTTGTCAGTCGAAAAAATATGGTGATAAGCTTTTTCCAGATTAGTCTTGCCAATTTGAAATCCTCCCATTAATCCACCAATATCACTAGATTTTTCAAATATTGTCACTTGGTGTCCTTTTTGTGACAATCTATATCCGGCCACCAACCCAGTCATTCCTGCCCCAACAATTGCAATTTTCATATTAATAAGTAATTGTATCTGTATCAGAGATAAAGGACAATATTTATATATTATGAAAAAGAACACAGAAGAAACACAAATTGCT
>DDWP01000054.1:0-278 GCA_002345725.1 Candidatus Shapirobacteria bacterium UBA2283
TCGTCAAAAACCAACGACTTCAACGATACCTCCTGTCCAGGAAACCTAGCATTTTTACCCCAAATACAGGCTCTAGAGACATCGTCTCTCATTTCACTACTAATCCTTTTCAATACATCAGACAAACTATCACTCTTCTTCATAATCAATGGCTCTTTTCTATCAGCCTCCGCCACTCGTTCTCTTTTTAAATACACCCTCACCATCCCCAAACCTCTCCACACCGCTTCTTTAAATTCTTCCATACCCAAGCCGCTTTTAGCACTCATATATACCAC
>DDWP01000054.1:292-7046 GCA_002345725.1 Candidatus Shapirobacteria bacterium UBA2283
GGAATATATGTCCTCGACTTACTCAAACCATCAATAAACTGATCAAGACTCTCGATTTTTTCACCCAACTGTATCACTGCATTTTCCATCCCCATCTCTTTAGCAATTTCAGCCATTGTATCTGTCGGTAAAGAAAAAAACGGGTCAATAATCTGAATTGCCCCCTTACCCATCTTATGGATATGAATTTTGGGAGGTCTCTTATTTAATCTCATGCCAGCACTCTCCAACTCTTGTTTCACCTTTATCAGCCAATCCGCTCTCTTATAGTCAGTCATCAACACCACCAGGTTCGACGCTCTAATTACGGACAAAACCTTTCTTCCAAAACCCTTGTTCTTGGCTGCACCCTCAATTATACCCGGAAGATCAAGTATTTGTATCTTAACTCCTTTATACTCCATCATTCCTGGGACTACCCCTAGAGTTGTAAAGTCGTAGTTACCCACCTTCGATTCAGCATTTGTGATCGCATTTAACAAAGTAGACTTTCCCACTGACGGCAACCCTACCAAGACCACCGAAGCATCTCCAGAATGTTTTATGGCATAACCAACACCTCCACCTCCACCTCCACTAATTTTTTGCTCCAACATGTCACGAAGCTTGGAAAGTTTCGCCTTTAAAACTCCATGGTGAAACTGACTACTTTTATCATATGGCGTATCGCGGAGCTCTTTCTCCACCGCCAATATTTTTCTTTGGATTTCTTCTGGAACCATTTGTATAGTAAAATGAGACTCACGGTATTATATGAAAAAAACACTATTTTTTCTCTTCTTATTTATATTTTGCGGATTAAGTTTTACGTCTTACGTCTTTGCCGAAAGCAAAAACATTTTTGGTCTCCACCTTACCCAGACCCAAGATATTGAATCAGCCTCCAAAGTCATCAATTCCGGAGGAGGAGACTGGGGTTGGGCTACCCTAGTTATCAGAACAGATCAACTAGACAAAAATGTTTGGCAAGATTTCTTCAATAAGTGTCGCGAACTTCATATTATACCCATCATTCGTATTGCCGCCACCATGGAGCAAGATCATTGGAAAAGACCATCCATCTCTGACATAGATTCAGTCTCCGAGTTTCTTAATTCTCTAACCTGGCCGACAGCCAGACAACACATAATTTTGTTTAACGAGATCAACCATGGTTCAGAATGGGGAGGATCTGTTGATATAAAAAGTTTTACTGATATTTCGATATATAGTTACAATAAATTCAAATCCCTTAACAAAAACTTCTACATACTCAGCACTGGTCTCGATCTAGCTGCTCCCGAAAAACCTGACCAATTCAAATCTGCCGCCAACGTCTATCGTGAAATATATGTCTATAGACCAGAATATTTTGATCATTTTGACGCCTTGGCTTCACACTCTTACCCCAACCACGGTTATATAGGTACACCCAACGAAACTGGCCAACACAGCATCCGCGGTTATCAATGGGAACTAAATTTTATAAAATCATTAGGTATCCAGAAAACATATCCCGTTTTTATCACCGAAACTGGATGGCCTCACCGAGAAGGGGAGAAGGTCAACAATAACTACTACACCGCCGAGACAGCCTCTAAATTTCTTATCACTGCTTTAGACATCTGGCAAAAAGATCCGAGAATTATAGCCGTTACCCCATTTATTTACAATTACCCGTACGAACCCTTTGACCATTTTTCGTGGCTCAACAAAGAAGAGAAACTTTACCCCAGTTATCAAAAAATACTCTCTTTACCAAAAACAAAAAACTCCCCACCGCAAACTACCATTTACGAAATTGTGAGAAACGAACTTCCTTTCCTTCTTTTCAGTGATATCGAGTATCCCGGTAAGATAACTCTCAAGAACGCCGGACAATCCATCTGGGGTGAGAAAACGATCTGTCTTACACCCCAATCTACAGCCAACGTCACACTAGACGCTATTTGCACCAGTGATCAACTTACCCTCCCCGGACGTAACCAGACCTTCAATTACAAAATAAAAATAAATTCATCTACAGATCACCAAGATAAAACATTCATCAGTTGGGAAAACATAGCCCCATTAGAAATAGTCTCCATTAACGATTCTGGAAGTATCTACAGTCCAAAAACAACTTTTTATCAAAAGACAATTCAATTCTTCAATAATTTATTTAAGTAAGTGTGCCGCTGGAGGGAATCGAACCCCCACAGATTTCTCTATACGCTCCTAAAGCGTACGTGTATACCAATTTCACCACAGCGGCCTATGAGTAGCATATTTTATCAACAATTTTGATAAAATAGCGCTAGTTGTCCTCGTAGCTCAGTTGGATAGAGCGCTTCCCTTCTAAGGAAGAGGTCACAGGTTCGATCCCTGTCGAGGATACTCAAAAGAAAAGCGCCTATAGCTCAATGGATAGAGTACCAGTCTTCGGAACTGGTGATGTGGGTTCGATTCCCCCTGGGCGTACTTATGCGATATAATTCCTAAGTTAAGTCACTTGGGTTGCTAGCTCAGTGGTAGAGCAATCGCCTCTTAAGCGATTGGTCGAGAGTTCGATCCTCTCGCAACCCACCTTTTTTCTGCTACACTATTTTATGTGGTTTTTTGTTTTATTTCTTCTTTTTACTACTCCTGCTCTAGCTCAGGATATCACCCCCAGTTCAGCCCCTCAAGAGACACCCACAACAATTCCCTCGCCAACACCTGCCCCTAATTTCTTTGAACAATACAAGAAAGATTATCTCTTCCAATACGATATCTATCAACAATCATATCTAAAATATGTAGACAAGAAACGTGTTTGGACTAGATACGGGACTATCACTACCCAAAAAGAAAAGTTTGATGCTTCAATTGAAGCCATTACTGCTCGCAATAAAGCCTTCAAAGCCTACCTTCTCGCTTTACGAACCATGCTTGACGACTACGAAAGCGTTAACCCCACCAATACTGAAAAATATCAGATAGAAATTAGTAAGTGGGAATCATGGTTCGAAGAACAGCTATCTGTCGTTCCTTCCATCAACAATGAGAAAGACCTTATCCGATGGGTTGATGATTTCAAAGAAAAATACATTGTCATTCAACAAACCATCTACTCATCTTTAGTTCAACATGAAGTCAACCTAAGACAACTAACTTTAGAAAATATCCAGTCTCTCGGCATGGACATTAAGACCAATCCCCAAATTCAAACAGAAAGTCAGCAATGGGTCAGTACCCTAGCTATCAAATCCGATCTGGTCACCACCAGTCTCAACAATGCCATCGCCTTTGGTCAAAGAAGTCAAAGTCAAAATAAATTCAACAACTTCTACCCCAGCTCTAAACTGGAATTAAACCAGGCCAACAACTATCTTATCGAAATCTCTGCAGATCTTAAATTGATAGTTAATAAATTTTTCAAGCCGTAAGTATGGACAACCCTTATCAAAATCCAGATTTAGAAGTCAGAAACCCTTTTGCCGATTCGGTTGTGCCAGAGCCTCAATCTCCTAACACTCCCACAGCAGCCAAACCCAACAATAAAAACTTCTCCATCCCCAAAGATCCAAAAATAAAAATTCTAATTATCTTGGTTGTTATTATTGCTGTGCTCTCAGTACTTAGCTTTATTATCACCATTTTTCGTAAATCACAGCTAAAACCAGTCATAGTCGAGCCAACACCGATAATAGAAACCACTCCAGTCCCGACTGAAACACCCGCCCTCACCATGCCGGCAGAAATCAATGCAAAATTTGAAAAGATAGATCAAAATACCAGGACCAATATTCAGTTTGACCCCCCACAAATAGATCCAGATATCGGACTATAACCTAATTTTTTCTCGACAAATATTGTCCAGTTTCAGTACTAATTGACACCTCTTCACCCACTTTTATAAACAAAGGAACTAAAACTTTAGCCCCAGTTTCCAATACAGCATTTTTCAAAGCGTTAGTAGCAGTGTCACCCTTAACAGAATTTTCTGACTCAACTACTTTTAAGATAATACTCTTTGGCAAAGTCAAACCAACTGGTTTTTCTTCGTAGAATTTTATTCTATAGAGTATTCCTTCTTTTAGATAAATTTTATCTTCAGCTACTATATCCTCAGCCACCGAATATTGTTCATAAGTTCTTGGTTCGATAAATACGTAGTTGCTACCATCAAAATAAGAATATTCCGCTTCATGAGTTTCTACCAACACCTCTTCAATTTTTTCCCCGGATTTATAGGTATATTCGACCACTCTACCAGTATATAAAGATTTTTGTTTAACTCGGTAAAAAGCTGAACCTTTACCCGGTGAGACGAAAGTAATATCCACCACCATGTGTGGTTCATCGTGAAATATTACGTACATTCCGCGTTTCATTTGTGCTGTTGATATCATTCCCATAAGGCTATTTTAACTCTCCAATCTAAAAAATGTAACCCCGTCAATATTTCCTCTCTTACTAAGAGATAAGGTTAAAAGGGGTGATTTAGACCAAAAAAATCCCAGAGTCTGCTTTTTAGAGGAGCCACCCCGGGATCTAGGGTGATTTATAACAAAATATATAAGCTAAGTCAAGGTACAAAATAGATATGTATCTAGCAATCAATGTATCAAAAATCCCCAGACTCAATATCGTTAATGAATTGTCTCACCCCAAAAGCCCAAGAACCATTAGAACTTGGACAATACTTCTTCATAATCAGCTCCGGAGTATCTAATCCTTTATCAAAATAAACCCTTTTTAAGTACTCCGCATAACTTTTTAAAGCTGTTTCGTAATTTTCAAATCTTAGAGTCCCTTTTGAATGTATCCCATAACCCCAACAATTAAAAGAATTCTCAGGTATCTTTTTACACAGATTTGATTCCTGCTGACCTATAGCTACGATCCAGTAATAAGGGAATCCATATGTTTCCGACAATTCAAATATAAGATCAGAGTAGGGGACTAATGGCGAATTATATTTTTCCAAGTACTTTCTAATCAACAAAGGCCTAGCATCCTCACTCTCAACCCGACTAGAAGCCTCACTCACACCCGTCAAGCCTTCTTCTACCCCGTTAGATGCCGCTAACACTACACTGTCGACTTCAACCTTGCCAAATAGCGGATAACTCCCAGTCTCTCCATTGTATTTAAAACTCAATGCACCCACAATCAAAGTAACTACCCCGAGCATCAGTATGGTTCCAGAGAAAATTATCCTTCCTGCGATAGCGATTGTCTTTTGTGTCTCGTTCACGTATATCCATGATATCATATTCCTACTTATGACTACCAAAAATAATGCTCCAAAAATCGTCACCAAACCTGACAAAACCTTCACTATCAACCTAACCCTCACTACCGAGGAAATCAATTCCGGTTACCAAAGCACCCTCAAATCTATTCAGTCAGATTTTGAGATCAAAGGCTTTCGCAAAGGTAAAGCTCCCTTAGATGTTGTCAAACAAAATATCTCCGAATCTAAGGTTATTGAAGAAGTCCTCAGCCATCTTATCTCCCATGCCTATAGCCACATTATTACCGACAACAAGCTCAAACCAATCATCCAGCCACAGGTAAAAATTCTCAATCCACCCATTACTCTCGACAAAGAATGGCAAGTTGAAATCACTGGCTGTGAATTACCCGAGACCACCCTCAATCCAAAATACAAAGATGAGGTCAAAAAAATCAACCTCAGCAAAGATGACGACAACCAGAAACTAACCAATATAATGGAATCTATGGTTAAAAATAGTAAAGTAGACATGCCATCTATTCTGATTAAAGCTGATGTCGAGAAAAAACTAGCCGACCTAGTCGACCAAACCCAACAAGCCGGACTAACAGTCGCTCAATACCTTAAAAATCGCCAACAAACAGTTGAACAATATCAAGCCAGTTTAGAGGTTCAAGTTAAGAATGAATGGATTACCAATCTAGCCATCGACAAGATCGCCAAAGAAGAGAAGCTTGAGGTCAGCCAACAAGAAGTTGACGAGCTGGTAAACAAAAACAAGCAATTGGCCCAAAATCTCAACCTTGTCTATTACCTCCTAACTCAACAAAAAGTCTTCGAATTTTTGAAAAAACTCTAGTATCTAGATAACGTCTTATAAAAATGCTACAATTCCGCCATGTCCGGCAGGTTCAAAGGGTCATTTAACCCTAAAAATCCTAAAGCAAATAAGGCATTCAACAGCGAAGTTTTAAAGGAAGACTCCCAAATCGACAATGTCGTCAAAAAACCGGCCACTTTTAGTCTCAAGGGCATTCTTGGCCTCGGCCAATCAGTAGAGATCAACAAACCCGTCACTTCCCACGAATCTTTTTTTGGTCTAAATCATTTAGCCCAAGAGCAAAATATCCTCTTTGATCAAAGGCAGCGAGAACTAAAACAAGCTATCGAAGATCTTCGGCTAGAAATCAAAAAATTAGCCCAATCTACCTCAAATATAAGCACAGATGTCATTCGTATAGCCGATTCTAATGTAATTGATGCAAATAGCTATCAAATAAGTGTTCTTACTCGTATCAAAAACTTTATTATTGACATGCGCAAAAACATTAATGAAGCCAGCCTGTGGATGGAAGCATTTGCTAGCAAGAAAAAGAAGAAAAATCTATTTTGGAACAAAGTTAAAAACAAGAAACAAGGTGGCGATCAGTATTTGTTCAGCAACGAACATTCCGCCGCCAGAAGTGTAAATTAATTTGTTATAATCCCTCTATTAAGAGTCTATAGCTCAGTTGGTTAGAGCGCATCATTGACATTGATGAGGTCAGAGGTTCGAGTCCTCTTAGACTCACA
>DDWP01000053.1 GCA_002345725.1 Candidatus Shapirobacteria bacterium UBA2283
AACGGCTTAAGTCTGACAGGAAATGTCCTTAGCCTTGGTGGCACACTCACCCAAGATACTCGTCTAAATATCGGCAACACCGAAGTTATGTTCTTTAAGTATTCAAATGGAAATGTCGGTATTGGGACTACTAACCCATCAGAAAAACTAGACCTTGGAAGCGGTAATTTAACAACCACTGGACAACTCATTTCAAAAAGCGGATCACACGGACTAAGTATCCGTAATTCTGGAAACAGTGAAATTATTTATACTAATCTCAATGGTGGTAGTGGCGAACTTAGCATCAAAAACTCATCTTTCTCAGAGCGAGTAAAACTAAATTCAAACGGCAATAGCTACTTCAACGGAGGCAATCTCGGTGTTGGCACCGGTAGCCCTTCTTACAAATTAGACGTCCAGAGCACGTCCACCACAAGTTCTGATGTCTTACATATAGAAAACAACGTCTCCACCGACGAAAGTTACGCAGGATTATTATTCAACGTAGGGTCTGGAACAGGATCCAATCAAGCCAGAATCGCCGCCGTCAAAAAAACCGGAACATATAGCCCTACCGATCTAGCTTTTTACATCCACCCAGATAGCCCAACGGCAATGGTCGAAGCAGTGAGGATAAAAAATAATGGCTATCTCGGTATCGGCACCACCGCTCCTGAGGCAACTCTCGGAATTCAAGGTAATTTTGGCTCAAATACTAACATTGGTTTAGCATTAAGAGGCACCAACAGTAATGGTGCCGTAATCTCTCTCATTCAAAGCTCAGTTCAATCTTGGGGTATTGGCATGGGGTCGGGTAATACTAGACTATCTTTCTTTAACAATCGTTACCCCGGAAATGCTGGTACTGAAGTACTTGCAATTTCTGGCACAGGAGGTCTATCTCTAGGTTATTCTTATGCCACCGTCGACCCTGGAGCTGGCAATATGATTATCTCTGGCAATGTTGGTATCGGTACCACCAACCCTGCGGTCAAACTAGAAGTTGCCGGTGATATTAATCTCACTGACAACACCAACGGAACACGTCTTACTATTGGAGGCAAATCCGGTACTGCTTGGCCATACTACATTGATACTAAAGCAGGAGATTATCTACAAATTCTATCCGCAAATTCTGGAGCAAGCCCATTTGTTATAGACTCGAATGGTAACATAGGTATCGGTAATACCAACCCCAACACCAAACTTTCAATATCCAATAACGTTGCCGCTGGCTTTCTTGATACTTACTCTGAATATCAACTCAGTCTTTATGACGGCGCTTCCGCAAGTTCTAGCTACGGTCTTGGTGTCAAAGGTAATACTCTTGTTTTAAATAGTGGTGCTGGAGCCTACAGCTTCGACCGCAGTGGTAATGCCACTACCATGTATATGAATACATCTGGTAATGTCGGTATCGGTACCACCGCTCCTAATGGCAAACTCGACATCCAAGCTACTACCGATCAAAATCTTTTAATTCGCGGCAACCTTAACTTCACTGACGGAGTCAGTCTATACTCCGTCAATACTGCCAACAGTGCAGTCCGCAGCATGGAGTTTGGTGCTAGCAAATACTATTTTGCTGGAGGCAATGTTGGTATTGGTAATACCAACCCAGCCGAAAAACTTCATGTTGAAGGATATTTAAGATCCGGAAACGCTTACTACGGCATGTCTGGTCAAGTTGCCAACGATTACAATATCGTCTCGAATGGAGATCAAGCATATCGTGTAGGACTTGGTACCAACAATGGAACAGGAAACATAGTATTTAAAACAGCCGCCTTTACTGTTGGCGACACAGAAAGAATGAGGATTAGATATGACGGCAATGTTGGTATTGGCAACACCAATCCAGCTAACAAACTTGATGTCGTCACCAGTGCCAACGATGCCATTAAGGGAACCAACACTAGCACTGGAGCTGGCGTTATTGGTGTCAACACCAGTAGTGGAACCGCCGTCTATGCCTGGAACACCAGCACTGGTTATGCCCTCTACTGTCAAGCCACAGCTGCCAATAAGTGCGGTGGTAACCAAGCCTGGTA
The DNA here is from genome assembly GCA_002345725.1 of Candidatus Shapirobacteria bacterium UBA2283. GTDB lineage: Bacteria > Patescibacteriota > Microgenomatia > UBA12405 > UBA12405 > UBA2283. Next base: position 2,034 of record DDWP01000053.1, read on the forward strand.
CAATGCCTCCGATCGTCGTCTTAAAGAAAATATCGCTCCAATCACCAATTCTCTTAACAAAGTCATGGGGCTCCAAGGAGTCACCTACAACATGATCAACGATCCCAGCAAGACTCCCGTCATGGGTTTCATCGCCCAAGATGCTCTACCTTACGCCCCTGAAGTCGTCGGTCTCGATTCCGAAAGTGGTTATTATGGTATGCAAACCAGCCAACTTACCGCATTATTAGTTAATGCCACCCAAGAGCTCAACCACAAACTCACCGGCCTCTCCATCACCACCGAAGGTCAAGTTAACGTCGACTACAATATTTCCGAAGAGATTCTCGCCTCTCTTGGATACGTTGATTCCAAAAATGAAATCGAGTCAGCTATTTATTCTCACAAAATCAACACCGGCTTTATTAAAACTATCAACCTAGTTGCTCAAAACATTATTGCTGAAACCACCAAATCAAAAGTTGTCAAAACCGACACCATTGCTCCTCTTGACGACATTACTGACACCATCGTCATTGACGGCAACATCAAAGCCAAAGAAGCTTCTTTCTCCACTGTCTATGCTGACAAAGTTATCAGCAAAGAAGGTGAATTCGGACAAATAATGACTGACAAAATCACTGCTCTTCGTGACGAAATCCGTGCCGCCATCGCTTCGACTGAAACTCCACAAGACGCAACGCCTTCGGCTATTCTGGCTGAATCATCGGGCTGGACTTATGACATTGCCACTTCCCAAGTCACTGTTACCGGCGATATGTCCCTCACCGACAACATGGTTATCGGTTCCAAACTGATCGTTGTTGGCGACACTCAACTTGGCAACGCCTTTGTCACCGGTACCTTTACCGCTGGCGAGATTGCTATAAAAGACAATTTCATCGAGACCACCAATACCGCTCTCTATATCCAACCCAGTGGTCTTGGCTCAGTTAACATTATGAATAATTCCCTAGTTATCGCTGAAAATGGTGAAGTAACCCTTAGTGGCAACCTCACTGTCGGTGGTAATGTCGGAGTCTCTGGTTCTCTCTTTGCCTCTCTTATAAATGCCGACGAAATAAACACCAAGAAGATTAATGTCGCCACCGACAGCGCCTCTGCTCCAATTATCGCCGAATCCGGCTTTGCCCAACTCGCTACCAGCTCCGCCCAAGTTGACTCCAATGCTGCTGCTGGTATTGCCACTCTCCCTGCTGGCAAAACCGAACTCATTATCAACAACAGCAAGATCACTCCCACTTCTATTATTTACCTCACCCCGGCTGGTTCCACCAACAATCAAGTTGTTTTTGTCAAATCAAAATACATTTGTGACAAGAACAATCCTGAGCTTGTCGAAGGATCACCTTGCAATTCTTCCTTCACTATCGCTATCGACGAGGCTTTGACCCAAGACATCGACATCAACTGGTGGATCATCAACTAAATCTATATACTTAAATTATCAATTTTTATGGTTCGGAAACGTCTGAAAACAGCACTTAGAAAAAACCTCGCAAAATACCTGTTCTTAGGTATTTTCTCTATATCATTATTATATCCATTTTTTCCTACTTCTCCCCCAAAAAATACCTCTCAACCAATCAACTTTGAGTCATCTATTTTTTCCTCAGAAATCACTAGTTCCGTCAACGGTTTTTCAACTTCTTTAAATGTTAGTTCCAAAGGAGCCGACGTCTCTATCTCTCGTGATAAAAGCCAGATAAAATTTACCACTCCCCTTACCAATGCCTCAATTTCCCACTCCTTAAATGAAGTTACCTATACAGTACCCAACAACAATATTGAGTTACGATACAAATTACTTGAAAACGGCCTAAAAGAAGACATCGTTCTCCATAAAATTCCCCAAGAAAATATTTTCAAAAGCAATCTTGTTACCAAAAACTTAACTCTTAAAAATTCATCAAATGGTACCCCTGTTTTCTATGACCTCGATGGTCAATATCAATTCCATATCCAAGCCCCATATGCCGTTGATGGACAAGGAAAGGTAACCTACGATCTAAAGTATCATCTTATTAACGACAAAGACGACATTGATAAATATATTCTTGCCCTGGAAATTGACACCGATTGGTTACATGACCCTTCTCGGATTCTGCCCATAACCATTGACCCCACTATCGTTCACGATACTATCTCAGAGTTTTCCGGTGGACAATTCAATCGTGTTAAAGATATTGGCACCGGCGAAACAGCTCCAGAACTAGTTGCTTATTACCAAGAAAACACCTCCGATGCCCACACCGTTGGCCTCTGGCACATAAACGAAACTTCTGGTACCACCGTCAAGGACAGTTCTGGCAATAACAACAACGGCACCGCCACCGGTACTACTATTGTCGATGGCATCCTCGATAAATCAAGAAACTTCAATGGCGGTACCGACAACATCAACCTTGGAAACCCCGTCTCCCTACAAATGACTGGAAATCAAACCATCGAAATGTGGCTATACCCCACCGATTATTCAGTCAGGCGCAATCCTTACGCCAAAGCCTATGGCGGTGAAGGCACCATTACCCACGAAACAAGTGGAGTCTTAAATTACTACTACGGTAGCGGCGGCGGCAATGCATCACCATATACCAGTTTTGGAACAAAATATAGCCTACCACTCAATCAATGGTCGCACGTTGCTATCGTCAGAGACATCACCAATCAACAGTTAACTTGGTATGTTAACGGCAACATAACCAATCAAGTAGGTAACACCCAAACCGCTTCAGTAAGCTCACTCAACGCCTACATCGGCCAAGGATACACCAACAACTACTCGGGAAAAATAGACGAAGTCCGCATTTCGAATATTGCCCGCTCTCCGGAAGAAATAAAAATGAGCGCCTCTCGTCGTCCTTACAGCGTCTACACCTCCCCCACCATTGACTACACCGACGATGTCTTTAGCTGGGACTCTTTTTCTTGGACAGAATTAGGAGTCGGGACCAGTGAAGGCGAAGCTCTCTACGATTCTACTGGCCTAATCGCCCACTGGGATTTTAACACTCTCGCATCATCTGTTCAAAATGTCGGAGGTACCTGTGGCTCAAGCTGTAACGGGTCTACTTACAGTTTCAACAACGCCGGTAACCCCGACGTTCCACCAGTAGCTGTCGGCGGAACCCTTTCAGTTATTGATGGCTACAACATCCATACCTTTCGTGGTGGTACTCACAGCCTCACTCTAACTCACAGCATTGGCTCTGTTGAAATGCTAGTTGTCAGCGGTGGAGGTGGAGGCGCCAACACTGGATCTGGTGGAGGTGCTGGTGGATATCAACACAGAATCAAATACGACGGTTTTATATACGGAGCTGGATCATATCCTATATCCGTTGGTGCAGGAGGTATCGGTGGCACTGCTACCTCAGCTAGTGGAACCAATGGAGGAGCTTCTCATCTCAGAGAACCAGGCGGAGGAACTATTTTTCAAGTTGTCGGTGGTGGAGGTGGAGTAAGTCACGGCGGAGCCGCTGGCCAAAACGGAGCCAGTGGAGGCGGAGGGCCAATTCGCACTGCAGCACCCGCAGCACCAGGTGGAGGAAATTCCGGAAGCATAGGCACCTCTGGTGGTACAGGGTTGGTCGATGTTGGCTGGGTCGGAAATAGTGGCGGTGGAGGAGGTGCTGGAGCTCAAGGTAGTAATGGAGGCAACACTGCTGGATCAGGAAATGGTGGTATCGGACTTACCAACAGTATTACCGGCACTAATACTTATTATGCTGGAGGTGGAGGTGGTGGAGAAGTTAACGGAAATTTTGTCGGTGTCGGTGGTAGTGGTGGTGGAGGTAGTGCCGTTCTCAATGCAGCCGGAGGAAGTGGTACCGCCAACACAGGAGGTGGTGGTGCGGGGGGTAGCTATAATGGTAGTTATTTTAATGGCGGTAATGGTGGATCCGGCATTACTGTCATCAAATATCCCAACACTTCATCAGGCTGGACTACTGATCGCAGATGGGGACAATATGCAATGAAATTTGACGGAATCAACGATAGTATTGTTATCCCTGATCATCCAAGTACAAACTTCTATCAAACCAGTCCTTTTACCATTGAAACCTGGATCAAACTTAATTCTCTCCAAGATCAAGTTATTATTAATAAGCAACGTAACACTACCAATGAATTTATATATGCTCTACGTATCGGAACCTCTGGGAAGGCCACATTTGAAGTCAGCAAACAGAATGTCTCTAGTTCTACTGTTATGTCCAATAATTCACTTGAAACAGGCAAGTGGTATTTTATCGCTGCCACCAGTGATGGTACCAATATCAACCTTTATCTAAACGGCATCCTCCAAAATACCACCAGTATTGGATTTTCAGCATCAACCCAATCACTTGCCGACATTTACCTAGGTCAACTATATAACGATACCCAATATCTAAATGGTATTCTCGATTCAACCCGTATCTATTCTCGTACCCTTCCTCCACATGAAATCCTCAGCAACTACAATTCCGGTAACATTGAATTTCAAACTCGAGTCGGCGATAGCTCCGATCCCAACGACGGCACTTGGGACAACTGGAATCCAATCACTAACGAAGCTATTATCCATTCGCTTGACACCGCCCCCGATTTCTCACCTGTCTCCTACTGGACTCTTAATGAATCTGTTGGTACTAGCATTACCGACTCTCGATCCACCAATCATGGCCGCACAGTCAACGCCACTATTACTACTGGCAAATTTGACATCGGCCGCTCTCTCGCCGGTACCGGTTATGTCTACATCCCCCACCACTCCTCGATCAGTTTTACCGGCAATTTTACTATCTCTGCCTGGGTCAATCCCACCACTAGTGGCAATCGTCAAATAATCTCCAAGACCGGAACTGGTGGCACTGGCGGTTTCGCTATGCTTGTTGGCAATATGGGGGAAGTCTTCTGTCGAACAGACAACGGAATTACTTGGACAGATTCATCTACTGCCTGGGGAGCTCTCCCTAGTTCCACCGGATGGCACCACGTAGCTGCCGTTCGCAATGGCACTCAGTGTCGCATCTACATAGATGGTACCGATGTTACCAATGTTAGTAATACCCATACCACTGCCACAGCTAACACTCTTCCCCTAGTCATCGGTGCTCGATCCGACCTTAGTACCGAATTCTGGAATGGAGGTATCGACGAGGTTAGAGTTTACAATAAAGCCCTCTCTGCCACTCAAGTAGCTGCTCTCTACAACACCATTCCCACCTCTCTTTATTATTCCGGTTTTACCTCTGACCCAAATATCAAAATAGAAGGAACTAATTCTCTAAAATTTCAAACTGGAGCCCTTAACGCTGATTCATCTACCATTGGATTATGGCACCTCGACGAGACCAGCGGTACCGGCGCCTATATCAAAGACAGTAGTATCTACGGCAACCACAGCACCCCCACCGGTACCACCACAGTCAAAGGCATAAATGATCAAGGGAGAAATTTCAATGGAACCACCGACAGGATAAGTGCTAGCGATACCGGAGCATCAGGATCATTTACCGTTGAAGCCTGGATTAAACCAAATACTGTTTCAACTGCTATGGCCATTGCGGGAGAAAGATCTGCTACGACCCGAACCTGGGCTTTTTATGTCCGCCCTACAGGACAATTAGGGTTCACCTTAAATGGAGTAACCGACTATATTTCAACCGCCGCCGGACTAGCAGCAAATCAATGGCAACACGTTGCTGCCATAATCGATGGTACCTTCTTGAGGATCTACCGCAATGGCGATCTGATATACAGCACAACCATGGGGAATACTGTAGTAAATGATGCAACAACACTCGGGATAGGCTCAGCCAACGGTTCCAGTGCTTCAGGCCCATTTAGCGGTATTATTGATGAAGTACGCCTCTCTAATATAGCCCGTTCTGCCAATGAAATTGCCGAAAGTTACCGTCTAGGTCGCCACCACTACCTCAACATACCCATCACCAGTTCCGATCTTTCGAATAAATTATCTCTACCATTCTATATTGCCGCCGACCGCCCCGGATCATATCTTTCCGCCACTATAGGTGAGTCAAATTACATCAACGGTCAACCAGACAACAATACCATTGGATTATGGAGACTCGATGACGATAAATACTTGGATAGTAGTGGTTCTAGCAATCACGGACTTAGTGAGTATTATGGTATGGCTTATGGAATCAGAAGTTCTAACCTTACCTTTATCGCCAACCAGTGGAACGGATCTGCCAACGACGGTGAACTTGATATAACCTGCACTGGTGGCGATGCTGCTTGCTATATTGTCACCATAGATGGCATTACCCTCTCTACCCCCACCATCAACTACGGTGTTGCTATGATCGAAAATGCAGCACTTTCAGCTTTTGTTATGTATTCCCCTTCTCTATCAGCACAAGGGATAACTGCATATACAAGCAACAGTAACCATTTTATTGGAGTTAGATATAACGGCACCACTTGGCAATACGACAATAATGTCAGTTGGGTAAACTTTACTCCCAACAGTTCCAACATTATAGTTGCTTCATTAACAACGGGCAATCCGACAATCACCAGTCTCATACAACTCAACCATCACCCCATATCCGCTCCCGGCAAGATCGGCAAATCCCGATATTTTAATGGTACAAACTATATTGCCAGCAACCTTTCCAGTGCCGCCAATGACCTATTTGCCCAATCTGGAGTCTCCTGGACAGTTGACGCCTGGTTCAAAAATCCAAGTGCTAATGCTACCAATCAAATGATTGTTGGTCGTGGCGGAGGTACCGGAGGATCAGCTACATTTGGAATATACATAAACACTTCAGGAAACCTCGTCTCTAATTTACGTGGAGTCAACACCGTCCTAACTACTACTAATGTGTCCGACAATCTTTGGCATTATATCGCCATCACTTGGGACGGGACAAATGCCCAAGCCTATCTAGACGGACAACAAATTTCTACGCCTGGTGTTGGCACCGCTGCCGTACAAACATACAACGTCTATATGGGGGCTACCGCCAACGGCATTTCAAACTTCTTTACTGGCTATATCGACGAAATACATATCAGTAATATTGCGCGTTCTGCCGAAGAAATTCGTCAAGCCTACAGTATTAGTACCCGCACCCATCAAATTACTATCGACTTCGCCGCCAAACTAGTTAGCAGCAACTTAGTTGTCGGCTCCACAGATTATTCTTTTAATATAGATACTATTGCTTATGGCTTAGGTACCAGTGCCAGTTCCCTTTATCTTGGTGACAAAATAATAATTCAAGAAAACATTGGTGGTACTGAATTCACCACCCAAGGAACTGTTAACTCAATTAACAGCAGTTCCGGAGCCGTCACTGTCTCTTCTTGGGATGCCGGTTCATCTTTTCCATCAGGTGGATTCACCGCTAACGCTACCGTTTTCAAATGGCAACGAGAATACTTTCCTATCACTTCATCGATCAGCACCGACAGAAACGCTTCCAATCTATTTACTCTCTTCCTCAATAATGGTCATGAAGGCAGAAAGATCTGGATAGATGATATTCGTTCCGCCGGATCTTATCTAACCAATAACATTGGCTCTACTGTTACCTCAGCTACAGGCAAACGTTATTTCCAGTATCGTGCTATTTTTACCAGTCATGACTACACCGTCTCTTCATCTCTCACTCAAGTTGGAATCGACTATACCATGAATCAACCACCAAATACTCCTGTTCTAATTAGTCCTACGACTGCTTCTGCCAACCAGTCACTTACTCCCACACTCAAAACAGTCGCCACTGATTATAATAATGACGCACTTCAGTATGAGATCAAGATGTGTACCAATCGTAGTATGACCAATAGTTGTATCACATTTGATCAAACGGTTTCCAACATCGGCTGGAGTGGCATGAATGTTGGAACATCTGCTTATTCTTCTGGAACGACTGCCACCTACATCATTCCTGTCGGATCTTCACTTGCTTACAACACCACCTATTTCTGGAAAACCAGAGCCATTGACCCTTTAGGTAGCGACACCTGGAGTAATACCCAGACAGACGCCTTCTACTTTTCTACCGACACTACTCCCAAACAACCAACCTCATGTATTATCGACCAGACCACCTATCCTGGTTCTTACGTATTCAAATGGACAGACACTTCTTCCGATGAATCAGGTTTTGAAGTCTACCGTGTAAAAAATGGCAGTAGTACTCTCCTCACCACCACCGCCCCCGATGCCAGTTCCTATACTGACAATGATGTCCAGGCAAACAATACCTATGCCTACCGTGTTCGCAGCAAGAAAACCGCGGTCGGAGGTACCATCGCCTATTCCGACTATTGCGATACTTCCCAACTCTCACCAAACACCGGCAACACCCTGTTCGAAGGACTCCGCCTTGAAGGCCTACAGCTCGAATAACACCAAATCAATTGACAATTGCAAACTACTAATTGATAACTCGTAACTGATAACTGATAATTAAATATGGACCTGACACAGTCACAATTAGAACAGCTAAAATCACTCGGAATAAGTATATCCAAAGACCACCTAAATACATCAGAATCTACACAAACAGTATCAACACCCCCATCCTTAGGCAAAAATAAACTTCAAACTATATCAAGCAGTTCAACGGGCTCACTGCTAAAGCCATCAATTAATCCCGTAATCCCCCTATTATCGATCTCTGGCCTAACTCTACTTTCCTTCGGTGGACTAGTCCTTTTTAAAGGCAAGGAAACCACCACTCTATCTCCCGATTTATCGGGACGGTCGACCCAAAGGGTCGATAATGTCCCGACCCAAGTCCCTAAATCCATTCAACACTATCTTCTTACCTCTCAACAATTCTTTACCAAAGCTCTCTCCTCTTCTCCAGAAGAACAAGTCGAACTGGTTAATCAATCCATCTTAGCCGCTACTCAAGCCACCAAAGACTTTCCTCAAGACTATCGAGGCTATGAACAAAGAGGCCGTCTCTACCAAAGTCTTATCGACAATAATCCTGATTTACTAAAAAATGCTATTGCTGATCTGTCTTCAGCTCATCAACTCAATCCCAATTCTGCCGAGATCACCCGCACCCTCGCCACACTATTCGCCAGATCTGGCGACATCAACAACACTCTTAACTACCTCTCTCAAACAGTTAATCTCGAACCAACTAAAGCCCAGAACTTTTACGATCTTGCCCGTCTTCAAACACAAGCTGGCTATGTTCCCCAAGCTCTTGATACTTACACTCGCCTTCTAACCATCGTTGCCGATCCCACTCAAAAACAACATATTACCCTAGAAAAAGAATCTTTGGAAAAACTAGCTTCTCAAAATACAAACACTAAAGCTCAACCTCCACTCACCCCGTTCACCACACCTCAATCTCCTGTAGACAATAGTCCACTCCTTCAAGCTGATAATGGCACAGGACTAATTATCGCTGCTCCTGAAACTAGTAAAGATATCTCCGTCAAAAGTCTTACCGACAGCAATTCTCTCTCTGGTGTCGGCAGTCTACCCGCCAATACATCTCAGATTTCTATTACCAATAGCAACATTACCTCTGACTCCCTTGTCTACCTCACTATTACCAAAGGAGGCAAGAATCAATCACTTCAAATAATTAGTAAATCTACTGGATCCTTTACGGCTGGTCTCGACTCACCTATCTCTGAAGACATTGAATTTAAGTGGTGGATAGTCAATTAAAAATTGATTTATGATTTACGATATATGATTTATGAATGACACAATTAAGTCATTTACAGATCTGAACACATGGAAAGAAAGTCATAAATTAGTTTTAATGATCTATAAGTTATTAAGAAAATTTCCAAAAGAAGAAAACTTTGCTCTGTGCGATCAAATGAGACGTGCCTCAATTTCAATTACTAGCAACATTGCCGAAGGGTTTGGTAGACAAACAATCAAAGAAAAAATCCAATTCTATTATCAAGCCCAAGGTTCTTTAACTGAAATAAAAAACCAACTAATAACATCAAAAGATTTAGATTACATAACTCAAACAGATTTCCTAGATGTTGCCAACCAGGCCAACATCGCTCATCAACTCCTCCAAGGTCTAATCACCAAATCCAAAAGTTTTATTCATAAATCTTAAATCATACTTCATACTTCAAATATCGCCTACGGAGTTGGCGATATTTCCGGTGTCTCTGTTGGCTGTGGTGCTGCCGGTGTCGGTACTCCCAACTGATCAGCCGGCACATCAACTCTTTCTTCACTAGTCGTCGTTGGTAAAGCCTGTGGCGCCTTCAAAGTTTCTGGCTTAGCTGCCTCAGCCGCTGCTGCAGCTGCCGCTTCATTATTCTTTGCAATCGCTGCGTCCAACTCTTTCTTCCATTCAGTCAAGTCTTTGCTTGCCGCTTCAAAATCACCTGAAGTCACTGGCACCAAAGCCACTGCTTGTTGCATTCTTTGGACAGCATCCCCTAAACGATTCATCTTCTTGGCAGAATATGCCCAGTTATACCAACCATTAGCAAAGTCTGGTTTTGCTGACACTACTTGTTCAAACACTCTATCTGCTTCATCATACCTTTCCGCTGCATACAACAAACCACCCAACTCTAATTTGATTACTGGATTAGATGGATCAAATACTGCCGCCTGTTGATAAGCTTGAAAGCTCCAATCAGCCGCTCCATCAACCACCCCCACTAAATCTCTATAAATGGCTGCCAAATTAGACCAATACATCGGATTATTTTCATCCAAAGCTATTGCCGATTTTGCTTCTCTAACTGACTGTTGAATCAGAGTCGATGCTTTTTCTTTATCCTCATCACTCAAGTTTTCATTCACCAACAATGTTTTTGCCAAAGCCAGATTTGTTTGAGAGTAAACTCTTCGATATTCTGCCAAAGTTGGATTCAAACCGATTGCTTTGATCTGTAAATTATAAGTTCCACCACCATCATTTTTCCCTGCCGCCAACAATGATTGTCTCATTGTTATATCACCGGCCAATATTCGATAAGACCAATATCCACCGTAAACTACTCCCACCAACAATAAACCAACCATCACCCACGGGGCCACATTAAAACCATTATCCCCTACTTTTAATGTCAAACCAAATCTCTTTCCTTCGCCAGACAACATCATCATTGTCCACGCCAAAAGCATCAAACCAACCAAGTTAACAGGCAAAAAGAGAGCGACGACACCCATCATCAAAATCACTCCAAAATCAAAGTTCTTTTTTAACTTTAATACCCAGGAAATCACCATACCCAAGATAACCATCGCTACTGCCCCCAACTCTGTCCACAAATTAAGTATCCCCGAATTAGAATGCAGAAAACCATTAGCCCAAGTTGAAGTTAAGTTATAGCTAGCTGGTCTATAAAAATTAAAAGCCTCAATAAAGTTACCCGGACCAACTCCCCAGATAGGACTCCTCTTAAAAGTTTCTACCGCTACCGCCCACGCAGATGTCATATCCAAGTTAACCCAGCCAGTTTTAACTATTCTAAAAATACCCAACATCAAAGCTAAAGTTAATACAGCCATCATTATCGCTTCTATTACATAACCACTGTCTTCACTCTTCAGTTTATTTGCCAATCTTTTACCCCAAGTAACCACCAAAAAAGCTAACAAAATCACCTCCGACAACAGTGAACCCGTCAAAGACCAGGTTTCTCCGATCGACACCAAAGGTTCACCCGTTGGCCAAGTTATCGGCAATCTGCCTACAGGTATTAAAAATACTACTAGAGAAGCAATTGTTATTACCACTCCAGCCCCAGTCAACCAATTCAACTGCTTTCGTCTCTCTTCCTTGTCGTTAACCTGCAACCATAGAAAGCTCCATATTAAAACAGCCATCATTGCTCCCATCCCCACAAAATCAGTCAACGACCTCATTCTCACCCCTTCTGGCAATCTATACCAACCAACCCATGCCCACACCACCAATAGCAACAACATTCCAAAAGCTTTATTAAATTTCAAACCATTCTCTTTCTTAATAATCATTTCCAATGACCACATCAACAAACCGACCAATCCCAATCCCAACACCAACATCGTCTTACCCATTCCAAATGAATCAATTACTACCGGCAAAAACAACAGTGGGAACAAAAACATGAATGCGCGAACATAATATCTAGTTATACTCATACAAACAGACTACCAAAAACCGAGTCTCCCGCGCAACCGCGACTTGTGTTTATTTTCCGCATAATTGTCTTATCTTAGTACCGACAACGGATCCAGCTTCCCCCCAGCCACCTTTATCACCTCAAAATGCAAATGCGTTCCTGTCGATCTTCCAGTTGACCCCATTATTCCCAACTTCTGACCTTGAGACACTCTGTCACCCGCCTTAACCACCATCGATTTATTCAACATATGAGCATAAAGAGTTTGGTAACCATTACCATGGTCAATCACTACATAATTTCCATAACCACCAGCATTCCAGCCCGCAGTTATCACCGTACCCCCCTGAGCCGCCACAATTGTCGGGTTATCTCGACTAGCAATGTCCACAGCCTGATGGTACCAATAATATCTTTGAGAGATATATCCCGATGTTGGCCACATAAAGTTCCCCTCCCCTTTTACTCCTGGTATTGGTGCCACTGTTCTTGCCACTACCCGAGGCGCCTCAGCTACTTCACTTGGCTTCACTCCGTCAGGCACGATAATTTCTTGACCAGCCACCAAAGCAAAAGTCTCATCATTAGAAAAAGTATTAAAAGGATAATCAATCATTGTCTGAGCATTAACCTGCAATTTTTTAGCAATACTATAAATTGTCTCTCCACGAGAAACCTTGTATCTTACCCCTGTTACCGGCAAAATTCTTAATATTTGTTTTGGCTTAATCGAACTCACCGATTTGATATTGTTTTCCCAAACTATAGTATCTATACTCACCCCAAACTTTTGCGCGATTGACGATACAGTATCGCCATCTTCAACTCGATACTCGGTCACACCTCCCTTTGGAAGGTCAGATATCAAAGTTTGAGCCCCGACCACACTGTCCTGAGCCATAATTAAATATCCGCTTCCACCAGTCTCCCCACTTCCAGCTTTATCAATCAAATCCTCGACTGTTCCCGACAAAATTATCGCTCCAAAAAAAAGAAAAGCCATCGAGAAATTAACAAAACTCTGAGAAAACCTACCTCTCTGTCTATACATCAGTCTTGCTAAGACTTTTTTAATCTCATCAGACCAGCCTAGTAGCATCTTTCCTACCCGCGCCCAATACCCCGCCTGTAATCCCCCAAATTTTCGTATCAGTTCAATTTCCTGTTTAATAAAATCTCCCATCAGCCTCTATATTCTATCTAAAATCAGCTTAAATTACTAATTTTAGCTTCAAATTAATATTGGTTTTCCTCAAAACAAACATGACATTACAACCTAATTTAACCCATCCAGTGTTAATTAAATCCAATGTAAATAAATTTGCACACTAACACAAACTACTTCATCAAAAGACACGTGCTGTGCTTTCTTAAAACAAATCACCCTTATTTCTTCTCTCCAGATTTCGTGTAGACATCTTCCTTTAGTCCATCCATAAACTGTCTTCTCTTAAACATCGTTTCCGGTTGATTACCTTCTCGATTTGGTACAAAGCCACTATCAATTTCTAAAGCAAACATATTTCCTGCCTCCCGCAATAGATCATTAATTTTTGTATCGACTGCACTTGCCCCACCAAGTGTCACTTCACGAGACCTTTGGCCTCTTAATTCTCTAATTTGTTGTGTAATTTTAGACGTATCTACCATATTCATATATTAACATATAATCCAAAATATGAACATTATTTCTTCCCTATTTTAGCAAGAAACTCCTCATTAGTTTTTGTCTTTCGCATTTGTTCAATAACTACCTCTCCGGTATCTTCTCTATCTCCCAAAGCATCAAACATTCGGCGAATAGCAATTACCCTCTCCATAACTTTTGCCTCAAGTAAGAGATCCTCTCTTCGAGTTCCTGATTTTAAGATATCAAAAGCTGGGAAAATTCTTCTTTCTGCTAATCTACGTTCTAGACGTAATTCCATGTTTCCTGTTCCCTTAAACTCTTCAAAAACAAGATCATCCATCTTCGAACCCGTATCTACTAAAGCCGTTCCCATTATTGTCAACGAACCACCATCTTCAATTTTACGAGCTGCTCCAAAAAACTTCTTTGAAGGATACAAAGCTGCTGGGTCAAATCCTCCCGACAATGTTCTCCCTGAAGTTGGGATAGCCAAATTGTATGCTCTCGCCAAACGAGTAATTGAATCAAAAATCATGAACACATCTTTACCCATTTCCACCAATCTCTTGGCTCTCTCAATGGCAATTTCCGCCGCCCGTGTTTGATCTTCTGGTTTCTGATCAAAAGAGCTTGCTACCACTTCACCCTTAATAAATCTTTGCATGTCAGTCACCTCTTCCGGTCGCTCACCGACTAACACTGCCATTAAATGCACTTCTGGATAATTCGCTGCCACTCCGGCTGCAATTTCTTTTAATAAAGTTGTCTTACCCGCTTTTGGTGGAGACACTATCATTCCTCTCTGACCAAAACCAACAGGTGAAAATAAATCAATTATTCTAGTTGATAACACATCTGGGTCAAACTCAAGTTTAGCCTGTTTAACTGGGAAAATTGGTACAAGATCTTTAAACTCAGGTCGACGAACGGCCGACGCCAATTCTCCCCCATTAACCTTGTCAATTCTCACCATCGACCAATGTTTATCATTATTACCAGGCGCTCTGGCCACTCCAGTAATCATATCTCCAGGTCGGAGGCTATAACGTCTTATTTGCATTTGGGCCAAAAAGGCATCTTTGGGACTAGGGGTAAATTTTGGTCGGACAAAACCTTGCCCATCTGGCATTACATCCAATGCTCCAGTTACCATTTCCATTTTTACGTCTGATTGTTGTGTTTGGGGTTGCAGTGGCGGAGTTTGAATCCGCGGTGCTTGATATGCTGGGGCTATCGGTTTTACTGGAGCAATTACCACTCTATTATTACTTTTTGGTTCTTCTTTTTTTACCTCTTCTACCACTGGTTGCGCTTCAACCTTCACTAACTCGACAGGACTTTCGACTTTTAGACTTTCAGACTTTTGACTTTCGTCAGTTTTTTTCTTTACCATAAAATCTCTCTAAAAATATAAATAAAATTACTAATTTGTTGGGGAAAATCTTTTGATTTCAATTTCGTGAAAATACGCTAAATTACATCAGAAACGTGCAACTCTCAAGGGGAACAAGACTATTGTAACTAATATATTTTTCATTGTCAAGTTTATTTCCCCAAATACGCTTTCTTCCATATCGTAAACTCCACCAAGCTAAACTCACCCTTTGCATATTTACCCTTCCATACTCCAAAATCAACCAAATTAACAACCTTATCTCCATTAAAATCCCCTGGTATGTTTGTCACTGGCAAGATATTTTCCCTCTTACACTGCTCTAAATCCGAAAAACACTTGCCGGTCGAATCAGGCATATATTTGGTCAAGTTACTCTCACAGGACACTTTTTCTGTTTTATTACATTCAAAACCGTCTGAGTTGTATGTCGACGATGTTATTAAGCACTGATTACTCACTTTATTAAAATAATATTTTCTCTCACAAGCTTGCCCCAACCCATTATCTTTTTGACATTGATCAAAGCTTGCAAAACATACTCCGGTAGAATTGGGTACATATTTTGTCAAATTACTTTCACAGGTTACCTTGTTTTCATTATTACACTCAAAACCATCAGAGTTATATGTTGATGAGGTTGTTGAACATTGTTTTTCTCCCTTAATATAGAAAAATTTGGTACTACAAGTATTTGTGTAATGCTTCAGATAATCCTCTCGTAATTTCTTTCTTGCCACTGCTTTTTCCAGCGTGTATTGCTTGCTCCAGCTATTAAAAGTATCAAAAGTCGGATCTGAAAGCATCGTGTGTTGGTAGATCCATGTAATCATTTTTGAGACATATGGCTTTGCCGTATCTACTTGAGAAACAATACGACTGATCACCGCCGGATTATAGTTCCAATCTCCAGCAGGAGCCTCAAATGTTTCTATGTTGGCCCAAGCTTCTTTATTTGGCGCTGATAACTTCGCATCTTTTAAAGCCCGAAAATGATCCAAATTACTCGCACTTGTTGTTACCTTGCCACTCCCAATACTATCTTGCAAAGCAATAATATCTATCGCAGTAGACTTATAGACATTTTGATACTCATTTTTAAGTTGATCATAACTTGTAGTGTTATAAACATAAGGTGAAATCAGAATTTTTTTTGTTGGCGCAAGCTGTTTTATTTTTTCAGACAACTTTTTATAATAAATAAAAGTTGGCGAATCTATATTACTAAACATGCCTGGCCAAGCTTCTTGACCAATATAATATCCAACGACAAGATCATTAGGTAACCCCTGTCGAACAAGTTCTTTTTCTGTAGCTTCAACCAAACGCCCAGAAAAATCTATCAAACGACCCTGATTGGTATTTATATCAGTTGGAGACCCGTCACTAATATTTATCTGACTCGGATCAGCACTTGCCAATCCAACAAACAATTTCATATTCAACTCGTGAGCCAAGGACAATATATCTCGACTAAAATTGTAGTCAGGGTTATTGTAATAAATCATCTCACTAAATATGTTATTCGTTTTCGACAAGTCCCCTGAAGCCAACATGATAACAGTATCAATACCACTAGCCTTCATCTCTGTCATGATCTGACGAATTTGTGCTTTAGTTGCCACAATATCCGACATATAAAAAGTACCCGTAATCGGCAAACTTGATGCTGCCTCCACTCTCACTACACCAAAACTGAAAAACATACATATCAATATAGCTGCTACTTTCATCTATCTAAATTAAAACACATCCCTCTCCTGTTTTCTACCGCTGCCACACCAAAGTCAAACAAGATATTTTTTCCCGTAAAACCGGCACCAAAAATTTTGCATTTTTCATGCATTTAATATATCTTAGATCTTGAAGAAACAATTATATACGTGTTCCACCTGCTTTGAGAATATCGATATGATTGTTTCTTTTTGTTTTTTTGCGTAAATTTTCAAGCTATAAGCGATGAAAATTTGCTCAAAAACACAACGCAATTTACTAATTGCGTAAGTTCATTTTTTTCTAAAGTACTAACTTCCCTCCCAACTTTGCCATCTCCTGTATCTGTTTTCGCGCCCAATTATCTTTCTTCTCCTTCTTAAACCAACTCTTCACCCATGCTTGGATTTTATTTAGCATAATTAACTATAACTCTTTTCCAGCACTCGTCAATACCCTATATTATTTTACCTCCCCTTTTTTCATAATCCTATATATTTTCTTTTCATACATTTCAGGTTCAAAAACACCCACTTACAAACCTTTTCAACATCATGTGGATAACTTAGTTTGACTTTACCCCAGTTCAGAGTTATCATCCAGGCAATTACAATTCAATCTAACTATGTGTCAAAATGGTACCTGTAAAGCCTGTCGACAAAAACAAGAAAGGTACGAGGAATTAGATGCAAGCTCAGATAATAGAGCCCAATACCTCATCCGTGAACTAACAGAACTAGGCACTCCAGAAGCATTGTCAAGAGCCGAAAAACAGAAGGCAGGGATAGCTCCTGAAACCAGTCTTACCGTAAGTCTTCCCAAACAATCCAAGAGATAAAATACATCTTAATTTTGGTTATCTTCCCCACTCCTCTGCTCCCAACATTTTCGCCTCTAGCTCATCATAAGGTGCGATAAACACTAATACCATCCCATCCGGATCTTTGACTACCATCTCCAGTGTCCCCCAATAATAATGTCTGACTCCTACTGCCATATCAATATGTGCTTTATTACAAACTTCTATAACATTACTTAATTTATCTACGTTAATCATCAGAGATATCTTTGAATTCCTCACTGTTTCCTTAAAAACATCTGGCTTCACAGCCTGGTGTCCATTAGCTATCTCTAATTTCATTCCTCCAACTTCAAATATTGTCCCATTATAATTTTCCTTTACTTCCCTATCTGGCCCAAAAGCAAATACTTCCTTAAAGCCAAAAGCTCTATAAAACGCCTCTGACTTGGTAAAATCTTTTACTTTTATATGTACTCCTCCACCTGTATATTGCATATTCAATTTAATAAATAATCAGTATTGCGAAGTAGCCATTTTTTGGAGCACAGCTTCTGGAGCCATTTATCGGCGAAGCACGCGAGCACCAAGAAAATGGTTACGAGCAATACATAGATTATTTGCATAATATCAACTTTATTGACATTTACCAAATATTCTATATACATATATACATATGAAGATATTTTTTACCTGCTCCTACACTGGCAAAGCCAAGTACCAAAAATATTATGATTTGATCATAGATTCCATCAAAAAAACCGGCGTCTCCCTCAGCTCCCCTGAAATCGACGTTTCCTTCCCCACCCCCGACGAATATCCCCATTATCAAAAAATTCGTGATGGTATTTTCAACTCCGACGCCGTCATCATGGATATTACTGATGAGGGTTTCCAACTTGGGTATGAGGCAGCCACTGCCATCCAAAACAAAAAGCATGTATTAGTCCTATCCCTTCTACGTGACTTTAGTCAAAAAGTCGACAACCGCTATTTTCATGCCGCCAAATATTCTGAAATGAACATCGAAGAGATCATTAGTGATTTTATTAACAGCCTCCGTCGCCATGAATACGATCAACGCTTCAATTTTTTCCTATCCAAAAAACAGCTCGACACCCTAGGTCTAAATGCCACCAAATCAGGTCAAACCAAATCAGACTACCTCCGTTCTCTTATCGACAATTCCTAACTTTTAGAATTTAGGATTTAGATCTTAGAATTTATATCAAGTTCCTCAACTCTCTTATACTATTTATACATACCATCTCCCGTTTCATTGCCTTAACCTCTTTTTCTCGTTTTTCCATTCCCCTGACTTTCTTCACCTCTCCCAATAAACTCACCTCTCCTACTAGTACGGGCGGACCGGTGTGTCCGCCCTTTCCTGAAATTATTTTTTCTTTATAGCTACTAAAAATTGCTGCCATGATTGCTAGATCACACCCAGTATCATCTAATCTTATCCCTCCCGTAACTGATATATAAACATCATATTTATAAAGTGGCATCCCCAGAACTTTCTGGGCCACTGCCACCAAAAGTCTCCCCCTATTTGTATCTATTCCCGAAAATACTCGAGTTGGCATCGGTGCAAAACTCTCAGTTACCAAAGCTTGAATTTCTACCATCATTGGTCTAGTTCCTTCCATTACTACGGTAATAGCCGAACCAACTTTTTCTTGATTTCCCGAAATCAAATTTATCTCATCACTTTTTATTTCTCGAAGCCCCTTCTCTTCCATCTTAAATACTCCCACTTCATCCGTCGGTCCAAATCGGTTTTTCGACACCCGCAAAATTCTTAGATCCCCATTCTTCTCTCCTTCAAAATAAAGTACTGTGTCTACCATATGCTCCAAAAGTTTCGGTCCGGCAATATCCCCCTCCTTAGTCACATGACCAACAATAAAAATAGCCGTCCCAGTTTTCTTTGCCAATTCCACCAATCGAAAAGTTGACTCTCTAATTTGGTTAACCGACCCGAAAGATCCCAAAGTCCCTGTCCCCGTTAACGTTGACCCGACCATCATCGTCTGAATACTATCCACCACGACTATTTTGTACACATTATTTGTTCGTTCCAATATTTCTCCAATTTCTTCAATTGAGTTAGTCTCTAAAACATCGAATCCTTCCGCATTTAACCCCAATCTATTCACTCTAAGGTTAATTTGTTCTGCCGATTCCTCACCAGCCACATACAAACCACCATTTTTACCCACCAATTGGGTTAAAAGAGTACTTTTACCTATACCCGGTTCTCCCGCAAATAGCACCACCGACCCACGAACAATTCCCTTACCCAATACTCTATCAAACTCCGATATATTAGAAGGAAATACACTATCAATTTTTTCTTTTCTTTCGACCAACTTACTCAGATTCTTAACTTCAGATCTTTCTCTTTTCTGTTTCCCGCTCGTAACTCGTAACTGAGAACTCTTAACTTCTTTAAGTGAATTCCACTCCCCACATGCCGAACATTGCCCCGACCATTTTCCAAATTCATTCCCACAACTACTACATACAAAAATACTTTCTGACTGTTTCTTCATACTCCATTTTACCATTCGTGCGTTTTACGAGCTCTAGTGAAGTCATCACTTTTTTTTGCCTGCTTTACGCACAAATACTTACGGACGCCACTTTATCTGACTTTTTCTAATATAAGTCCCTCGATAATAAACCCACTGATCCCTCCAATCAGTCAGTGGAGTAACTTTTGGTCGACTCGACAATTCAGGTTCCGGTTTAACTACAGGGCTCTTAATAATCTCCCGACCTTTTTCTACTGCCATTCCCGATTATATCACCAAAAACTCTCCATTACTTAATTATTTTTCTTGCTTCCAAGTAAAACCTCTTCTCATT
>DDWP01000096.1 GCA_002345725.1 Candidatus Shapirobacteria bacterium UBA2283
TTTAATTATTATCGTCAACACCAGAATGAAAAGAAATATTTTGCTTATCTTAAAAATGCTGAAGAATTAAATAGTGTGTGGGGGCAGGATTTGCCTAGCTTCGAGGAAGCGATTGGTAGACTTTTAGATAACGAAGAATTGATCGAAAAAGTATTTATTCATTTGCGGGATAGTACGTATTTTAAAGAGGTGTGGGAAATTAAGCCAATAGAATATTTGCATATAAATTTATTATTGTTGATTTATCGAACGACAATTCTGCAAGCTAATAAAGATATATTAATAGATCAAAATGGTCAAAATAGAGTTCAAATTTCTTCGACAATTGAAGAGATGGTGGCTTGTTTGCAGTATGAGGGAAAAGACAATCGATTGTTTCCGGCTTTTAAACATTGGTTACAGGATTGGAAGATAGAGGATTTTGATGAAAGATTGTATCTTTTGTTATAGGATACTTGATGTTATAATAATTAATGGTTGATAAGGTTGTTTTTAGTAAAACTCAGCGATTAATTGCTGATGATAGATTGGAAAGAGTGAGGCATAAAGCTGACGAGGAATTGTCCTTTTGTTTGCCGGCATCTATTTATCAGGTAGCTGCCCGAATTAATCCTTCAGGGTTGCCTAGACCAGAGACTTTTATTAGAGAGTGTAGTCGATTAGAGATGGGTGATAAGACTGGATCAGTGTCTCCTGAATCTGTGGTAGAGGCATTGGTTGTAGTTGCTAGGCCGTTAGGTGTTAGAGTCGCGAGAATCTTGTCTGGCCAAGCGTTTGCTGAGCAGTTGGTGGATAGTGGTGTTAAAAAGCCAAATCGCGCACAAGGTAATAAAGGTAGATCATGTGGACACGCAGAGTTTATGGATGATACTCAAAGGACTAAGATTCGTGAATCTGAACTTAATGGCGAGGGTTGGCGTAACGTGGCGGTAATTGAGTTTGAGATGTCTGATGGTGCTGAGGTTCAAACCAGACACGAAGTGGCTGGTAGAATCGAGAGAACTTCAGGTAGTTGTAAGGTATCATGGCCTCACGTTCGTGTCTTGGCTAGAAAAGTAGATCTCTCTTAGAGGGTAAGATTAGTTATAATCTGACCATGAAAACAAAATACATTCTTCATGGTGGTAATGCTAACGATCCATGTGAGGAAAATGATAAATTTTTTAGTGAGATTTTGAAAGATGCGGGTAAAGAGGTGTTGATTCTTCTTGTACCTTTTGCCACAACTCCTGATAAATATGAGAGAGAATATAACTGGAATACTAGCCAGTTTGAAAGAGTTAGAGGTGAGAGAGTGATTAAATATACTCAGGCTAATAAAGAGGATTTTCTGGAACAGATCAAAATGGCTGATGTAATTTACTTGAGTGGGGGAAAGACGACAAATGTAGTAGAAGCTTTATCGAATTATAAAGATTTAGAAAAATTGTGGATGGGTAAAGTAGTTGCCGGGGAGTCGGCAGGGATGAATGTTCTTGCTCAATATGGTTATAGTCTAGCGGCAGATAAAGTTTTTATGGGTTTAGGAATCTTGCCAATCAAAACTATTCCACACTATAGAGAAGAATTTGCTTATAAGTTGGATGGGGTGGGAGAAGGGCTAGAGTTACTAACTTTAGTCGAACATGAATATAAAGTGATGGAGGTATAATTGGAACAAGATGAAAATAGTAATGCTTTATTCAAAATCGAGGTTAAGAGTTGAAGATTTAAAAAAGCTTGAAGATGTGGGGGCAACATTTTACGAAGAAAAAGGGAATAAATTAGAAGATATAAAAGAACTTTATCAAGATGAAGAAGTGGTCCTGGGAATAGCACCGGGGTGGATTGAGGGGCGGTGGGAAGGGTTTACTTGGGATAAGGTAAATAAATTTAAAAATTTAAAGGCAGTTTGTACCTCGACAACTTCATATGGTTGGATACCGTTTAAAGAGTTGGCGAAAAAAAATATCCCCGTGTGCAATGTTCCTGGAAAATCAACAGATGCGGTGGCAGAATATTATGTTTTTATGATGACGGCATTGCTACGAAATTATCCGAAAATTATAAAAAATAATTGGTTATCTAATGAAGCAGAAGTTGGGTTGGGGACTGATGCTTGTGGTCTAACTGCAGGAATAATTGGTCTGGGGAGTATTGGTCGAAAAATTGCTGATTTATGTGCAGGCTACCAAATGAATATTAAATATTGGAGTCGGAATAAAAAAGATTGTGTTTATGAATATTTGGATTTAGATGAACTTTGTAAAAAGGTTGATGTTATTTTCTTGACTACGGTGGGAGATGAATCAACCAGAGATTTGATTAATCGACATAGAATTAATCTAATGAAGAAGACAGTAATATTTTTAACTCCAATTGATACTATTGCTTACGATAAACAATATTTAATTGAAAAAGTTGGGAAAGGAGAAATTGGAGGATTGGGTTTTGAATCAAAGACTGAAAAAGTAACTGATTTTGTAGGCAATGTGTTTCCGGCTCCAGAATTGGCATATTACACTAGACAGACATTAGAAAAAGAATCAAAAATAATGACCGAATCAATTATGTCGGTTGTAAACAGCAAGCCAGTTAATGTGGTGAATTTATAAGTTACAATGAGACAAGATGAAAATAGTTATATCTGATAAATTGGACATTTCTGATTCTGGATTAAGTGATTTGAAGAAGTATTCAGAGATCGAAATATATAATGATGTTGTAAATGATCCGGTAGAGATCATGAAAAGAATTGAGGGTGCTGAAATAATTACAGCCAACTACATTGACATTACAAGGGAGGTAATTATAAATTCTCCGAACTTAAAATATATTATTTCGCCGGCGGTTGGATATGATTGGATAGATGTGAAAACTGCTACGGAAAAGGGGATTAAGGTGGTTAATTGTCCAACATTCAACACATATGCTGTAGCGGAGCATGCAATTGGATTGATTTTTTCGGTTTATCGTAGGGTCGTGGAGGGTCATCTGCAAATATTAGAAGGAAAATGGCAATCGATGCAGTTAACTGGTCATGAAGTTAAAAATAAAAAGTTTTTGTCGATTGGTTATGGGAATATTGGTAAACCTTTGTGTGGTTTGGCGAGTGCTTTGGGGATGGATGTGAAATATTGTGATAGTAAAACTGCTGAAGTTGATGTTAACAAATTGATATCTGAGGCAGATATTGTTGCGCTTTGTTACCCATTAACAGAGAAGACGAAAGGTTCGTTTGATGCTAAACGCATTTCATTGATGAAGAGTAGCGCGATTTTAATTAACGTTGCTAGAGGAAGAGTTCTGGATCAAGATGCTTTGTATATGGCACTTAAAGAAAATAAGATTCTTGGGGCAGGCTTGGATGTGTTTAATGATGATGCCACTTTTACTAAAGCAAATGAAGAGATTATAAATTTTGCCAAGTTACCAAACGTGGTAGTAACTCCACATGTTGGTTTTAACACAGAAGAGACAAAGGAAAGGTTTGGAGGTGAATTGATAAAAAATATTGATGCTATTTTGGCAGGTAATCCTATTAATGTGGTTAATTAGTCAAATTTGATAAAATAGGGGATGAAGAAATTGGTGCTTTATCCCAATAGAATATTGAGAGAGGTAACTCCGGAGATAACAGCAGTAGATGAGAAGCTACTCAAGGATATAAATGATCTAAGAGAAGTGTTGCTAAGTAAACGGGGGCGAGCAGCTGGACTAGCAGCTCCACAGATAGGTTTAAACAGAAGATTTTTTGGGGATATATCCCAAGGCAAAAAAGATCTTAACCTGTATATTAATCCAAAGATATTGGCAACTTATGGTGATAAAACTCGTCCAATCATGACTTTTGATGATGGGACGAAAGAACCTTTTATGGAAGGGTGTTTGTCGTTTCCTGATCTTTTTGGAATAGTGAAGAGATACCTGAAGATTGAGGTTAGTTGGGATGAAGTGGGGAAAAACTTAAAACTTAAAACACAAACATCAAAACTGGAAGGGATTGAGGCAATAGTTTTTCAACATGAACTTGATCATTTGGATGGGATACTGTTTGTTGATCATATCTTAGAAGAAAAAGGAGACCTGTTTAAGTTTGATGGCAAGAGACAGATGAAATGGGCGGTAGAGAAAGTGATTGAGGATTAGGATCTCCGTTTTACATCTTCGGCAAATGCTAATGCTTCAGCGATAACTTGCGGGTCTGAGACTACCGCTTTGAGGACGTCACCAAGATCGGGGGCTATTTCACCCATTTTCATAAGTATGGAGAAAAGACCCTTGTTTGGGTAGCCTTCTGCAGTTTTTAGAACGGCGTTTGAATAAGCTAGGCATAGACCTGCACCATTTAATTCTGGATGACTATCCTGCGATAACTCGTCGACAAAATTGCGAAGGAATTGAGCTTGGGGGGCTTTGCTTTCATCAAATGTTTCTCTAAGCTTTGAATGTAGTTCTCTTCTGTTTGGTATTAAAACTGCTTTTAATTCTTTTCCCATATAATGTGGATTTTATTCTATTATAGGATGTTTGTCAACAGTTGATGTGGTGATTTTGGCTAGATAATCTTTGGCTTCGAGATTGGTGGGGGCGATAAGAATGGTTTTTTCAAACAAGGTTTTGGCTAATTGGTATTCTTTTTTATTAAAGTGAATTTTGCCTAAAGCAAATAGAGCGTGGTCGTAATTTGGTTTAAGATTGATAGCTTTTTGATAATTTTTGGCGGCAGAATCTGTCTGGTTAATCCTGTCATAGAATTCAGCTAGTAGATAGAAGCTCATGGCGTCGGTAGGAGCAATCTTGGTGGCTTTAGTAAGTGCATCGATAGCCAAAAGATAATAATCGTTGTCTAAAGCAGACAGATAATAATAAGCTTGAGCTTTTTCTTTCCATAGGTTTAGATTGAAAGGGGAGATCTGAGTGGCTTTTTCAAGAGAGATTAGAGTGGGGTTGATATATTTTTCATCTTGAGTTGTTAGGGCTAGCTTGGCAGATAAAGTTCCTTGGCTAATGAGATAAACTGGCTCGTCTGGGCGATAATTAAGACTGATCTGGACACTTTCAAGAGCGTCTTCATATTTTTGTTGACGGTCGTAACTTTCAGATTGAGCGTAGCTGATATCAGCTAAATAATATTTTAATATTTGAAAACCTAGAAATCCAAATATTAAAATAAGAAATAAGAAATAAGATTTATGATGTATGAATAATTTTTTGGGTGTGGATTCGAGAGCAGGAATGGTAAGAGCGGGGAGGAGGAAGAAATAGAGAGAAACAATAACGATGGAAAAACCAGCAAAATTGGTTATTAAAATTGATAAAAAAGGTATAAGGTATATGGTGCGTCGGAGATGGTATAGGATAAATAAAATTAGAACCATGTAAGTAATAAATCCGAAGGTGCCGGTGGTGGCTAGATAATTTAAATATTCGTTGTGGGCTTTGTTGTAGAGAAAATTCCATTCGGAGGTAAGATTATGAGCGGCTGGACGAGTCCAATAATAGGCGTCAGCAAAAGTTTCTGGGCCAGTACCAAAGAGGGGAAATTCTCGCCAGATATCGATGGCGCCTTGCCAGACAATGGTGCGAATATCTTCACTTTTAGTAATATTTAAACTAACAATTTCCAAATTAACAATTTCTAAATTTTTTTGAGGAAACAGTTTGTCTTTAATTGGGTTATTGATTATTAAAGACAATGCAATTAGTAATCCGTAAATAACAATTAGTAATTTTTTATTTTGATTTTTGAAAAAATAATAAATGCCATAGATTCCTAAGGAGATAATGGCGGCGATTATTCCTGATTTAGATTTTGTATATAAAAGACAAAGATAAAAGATTGAAGTGGGTAATATGAAGTAAGATTTATGAATAGAACGATGAAGGGAAAGGGGGAGGAGAATACAAAGATAGGCAGCTAGCCAATTTGGTTGGCCGAAGGTAGAGAAAACACGGGCCATGACATCTTGCTGCCAAAAGTTTTTATCGATACCAAAATGTTGAAGAATGCCATAGGTGGCAACTATTAACCCTGATAATAGCGAATAATTTATAATTTTTTCTTTTAGTTTGTCGTTAAGATAAACAATTAGAATCCAATACAAAAGAGCGTAAGAGATAAGAGATAAGAGACCGCCGTTGAGTCGGGAATAGTAACCAAAGATAGAAGTGTGGGGATTGATACTAAATATAGTAGAGACAATTTGAGAGACGATGAACAAAATAAGTGGTATGTCTAGAAAACTTTTTCTAAACAAGGGGGCTTTACCATTAAGGTAATTGAATAGGTGAACAATGATGATAACTAGGGTCAGACTATAGACAAAATACATTTTGGGTAGTTCAAAGATCTCTGAGTTTGAGAGAGACATTACCAGTGGTGTCAGGAAGAAAAGAAGTGAATAAAGGATAGACATACTAGTCATAGTATACTTGAAGTGTGAAGAATCTTTTGAGCTTTATAGAAAATTTCTATTGGGATATTGGAGTGGATTTGGGAACTAGCAATACGCTGATATATTTAAGGGATAGGGGGGTGGTGATAGAAGAGCCAACTATGGTGGCGAGGTTGAAAAGGAAAAGGTGGGTGGGGATGTCTGCTCCAAAATGGAAAGGTAGTGTGTCGATTGCTTACGGGGATAAGGCCAAGGAAATGTTAAACCGTGAGCCGAAACAGCTTGAAGTAATATCACCTATAAAAAATGGGATGATATCTGATCTAGAAGTATTAGAAAATCTGGTGGCTTATTACTTAAAATTGATTTACGAAATTCCTAGTCGTTATCCAAAGTTATTTAAACCAAGGGTGGTGGTATCCACTCCTGGAAGTATAAATGATGTACAAAAAAGAGCCATAAGATCGGTATTTATGGCTGCTGGAGCTAAAGAAGTAGTCTTAATTGAAGGAGTGATATTGGCGGCGGTGGGCTTGGGTTTACCGACTGACCGATCGTCAGGGTTGATGGTAGTCGATATCGGTGGAGGTAAGACTGAGGTGGGGGTGGTATCGATGGGAGGATTGGTGGTAGGAAGAGGAATCAAATCGGCCGGGACAAGTATGGACATGGCGATTATAAATTATGTGAAGATGAAATATGGACTTTTAGTCGGTCAGAATAGCGCAGAAAGAATCAAGATTGAGCTGGGAAACGTGTGGGAGAAAGAAGGTGAAAGTCTTAAAACAGCAATTTTAAGAGGTCGAGATTTGGAAAAAGGTTTGCCTAGAGCGGTGAAGATAAATTCTTCTGAGATTCGTGAAGCGATAATTTTCGAAGCGCAAAAAATAGTTAAATTGGTTAAGGAAGAATTGGACGAGACCCCGCCAGAACTAATGGAAGATGTACTGAAAAGAGGAGTGGTCCTGGTAGGTAATGGAGCAAAATTGGCTGGGCTTAGTAAATTAATTGAGAAAGAAATTAAAATTAGTACAAGAGTGGCAGATGAGGCGGGCTTGGCGATTATTAAAGGTTGTGGAGAGGTCCTGGAAGACAGAAGCTTGTTTGATAGGATTAGAACAGTATCAGGAATTAGGAGATGAGAAAAGATTATTTACAAATTTCTTGGAAGCAGGGACTGTTAAATTGGGGATTGGTGTTGAGTGTGGGAATCTTGATGGTTGGAGTGATACGATTGTCATTAATTAAGGGGAAAATTTATCAGAGTTTGGCCAGAGAGAATAAAGTGGAAGAGACAAGAATTCCGGCCAGTAGAGGAAAGATACTAGACAGAAAAGGTAGGGTATTGGTGGAAAGTGTCTATCGTTATTTTAAATATGTAGAGGGGGATAAAGCGTATCAGGGTTCAGGAGAATTTGATGGTTATAAGTTTGAGGGTAAAGACTTGGCGTATGATCTGAAAAGAAAATATTTGTATACAGAAAGTATGGGATTGTTGACAGGTTATGTTGGTCTACCAAATGAATCAGAACTTAAAGGGGGGAAGTGTGGCAGTAAAATTAGTAGTGCAGAGATGGTGGGACGAGGAGGGATAGAAGATGGGATGGATTGTAAATTAAGGGGGGTAGAGGGTAAGAGATTGGTGGAAGTAGATGCAATGGGAAAATATGTAAGAGAGCTGGGTAGAGCAGAGCCTGAAGCAGGAGAGGATATTCACTTGAGTATCGATGCTTTCTGGCAGGACAAAATATATAAATTGTTGGATGGGAGGAAAGCGTCGGTAATAATTAGCGAGCCAAATACGGGGAAAATAATTAGCTTGGTGAGTAGTCCTGGGTTTGATGCTAATGCTTTTTCTTTTAATCAAGATAATGTGACTATTAAAAATTACTTAGAAGACAAGGATAATTTGCCCTTACTTAATAGATCGATCGCGGCTAAATATCATCCAGGGTCAGTTTTTAAGATGGTTTCAGCGACAGCTGGATTGGAAAGCGGAGTGATTGATAAAAATACTTTGATTGAAGACACTGGGGTGATTAAGATAGGTGAATATAGCTATAACAATTGGTTGTGGACAAAAAGAGGGGCGACTGACGGAATGGTGGACGTAGTTAAAGCATTGAAAAAATCGAATGATATTTATTTTTATCGGTTGGGGGAGAAACTGGGAGTGGACAGAATAAAAGAATGGGCAGAGAAATTTGGTTATGGAGCTAAAACAGGAGTGGAGATACCGGGTGAGGTGGCTGGGGTGGTGCCGAGTGATCAATGGAAAAGAGAGGTAAAGGGAGAGAGATGGTTTCTGGGTGACACATATCATTTGGCTATAGGTCAGGGATTTCTTGATACAACTCCGATACAAGTTAATTTGGCGACTAACGTGATTGCTAATAATGGAACAAAATGTAAAATGAGTTTGTTAAAAAATGGGGAAGCTAGTTGTGAGAAGCTGTCGATAAAAGCTGAAACATTGAGAACAATAAAAGAAGGGATGTTGGCAGCGTGCCAAAGTGGGGGGACGGCCTGGCCACTATTTAATTTTAAAACTAAAATTGCCTGTAAAACAGGGACGGCTGAAGTCGGGGATGGGAGTAAAGATATACATGCCTGGTTGACGGCTTTTGCACCGGCAGATAACCCGGAGATATCGATTACTGTATTTGTGGAAAGGGGCGGTGAGGGTTCGGACGTGGCAGGACCAATAGTTGGGGATATATTAAAAGAATGGTTTGAAGAACCGGAGACATTAGTACCGAGGTATAAAACTAATGAGTAACAAAAAAATTGCAATTGTAGGGTCAAGAAACATGAGCAGCTATGGTAAGCAAGTCATAGAGATTCTAATGAAAGATTTAAAAAATCAAGAAATGGTAACTATCAATGTTAGTGGTTGTAACCGAGAGATAATCAGATTGGGAGCGAAGAAAGTTTTTAGTGGAGAGAATTTTGAAAAGTTAAATGAGGAAGTGGCGGAATATGCGGATTGTCTAGTAATTGTGGAAGGTGGGGAGAAAAGTGGGACACTACTATTAGCAGAGAAATTTGTGGAGAAAGGTAAAACAGTTTATTGTGTGCCTGGAAGAATCACTGATGAAGGATCGTTTGCCCCAAACTGGTTGATTGCTCAAGGAGCGACACCATTGATTGATATAATACTCTGATGAATAAAACAAAAAGGCTTTTGGGATATTCGTTAGTGTTGACAGTGTTGTACGTAATTTGGTTATTACCAGGATATTGGAACTTGGGATTTACAATAATTAATTCTTTGTTTTTGGGAGTTGTTTTAAAAGAATTTAAAAAAGATAATTTTTTGAGAATATTATGGGTGTTGAGCTTGGTATTGGGTGGATTTATGGCAATAAGAAGTTACCCTTTTGTAAGTTTTCTAACGTGGATAACAATAATAATTTTAGATGTTATTTTGGTGGCTTTGGGAAAAAATCCAAAAGCGATGTTGAGTTTTGGTAGGTTGATCGGGACTAATTTAAGAGTATTAAAAGGAGCGCTAGAAAGTTGGAATAGCTTGGTAGCAATAATTTTGAGAGTTAAAAACAGTTCTGATGAGGGATTGTTGAAAAAAATATTGGTTGGAGTGTTGATGTCGATTCCTTTATTGTGGATTTTTGGGACGTTATTTTATAATGCTGATCCAATTTTTGCTAAGATAATTAATGAGATTAGGTGGCCAAAAATTGAGATTCATGCTAGATGGTGGTGGGATTTTTGGGGGACAATAATATTTTTTGGAGCAGTTGGGGGAATTTTAAGGAATAAACTAGTTAAACAGGTTAAAAATACAAAGTGGTTAAAATCAGTAACGGAGTTGAATGTAGCTGTATTGATATTGGAGGGGTTGTTTATCGCTTTTTCGGTGGTACAGATAAAATATTTTTTGGCAACACCTGATGATTTGAAAAAATTGCAGATAATTTTTTCAGAATATACTAGGTCGGGTTATGGACAGATGATATTTGCTTCAGTATTGGCATATGTGGTCGTTTTGCGGTTGGAGTTTGCCCAGCGGTCGATACCAAACAAGTTGACCAAGTTTTTGATTTGGGTAATGATGGGAGAGATTTTGATTTTTATAATTGCGGCTACTAAGAGAAACTATGTTTATCAATCATTTTATGGATTTACAGAAATAAGGTTGTTGGGATTTGCTTTGTCGATATGGTTGGTAGCAATGTTGTTCTTGTTGGCTTACAAAGTGTGGCAAAAAAGAAAGGCTAACTTTTTTACTAGAGGAATAATTTTGGTAACAGCTTTTAGTATTTTGGGATTAAATGTTTTTGATATTGATGGGACTATAGTTCGGATGAAACCAGCAAGATTGGATTGGGGGTTGGATTATGATTATTTGTCCTATTTATCGGACGATGCTTGGCAAGGGTGGGAGAAAATTTTGTTGAGTACTGAAGAGAAAATAAAAGATGATCAGTTGAAGGATTTTGGGGAAATAATGATGCAAATTAATTTAATTAATAGGTTGAAAGATAGACAGTATCGTACTGTTGGGATACAAAATAATTACTGGAATTGGGGTGGAAGCTTTAATTATTCGACAATGAAATCATTAGATTATCTAAGAAAGAATGAAGGGAGGATGAGGGAAATTTTGAGCAAGCTGGAGTTTGAAAAAGACAAATTTGAGCAAAAACAGAGAGAGGAACTCTTTTCAAAATGTCCAGAAAATATTTTTAATAGGTTGAGTGAGTATTATCCGGGAAAAGTTTTCCGAAGTAATAACAATGTATTACTTAAAGTGGGTGCACAGATGAGCTCGAACGAAGAGGCTAAGATGTTTACTAGAGTTGATGAAGCATCAGGAGGAATTAAGTGGAGATGGTCTTGGAGTGGTTCGATAACAAATAAGACTTTTGCTGGGGTTTATACGATAAGCTGTGTTCGATGAGACTGGACTTATAGATGAACTGATGGTAAGATACGCCCTAATATGGTAAATAAGAATTTGTTGCCAAAGAAAGTGATTGGGCTTTTTGGTTTAAATAATCCTTTAGATTTGCCAGGGGTTAAAAATCCCAGGCCGCCGATAGAGAGATATCGGATTGATAAAGTTAAGGGGCCGGATAACCAACCGGCGTTGGCATCGGCTTTTGTAAATCCGGGAGATGTCTTAGGACGTCGACCGGATAGAAAAGTGATTTTAGTGGATAGTCCTAGGGTCAATCCAGACAGTCCTGGTTATCCTGGAATCGGTTTATGGTTGGAGTTAACTGATCAAACTCAAGCGGCAGTGCTGATGGCAAAGGGATCTGTTGAACTTGGGATGAGAAAAGTCATTACTCCAGAATTGGCGAAAAGAATAAGAGAGCAAAATCTGACGCTAGCTTCAAAAGCAACAGGGCTTCATGGCGAACATCATGTTCGGGTTGAATTAACGACATTGTCTGATGGGGCGACAGTTGTAAAGAGTGATTTGGTGCCATGTAGTGCAGATTGTCCATGCAAAAGACGCAGTTTCAATAGTAAGCGTAGGTAAAGCTTGATGTGTCGGCTTGACAGAGGGTGTTATCATAGACGACAATGGCTAATA
>DDWP01000021.1 GCA_002345725.1 Candidatus Shapirobacteria bacterium UBA2283
CGAACAATTTTTTCTAAGATAAAAAAAATAATTATTCCAGAAATTGTTAAAAAAGGTACAACTAGACCTTCACCAATTGTCTCGCTAGCTTCGGGTAAAAGATGGATAAAAGCATCACCGAAAAGAGTACCGACAGCCAAACTAACCAAATAAACAATATAACGAGAAAGATTGGCCACGCGACCAAGCAAATAATAAATGATAATAATGGAGATGAAACTAACGGAAACAACAGAAAGAAGGGAATATATCAGAGTTAACATGTGGATAGTTTAACATGGGGCAAATTTTGATATGATTGATTGATGGCATTAGAAGATATTAAATCACCGTTACCACCGAGAAGGTTTTCGGGCCTATACGAAACAGAGACGGAAGAGGAAAATAAAAATCAAAACTTAAACGTCAAAACTCAAAACGAAGAAGTAGAGGTGGAACCGGTGGTGCCATTAAATGCACCACTGATTAGCGGTAAGATAGAAAAAAAAGTAGATCACAAAAGTTATCTTGTATATGCTGGGATTGGGGTGGCTGTAGTGGCAATACTAGGACTGGTATTTGGAGTGATAATTCCAAAAGTGATGGGTGGTTCGAAGGTGGAAGAAGTAAACCTAACCTATTGGGGATTATGGGAAGATAGCTCAATAATGGGAGGCATAATCGCAGAATACGAAGTGGCTAACCCGGGAGTAAAAATCAACTATATCACCAACCAGAAAGTAAATTACCGAACGAGATTACAAAGCCGACTGGAACAGGGTGGTGATACTTCAGCCCCAGATATATTTAGACTTCATAGCAGCTGGATACCGATGATGCAAGATAACTTGGCTAAAGTACCGAATGATGTGGCAACAGGAATTGGGCTAGATACCGATTATTTTGATGTATATAAACGAGGTATTAAAGATGGCGCCAACTACTTAGGCATACCATTAATGTATGACGGATTGGCCCTTTTCTATAATAAAGATTTGATTGAATCTGGTGGAGTAACTTTGCCTAAATCGTGGTGGGACCTTGAAGTGGCGGCTAATAAGCTAACAGTTAAAGACAGTGCTGGCCAGATCACCGTGGCTGGAGTAGCTCTGGGGTTGACCGATAATGTAGATCACTGGAGTGATGTGGTTGGGCTAATGCTCAAACAAGGTGGAGTAAAGATGCTTGACCCAGGAGAAGATAGTACAAAGAAAATGAAGGATGTGCTGACTTACTACACGCTATTTCGAACTAAACATGAAGTGTGGGACGAGACATTACCGAATTCAACTGAAATGTTTGCTAACGGCAAACTGGCCTTCTATTTTGCACCCAGCTGGAGGGCTTTTAATATTGAGGATATGAAAGTGCCGGAGTTGAGATATGGAATTGCCACAGTACCGCAGTTACCGACATTAAATGATGTGCCCGTAGATCAAATTAATAACGAAGCTAATTTAACTAATATTCACTGGTCAACTTATTGGCTTGAGGGTGTGAATAAAAAAAGTAGTAAACAAAAAGAGGCATGGAAGTTTTTGACTTATCTTTCCAAGAAAGAGAGCTTGGAGAAGGTGTTTGCAACTGCTTCTCAAGTGAGAAGCTTTGGAGAAATATATCCAAGAAAAAGCATGTCTGCTAAGATGTCGGAGAATCCAAACCTGGCTCCATTTGTAAAAGTGGCTAATGAAGCAGATGGTTGGTACTTGTCGTCAAGGACTTTTGACGAAGGATTGAATGATGAGATGATTAAATATTTTGCTGATGCAATTAATGGAATGGTACTACAAAGCAGGACACCAGAAGAAGTAATGCCAAACTTGAGAAATGGAATTAATCAGTTGATGCAAAAGTATCAACTAAAATAAAAACCTAAACTCTAAATCCTAAAACAATGATTCTAATAAACTTCAAAATATACAAAGAGACATTTGGAGATAAGGTGGTGGAACTGGCAAAAGTTATAAAAGAAGTAGGTGACAAGTATAAAATAAGAATGGTGGTGACCGCGTCGGCTCTGGATGCGTTAAGGCTAAAAGATTTAGGAGTGGAAGTGTGGTTACAGAATGTAGACCAATATCTTGAAGGTAAACATACAGGCTGGGTATCAGCCGAACAAGCAATGTCTTTAGGAATTAAAGGCGGGTTGGTAAATCACTTTGAACATCAAGTAGCCAGAGGAACAGCACTAAAAATAATTAAAAACAAACCGAAAGGGTTTGAGATAATGTGTTGTGCCAAATCAACCGGACAGATAGAAAGATGGATGGCAAGCGCCAAACCTGATTACATACTTTATGAACCACCAGAACTAATAGGAAGCTCGACCGACTCGGTGGCGAGTAAGCCAGAAAGTATTAAGCGAGCAGTTGAATTGTGTGGTGATGTGCCACTAATGGTAGGGGCTGGAGTAAAAAGTAAAGAAGATGTGCTGGTGTCGCTTAAAATGGGAGCCAAGTCAGTAGGATTAGCAAGTGGATTTGTATTGAGTAAGGACCCAAAAAGGGTGCTGGAGGATATTGCCTCTGGATTTGAAACCCACCCTACCCTCCCTTAAAAAGGGAGGAATCACACAAAAATACTTTATCTTGTTATAATTACAAAGAAATATGGCATCGATTGATAATCTATTAGTTTCACTGTTCGTTGACGAAGTTGTCGGCGGTTTTATAGTAACTGTGCCCCCGGGTCACGTAGGATGTATTTACAGTATCTTTCAAGGAGTACTTAAGAATGTGTGGTACCCAGGGATGCATTTTAAGATTCCAATAATTCATAGAGTAAAACTTTTTAACGCTCAACTGATCGAGTACACGGTATCTAAGGACGTTGTAGTTAAAGACAATAAAGAAATCATGGGTGATGAAGTTATTAACTCAGTGACAGCTGATAATAAATTCGTAGCTGTAGAAGCAACTGCGTTAATAAAACTTGATACCGAAAGATTGCCAGAAATATGGCAAAATATCGGAGAAAATTTTGTGTCTAAAGTGGTCAGACCGGTAACTAGAAGCCGAATTAGAAAAGTATTAACTAATCACACCTTAGCTAAAGCACTATCGACTAATAGGAGTGCGATCGAAGATGAGATAAAACAAGAGTTGCGTAATTCCTTGAGTTCACATGGACTGGAAGTTGAGAATTTTTATCTTAGTTCATTAACCCCAATAGAAGGTAGATTGATTGAAGACGCGACAGAAGAAAAAATAGTGATGCCGACAGTTGTGGCCGATGGACAAAAAAGTGAAGAGGAAATAAGACAGAGTAGAGTAATCAGTGGGAATATGCCTAGGCAATAGTCAATATCCATATATCCGAATTTTCAGGTAAGCAAGATATAGCAGACCTCATAGTGGAACCAGTGGTGTAAACGTCGTCAACCAGGATATAACCCCCCTTAGTCCCCCCTTCAAAAGGGGGGTTGAGAGCAAAGGCTGAATTAATATTAGTGTGGCGGGAGAGCTTGTCTTTGATACTTGTTTGAGGAGTGGTATCTTTGGTTCTGATTAATAAATTTTCGTATTTTAGATGTATGAGAGGAGATAGCTCTTTGACCAACAATTCGGTCTGATTAAAGCCACGCCAATTGAAACGATGTTGATGAAGGGGTATGGAAACTAAGACAAATTGTTCTTCTTGCCAATATTTTAATAAAGACGGGAACTTTGATTTTAAAGTACGGCTCATGAGTAGAGCCAGCTCAGGGATAATGTCGGAGACAAATTCAAATTTAAGATCGTGAACCATAGCTTTGATAGGATCATGGTAGCGAAAAAGAGAAAGACGATCGAAACCCACCTGATTTAAAACCCCCTGCCCCTTCGCAAGCTCGGGGCTGCCCCCCTTAAAGAATGGGGGCTGGGAATGTTTAATCGAGCGAACGACTAATCTAGATTGGCAATCAAGACAGAGATAACGACTGTTCTTACCACAGCCATAACAGTGACGAGGAAAGATGAGATTTAAAATCGACACAATATATTCAATCCCCCTTGATCCCCCTTTGACAAGGGGGAAATAGTAAAATAAATTATGAATTTGGTTAAGAGGGAAGGAGCAAGTGGGTTAGTGATGACAGTATTGATTTGGTCGGTGGTAAGCGTGTTGGGAACAAGATTATTTCTAAGCTTGACCGGAAATCCAACAATCGGGTATGGCCGGTGGCATATTGCCCACGTACTGTTTGGAGGGATATTTATGATGCTAGCGATGATGTTGGAATTAATTTTTAAAAATAAAGATTTAAAAAAAGTAGTGGCAATTATGTTTGGAATTGGTTGGGGATTATTCATCGATGAGGTCGGAAAGTTTCTAACACATGATAACGATTATTGGTTTAGGCCGGCAGCAATGATCATTTATGTGTCATTCATAATGCTTTTTCTAACCTATAAATACCTGGAAAGGAAAGATAAATTAGTTAAGAAGAGTGGTAAATTCGCTAGAGCAATAGACACAACAATAACTAGAATGGTTAAGAAAAAGATAGTCGCCTATGGCTTGTGGCTGTATTCAATATATTATT
>DDWP01000035.1:0-12310 GCA_002345725.1 Candidatus Shapirobacteria bacterium UBA2283
TTTGGTAAGACAAGCCGCCCACATATAATTTTTTTACCATTAAAGTAAAAATTAATAATCTGTAGCGACCTCTTACCAGCTATTCACTGAATCGACCCTTCTCTACAACAGGTATTATACACTTATCTGGCCAAAGTACTACCCCTTGACACGTTTTTAGACTAATACTATAGTTGTAGTAGTTAATTTTTAATAAATTATGAAATACATCATTATCATTGTTTTGGTAGTTATTGCTATTGGAGCTAGCTTTATTTTTTCTCCAAAGAGTTCTGTTGTTCCTGCTACTGTCGAGACTGCAGTTGATAATACTCAAGAAGATGTTCAGGTCTTTGATATCAAAGGTCTTGACTATGACTACGATATTAAGGAAATTAGAGTTAGGCAAGGTACCGTTGTCCAGATAAACTTCACTAATACTGAAGGATTTCATGATTTAGTTATTGACGAATTTAATGTTGCCACCAAGCAAATACCTGTCAATCAATCCGAAACCATTACTTTTGTAGCTGACAAGGCTGGTACTTTCGAATATTATTGTAGCGTCGGTAAACATCGTGCCAATGGTATGTGGGGTAAGCTGATTGTTGAGTAGTTTTAGGGTATACTAATCATCTACATTAATTGCTTTATATTATGGTGACTGAAGTCGTCTTTGACATCGAAACTAAAAAGATTTTTGACGATATTGAAGGTGACAATCCTGCCGATCTAGGTATTTCTATTATCTCTTTATATAAACGTACCCTTGATGAAAACTTAAATGAGATTAGTGGAGAAATGATCAGTTTCTGGGAAGAAGATTTTTCTAAAATGTGGTCGTATTTTAGTGGTGCCGATCGCATTATTGGCTTTAATTCTCTTCATTTTGACGTCCCGGCCATGGCTCCACTGGCCCCATATGATTTTAAAAAGCTAAATCACTTTGACATCATGACTCATATTAAGGATGCTTTAGGTTTTCGTGTTGGTCTTAACGCCATTGCCAAAGAAACTATTAATCATCAGAAAGTTGATCACGGTTTAAATGCGGTTAAATATTGGGCCGAGCATACACCAGAGTCTTTATTAAAACTCAAGACCTATTGTGAAGCCGACGTTATGGTTACCAAGGAAGTTTACGATTACGGTCTCAAAAATGGTCATCTAAAATTCATGGACAAATGGAACACTGTCCGCCAATTTCCAGTCAACTTTTCCTACCCCAAGGTCGACACTTCAATTCCCGTCCAAGTCGGATTGTTCTAATATTACGTCATTGCGAGCCTGAGTCCATCGAAGGCGTGGCAATCTTTACAAAATGAGTCTGAAGTCTATCTAACCTTTAGTAATTATCGGCCATCGCGTTATTAAAGTTTGCTTCGTCACTATCTCAACTGTTCCTCGCAATGACGGTCTATAGCACTCTTGAATCTTCTTCAATTTTTTCTGTCTTATTCAATATATACACATCTGCCCGATATTCGTCATGACCCACAAACTCAGCCCCACCTTTTAATATGGCCTCCATTGGGCGACAGCTTCGACAGCCACCCTCACCTTCAGGACATTTAAACACTTCCAATTGTCTGGCTAGTTTTATTTTTCTAGCAATCTTTAGAATTTTTTCTTCAGAATCTTTTACTTCGGGCAACTCTTTTTTGGTCAGATTATCGTTACTTTCTAGGTACCAATACCAAGCCCCATCAACTTTTCTTTTTTGGCAATTGTGGACAAGCAGGCTATAGATCGGTAATTGCAGGCTTTCCCCTTCCTCTTCATTCTTACTGGTTTTAAAATCAATTATTTCTACGCTATCACTTTCTGGATTGTATTTTAGCCAATCAATTTTCCCGCAAAGAATTATATTATCTTCTTCTGACAGCCAATAATAAGGGAGGTCCATATTTATTTTTACTGCCAATTCTGCCACTGGCCCAGGGTTTTTTATTACTCGTCTTATCATTTCCTCACCTCTTTTTTTATATTTATATTCAGTATCAGTATCTAGAAATCCACCAGATTTCCCGGACACTTTATTCCAAGCTCTTTCATATTTATCTAAAAGTGGTTCTTTAAAACGTAAATCAGTTTTTATTTCCGACAACGATTCAATTACTTCATGAACTGCTTGTCCCAGAGCCAGCGGAGGAGACATTAGTTTTACTTTATGTCCAGTCGCTTTATCTTTATAAATATTTTTCAAAAAATATGCTCTTGGACATTCCAAGAAATTTGCAATTGAAGAATGTGATACCCAAACTGCGCTATACTTATCTTTACTCATACACAATGATATCTTATTTTATATAAAATTCGTAATTCGTAATTCGTAATTCGTAATTTTTAATTTATATACATGCCATTAATTAGACTAAATAAATATCTAGCACAATTAGGAGTTGCCTCCCGTCGCAAAATTGACGAGATAACTATTGGCCGTCGAATTACTATTAATGGTCGCCTTGCCATTCCTGGTGACAAGGTCGACCCCGAAGTGGACACCGTAATTGTCGACAAAAAAATTATTAAACCTACCCCTCAAAAATTAGTTTATTATGTCCTCAACAAACCCAAGTATGTCCTTAGTAGTGCCAGTGACGATCGTGGTCGTAAAACTGTTATTGATTTAGTACCCGGGACACCACGAGTTTTCCCCGTTGGACGTCTAGACTTTGAATCAACCGGTTTAATTTTATTAACTAACGACGGCGATCTGGCCTTGCGGGTTACCCATCCTCGGTATCATCTCCCTAAAGTTTATTTAGTCACCGTCATTGGTAAATTATCTTCAGACAAATTAAAACAAATGGGTGAAGCTGAAATTTATTCTTCTCAATTTAATCAAACTACAATTAAGATAACACTGCATACTGGTAAAAAACGCCAAATACGTTTACTTTGTTCTAGTTTGCATCTTCATGTTGTTGACTTACATCGTATTTCCATTGGCCCTATCGAGATAAAAAAATTAGCTCCCGGAGAATACCGAGAGCTAACTTTAGATGAGCTAAAATCTATCCGACTTTAACTTCGATTTCTTTTGGTTTTGATTCTTCGGCAACTTTTGCCTTAATGGTTATCACTCCATTCTTGACCTTAGCCTCAACTGATTTGGCATCAATTGGACGGGGGAGGGAGGTCACATAATCAACAGAAGATGTCATCTCCCATTTTTTAATTACTTTTCCTTTTTTACGATCTTCATCTTTTTCTGACACTGTCCCATATATATGTAACA
The DNA here is from genome assembly GCA_002345725.1 of Candidatus Shapirobacteria bacterium UBA2283. Lineage (GTDB taxonomy): Bacteria > Patescibacteriota > Microgenomatia > UBA12405 > UBA12405 > UBA2283. The sequence goes on from DDWP01000035.1 coordinate 3,221, forward strand.
TACCATCGTGATAAGTTACTTTTACATCAGTCGGTTCGAGCCCTGGTACTGGCGCTTCGACTGTTACCTCAGTCTCCTTCTCATCTACATAGACATTTATTCCAGAGTTCATCTGAAAGTCAGGCCAATTGTCTTCTTCCCAAGAAAATGGGCGATAATCAAATAACGGTTTTAAAGGTAGATACCTCATATATCATTCTCCTTAAAATAAATTATTAATTAAGAATCCATTAGCAGTATAATACTCACACTGCCAGCATGTCAAGATGTCAAATGCCATTATGCTAACATCTATTATGAATTGGCAATCTTGGAGTCCGTTAACTGATCCATTAATTAAGTTTCCCATTCGTAACTTTTGCCCTGTTAAGCAGGTTTCTCCACCCAACATAAAACCATCAGGTTTTTATCTTAAACCAACTATCTCTGGTTGCTGCACCTGGTATCGTTTTGGTAAAAATATCACCCAAGAGAAAGTTGTTGGTTTCGCTACCAAGACAAAGAGAATTCATCCCGAGATAAAGTACGTTTTGATTGATGATGGTTGGTGTAATTGGGGAAGTTGGGATCAGCCAAAATTTAGCATTAAAGATACTAGCCAAGAACTGTCTAAGATGGGGTTAGAAACTGGCTTGTGGCTAGCCCCATTTTTCAAGACTACCCCGCCTTTTAATTTAAGAAAAATTGTTGATTTTTCTAAGGCAGACAATCTGGCTTATATCCACTCTTGTTTAAAGACAATTATTGAAGACTGGGGTGTCACTTTGCTAAAACTAGATTTTCTCTATGCACCATACTTTCAACCCGGCCTCCAAGACGATACTCTTCCCCATCAGCAACTAACTAATTTATTTAAATTTATTAAAGATAGTTATCCTCATGTCTATCTTATGGCTTGCGGTTGTCCTTTTGAGCCAGCCAAATATTTAGTTGACTCAATTCGAATTAGTGACGACATTACTGTGCCTTCTCTCTACTCTTATGGTTTTATTAAAAAACTTGTCCACAATCATCAGCACAATCTGTTGATCAAGAAGTGGTCTTCTTGCCAAAACCTTGCTGTATATTTCAATCTCGACCCAGATGTCTTACCCGACCAGAATCTTGCTGGCTTTTCCGATCTTCAGATGAAGCAGCTAGAAGAGATATTTACACAATCAAAAGTTCAGTTTTATGGTTGAGCCACTTTGTGATAAAGTTAACTCAATATGCTAAATCAACTTAAGAAAAATTGGTTAATAGTTATCTTAGTCTCAGTAATTATTTTTCTCGCTAGTCGTAACTTAAGCCCCATACCTTTGTCTTTACCCTCTTCTGGCGGTTTTGAAGTAGCCAGTAGTAAGATGATGGTTTCCGATATTTCTTACCCTGGTCGTCAAGTCGCTCCATCAGAATCATCTAATCGACTAATTATCCAAGACACTAGTCTTTCTCTTCAAGTTAAAGATGTCAGCCGACAGATAAAAAATATTGAAGATGCAACCAAACAACTAGGTGGTTTCTTGGTCAATTCCAACTTATCAAAACCAGAAGGTGCGGCTTCTGGTAGCATCACTGTCCGAGTGCCTGAGGCTAAGCGTGCCGAGGCTTTGGATACTTTTAAACAGGATGCAGTTAAAGTTGTCTCCGAGTCAATTTATGGTACTGATGTTACCGATCAATATACTGATCTTGAGGCACAATTAGCGGTTCTTAACAAAACTAAATCCAAGTTTGAAGAAATATTGGATAAGGCCTACAGTGTTTCCGATCTAATGAATGTCCAACAGCAATTAATTAATTTACAACAGCAAATAGATTCTGTTAAAGGTCAACAAAAATATTACGAACAATCGGCTAAGTTATCTAAAGTCACTATTTACCTGTCTACCGACGAGCTAGCTCTCCCATACGCTCCGACTAATGAATGGCGTCCAGCCGTCGTCCTCAAGGAAGCTGTTCGTTCCCTGATTGGTAATATTCGTGGTCTGGGTAATTTATTGATCTGGGGTGTTGTCTATTCACCACTTATTGCCATATTGATAGCTATTTATCTGTGGTATAAGCGTAGAAAATAGTAGTCTTACCATAATTCCAATCCGTGAATCAAATGATTCCAAAGTTACTGGTGACTAATTAAATCACATCAGTCCGTGAGTAATATTTTTCCCACAATTCATCATACTGTTCATGAGTAAGGCTACCTTCGGATAAGTCTTCACTAGCCACGCTTAATGCCGACAACGCACCGACTGGAGTTCTATAACCACCAATTTCGTTAGAGAAAAATTGAAAAGTCTCAGATTGTACCTGTCTCACTCTGGCGTTGATCATATTGTTGAACTCTTTACCCAGTTCCTCCTCTATACCAGTATTCTGCATGTGCCGAATTGCACGAATGTTATCAGTATCACTGATAATTTCTTTAAGTTCTGAGATTCTTTGTTGATCAAACATTTTTATTTCTTTAAATAACTAATATTTTCTTCATCAACATGTCTAATTCTCACCCCAATATCCGTATTTGTATTCCATACCTCAGTTTCAATTACCTCTAGTTTTAGTCCGCCTCGTACAGCAATTTCTCTATAACTATATTCTGTTTTTGTACTACCACTCTCGGTATCAATGACCTTGATGTTGCTTCCCACATTTCTTTTATAGACTTCCAGTGAAGTTCCCAACTCGTGAACATGTAACCGGCCAGGTGACTCTTTACCAGATTGAATTCCTGGAACTAAATACTGCAGTCCCACAATTCTGCCGTTGCTAGAATCGTGTTTGATTATTTCAGCACCAGTGATTGTTGCCTCACCATTATCTTTTTTTAAGTATTCAATTCTCGCTGTCATCTTATTTTTTAACTGCTAACTCAATACCGTTTTCCGTTTTCCATTTACTCCAAAGGTTGTAGTAGTTAAAAACATCTTCGTTAGTTACGACGCCAAAGACTCCAGAGGGTGTCAGGCTACCAAGATAACTAAGCCATTGGCAACATTTTTCGGGTTGAGATTGGTCAAGTACAAACACTTCCCGACCAATCAAGTCCATAATGCCTCTTGCCTCTTTCTCTTGCTCGATGCGTCGTTTTGCTTCTCTTTCAGATGCAACAATCATGATTGCTCGGTACGGGTCGTCAACAGACTCCATCCATTTTTCTAGCTCTTCAGGCTGAAAGCCATTCACTAAATCAATTGCTACTTCCCTAAAGTAACACTTCCAATTCTCCCTATCAATCTCCCACAGCCGATGTTCCTTGTCCCATGTTTCTTGGTAGTTATTTGCAATTTCTGCGGCACTTGCTTGAATTCGGCGTAAAAGACATTCTGGAACGGCATCAACTCCGTTTTCTTCTTTAAGTGTTTTGATTCTTTCAGTAATATACGACTTAGTAATTTCCTCGTGTGTAGCCAACTTAAATGGTGGATATTCTGGGAAATACTCGTGTGTCATATTATTTTTCAATATTTAATCTCTCATCTAAATCAATCACTTTGACCCTATCAACCCCTGACACCTTGACAGCTTCAGCCACGATATTAATCATGTTTTTTGCAATATCACTCCAAGTACAATCGACCGTATGTTTTTGTTCAAGTGCCCAAGGGACAATATCTTTTTCCCAAGTGTCTCCGTACTCGTCCAAGAAAGTTGCTCCAACCCATTCATATTTCATATATGGGTCGTTAGGCAGCATTCTCAATACACTTGTGTCACCCGCGGATCCCTCTTTTAAGAATTCGACGAATGAATTTTGAGTGATACCCCACAGCCATCGAGTTATCTTTTTGTCGGGAATATCCATCATAGCTGGCCCACCCGTACCATAACCGGCAAATATTGAGCCGACCAAAGAACCAACTGTTGTGACTTGATCTGGCTCTAGTTTCCTTAAATGAGATGCTGCTTGGTCTATCGCCAAATCTCTCGCTGAATTTACATTTGGTTTCCATTCTTGATTGCATGTTTTTTCTGTCATATGTTTAATTTAAACCTTTAACTTTTTCAGACAATTTTGAGCGAATATTAGCTAATCTGGCTTCACATTCTCCTCCGCGGTCATACTGAGTTAGTGTGTCAAAAAAACCAATAATAGCTGGATAGTTGGGGGTGTTCATTTCATCATCATCAAAGACGGAAAAGAGGCATCGACGTAGTTCGTGGGAGAAGTTTGCATCATTTAACGCCACCATACGTGAGCGTTTAGTAAATGAGACAAAATCTTCCGCTGTCACTTGCTCGTCACTTTTGAATAACCAATTATCGGTCGTCAAAATGAAAGCCACAGGATCATTAAACGAAAATTCTCTAGCTTTTACAGAAGGCATTTTTTCTTTGTTCATAGTTATTTTTTAAATTTCTAATTGCTCATAATATAACTTATAGGACTAAACGTTGCCTGACATTATCTGACACAGTTTTCAGAACGCTAAAGCTAAATCAGCTCAGATTGTGATAATATTTAGTCAATGGTAAAGAATCAAACATCTTATGTTTATCGAATAAGACAAACTACTGAAAACTTAAAAAAGATAATTTCTAGTCGGACAAACGTCTACTATATAGGATTACCTGAGTGTGGTGTCAAAAGAACCATCTCTGAATCTTTTCGTTCGCTTGGCTCCGACACTCCGCTTTCCATTGTCGATTTGTCTTTAATTTCTCAAGACAAAATTGAGTCACACTTCACTTCTTTATTAAATACAAACACCCCCAGCTTCTTACTCGTCGAAAATTTACCCATATATTCTTCTACTGGGCAAGATATTTTTACACTAATTGAAAGACTCCGCGATCAATATCCCAAGAATACTAACTATATTTATCACTTCAACACCAACCCTTACTGGTACGGCATTCCTGAGTCATCACGACAAATTTTTTATTTTTCTTTATCAACTATAAACGAATATTCTGACCTGGTCGATCATTTTTTAAAACGTTTTCAAATAAAAGTCAGTCAGGCACAAGCTAACGTTATTTATAAAGTTACTGGTGGCCATCCTTATCTTACTAAAAAAGTTTTCGAGTTAAGTCTACAAGAGTTACCAGCTGATCAAATTTCTCAAAAACTTCTTGATATATCAAATTCACTAATCAGTCGACTGCACATTTCTGAAGTGGCTCGATTAAAGAACCTTTCTTCTCAAGACCCAGAATTTATCACTCATTTTCAAAAACTTGGCTTAATTAATGATAGAAATGAATTCACCAGTATTGTGATTGCCGAATCAATTCGAGTGTTTAAGTCACTAAAACAACTTTTAATTGAAGAGAATACTATAAGACTAGGGGAAAGTGACTTAAATAACTATCTTTCTTCATATGAATCTGCATTGTTAATTAAACTTTCTCAAGAAAAATTTTTGACTCGCGACCAAGTTACTGAAGTTTGTTGGGGGAAGTTGTCTACCACAACTTCCGACAGTGCTGTGGACAAGATGGTTTCCCGTCTTCGTCAAAAGTTGGTCGACCTTGGTTTACCCGAATCGCTTATTACTACCCGTCGCGGTCGCGGCTTTCAGTATATAAATGATTAACCAATTTGGTGACTTGGCGGAAAAACTTGCCAGTCATCGCGGTGAACTTACCGATAAACTACGCTCTCCCGAAGAGCTCAATAAGTTGTTTCAACATCTGCCACTATGTCCTTATCGGTTAGTTGGTGCAGTTGGCAATGCAATTACTCGAGATCGCCATTTATATAGTGACCAAATCCCTGGTTCTGGACCAAAAAACAATGATTTAGATTTTGTGTTGCCGTGCGCTGTCTTTCCCGCGGAAGATTGGAGCACTTTAATTTCTCACCCAGATGCTTCTGAGGAATTTGAATTGTGGGACGATGGAAATATGATTGTGCCAACAAAAAATGGAACATTCTGTATTCTAAATCCAGCCATATACGGTGACTTGTCCACCGAGGAGCGTCAGTCAAGGGTAGCTCGTGCCTTTAGCCAACGAATTGATCCTTTACACGCATCGCTACATACCGTAAGTACTGGCGAGTTAATTGTCTTTGTAGGGCAAGACATCGCACGATACGGTAACCCAAAAGACGGTGAGTACAAAGGCGTCTATGCTGATGTATATCCGTTAGTGCTTGGTGAAGAGGAAAACGATGTTGTCGCTATGTTCGCCAGAGGATACTTACCGCAAAACGGATATGTCCCTATATTACCCGACGGTTCAACTTTTGTTCTTCAATTGGATCAATCTACCAGAAAAATGCCAGAGCTTGACTTGTCATATATTTCCAAATCACCCGCTCATGCTGTTCAATTTCTCCGCCGGCTTACCAAATCCGTAATTGACTTATGTAATCGCCGACAAGTTAATGACGAACTGCCATACCAACTCGACTACTATCAGAACATCTGCGATCTAGTATACACAAATTATGTCTTGGCCCATATTGACAGTGAAGACATCGTTTCAAGTAGAAAAAGTCTCAAGCGTAAAATCAAAAAGATGAAAAATATTATAAACAAAGTAAACGAAGACAGACAATCTCCATATAGATTCAAAAAACTATCACCACTCGTACTCGATCCTATCCCAGTCTAAGTACGCCCAAGCCAATTAACCCGGTGACGATTAGATAAATTACCGGAGATCATCGCTTTTTTGAGTTGAAAAATCAAAGAGGTTGAGTATTAAAACTTTATCTGTATCGATTAAATAATTCGTCCATATTGTTCGCAGATTCCCTAATTACTTGGTCAATTTCTGAACCACTTTGCCTTGCAATCTCATCTATCCATACAGTTGACTGAGCCGCTAAATCATCAATTTCTCTTTTGGCCCTAGCAAATAGAGTATCTAGGTTTTCAGTTCTATAAAAACTATCAAAGCCAATATCAACCTTGGTTTGGGTACCTTCGGCACTTTTATCTCGAACTTCCCAATCGCGGTAGATTTCATTATATTTTAGTCTTCGATCATCATCATTTAAAACAAAAAATGCTTCACCTACATCTTTAAACTTCTCTTCTGCTTCCGGATCTTCTTGATGCCAGTCTGGATGAGTCCTCTTCGCCGCCTCGTGATATTGACCTTTCAATGCTTGTTTATCAAAACCCTCGGGTCCACTTATACCTAAGGTTGCATAATAATTTTTAAAATTCATCCCAGTTTTAGAACGCCCAAGCCAATTAACCCAGTAACGATTAGATAAATTGCCACCAGTACTGACAATAGTTTTGGATTCATCAGAATCAAGATTCCAAAAATTAAAGACATTAGTGGTGTAATATTTCTTATCATATTGACTTAATTATATTACTAATTTAATATCCAGTATACCCGAAGCTTTACCGAAAACATGAATCAACCACTCGCATCTTTATTACGCCCCAAAACACTCAAAGATTTTGTCGGCCAAACACATCTAGTGGGGGAGGGTAAACCTCTTCGACTGGCTATCGAAAATCATCAAATATTTTCTATGATTTTCTGGGGTCCTCCTGGAGTCGGCAAGACCACTCTTGCCAAAATTATCGCTCACGAATCACAGGCCGATCTTTATGAGCTTTCTGCTGTTTCAGCTAGTAAAGACGATATTAAAAAAATTATTGGCAATGGGGAGCATGGGCTAGTTAAAAAGATTTTATTTTTAGATGAAATTCATCGTTTCAATAAAGCTCAACAAGATTTCTTGTTACCTTATGTCGAGTCTGGTCTGTTAACTCTTATCGGTGCCACCACCGAAAACCCTAGCTTTGAGGTTATTTCTCCACTTCTTTCCCGTTGTCGCGTCTTTACTCTTAAAGAATTGGGTGAAGAAGAAGTTAGGGAAATCATCAATCGTGCTTCTAAAGTTCTAAAGGTCAAAATTTCTAAAGCTCCACGTGATTGGTTAATCCAAATGGCCAACGGTGATGCTCGTCAGGCGATTACCATGATTGATAATGCCTTTACTTTATATGGGGGGCTAACTATCGATAATCTCAAGCAAACTCTCCAAAATTCTTTTCTTCGTTTTGATAAAAAGGGCGAAGAACACTACAACACTATTTCGGCTTTTATCAAAAGTATGCGCGCTTCCAATCCTGATGCGGCTCTGTATTACCTAGCTCGCATGGTTGAAGCCGGTGAGGATCCAAAATTTATTGCTCGTCGTATGGTTATTTTTGCTTCAGAAGATATTGGTATGGCCAATTCCAATGCCTTACTTTTGGCCAATCAAGTTTTCCAAGCGGTCACCACTATTGGTTATCCTGAGTGTGCTATTAATTTGGCTCATGGGGTTGTATATCTGGCCACTTCTCCTAAGAATCGTTCTGCTTACGACGGTCTTCGTAGTGCTCAGAAAGATATCCACACTTATGGTAATCTTCCCATCCCCCTCGTCCTCCGCAACGCCGAAACTCAGCTAATGAAAGATCTCGACTATGGCAAAGGTTATGAGAAATACACTAAAGCAGATCTCTTGCCAGACAAATTAAAGGGTAAGAAATATTTTAAGGAGATAAAGAAAAAATAAATTAATAATTTGAATAATTATGGAAACAAATAAAGTAAAAGAAATCTATTCAAGCTTAGTAGCTCTATATCAAGAAGCTCCAGAAAATGATGGCACTACATTTTCCGAAAACGGAGTTTGGGATCATTACCATAATTTAATTGATCAATTAAATCAAGCAACGGGGAATGACTATAATATATGCAAAGTTAACGTCCAAACACAATATCATAACGGGAGACCTTATCTTTATGTTGGTAAGCGTGAGTATAGAGGTAAATTAAATGATCTTATTTCGAGATTACACACACAGTTTTTTCCGGACGAGTCCAATATGACCCATCCACAATCAATACCTTTTTTACAGCAAAACATTAATAACAAAACCGAGGTCGAGACAAATGTATATGTGTCATTAATGTTGACTTTAAATAATCAACTTCATTCAATAAAAGAAAAAGTGGAGGACGACAATGAAAAAAACTTTGTCAACGCTTTAATTAAAAAAGTTGGAGATATAAAGGACTTTATTCAGTTTTTAACAATAACTATTACGACTGCAACTCAATTTGGAATTAGTATTGAACGAGTCCTTGAGTTATTCAAGATCAAATAAATACCATGCTCACAAAAACTAACGAAACACAGGC
>DDWP01000035.1:12360-13910 GCA_002345725.1 Candidatus Shapirobacteria bacterium UBA2283
CAAATCGCCAGGTGGAAACATTCGGGAGAAGAATGGGGGAGTTTTCTTGATATCAAAATTAATGCTCCAGAATTATTAAAAAAAGAATTAATTAAATTATCTCGTAGAGACGCCCCGGTGGGGCGTCTCATTCACACATCTACCAAAGATTTTGGTTTTATCTTTTTTAGCTCTGTCACCGACCCCTATACCAGTTTAGAAGCCAAATACAATTTAACTCGCCAGTGTTTAGATATTCTCGCCGAGTTTGGTTATGAAGGTGGTATCGGCATACAAACCAAATCACCTTTAGTTTTAAAAGATATCGATATTTTAAAAAAGTTAAAGAATGTCCAAGTCGGTTTTACTCTCACCACTCTTGACGATAAAGTTTCTCGATTTCTCGAGGTCTATGCCCCGCCAACAACTGAACGTATTAAAGCTTTAAAGGAATTAAATAAAAATGGTATCAAAACTTATGCCTTTATCGGTCCGCTTCTACCTCATTTTGTAAAAAGTAAACGAGAGATAAATGAGTTGCTCGATGCGATCCAAGAGGCCGGGACGACAGAAGTTTGGTTTGAACATATTAATCTAAGTTCCAAGATTAAAGAGAGATTATTCGAGTATTTAAAAGTCGAAGCCCCAGAATTAATTCCTGATTTTGAAAAGGCCGATAACCAGGAGTATCGTGACCAGCTGAACAAAACAATCTTCGACTGTCTTGAAGGCAGGAATCTAAAATTAGGTCTAAACAAAATCATCTACCATCACGATTTAAAAAAGAAAAAATGAAACTCGCACCTGGTGAATTTTCAAAAAAAGTTTGGGAGCTAGCCCTCAAGATTCCTCCCGGCCGCGTTGTCACCTATGGCTATCTTGCTGTCTCCGCTGGGGGCCACCCAATGATGGCTCAAATGATCACCCACATTTTAAGTAAATCACCTGATGCTGACAAAGTTCCTTGGCACCGCATTGTCTATGCCAATGGAAAAATTTGGATGGATCCAAAGTATGACAAAATAAGAGCTAAGCTTTACAAAAAAGAGGGGATTAAGCTCGACAAAAACAATCGCATTATTGATCTTGAAAAGATATTCCACCACTTCAGCTAATCTTCAGCCTCAGGACTATAATCAACCTATGAGAATTTTAGTCGTCGAAGATGATCACCGTATCGCCACCTCCATCAAAAAAGGTCTCGAGCAAGAGCGAATGACTGTTGACTTGGCTTTTGATGGCCCTGACGGGTATGACCTTGCCGAGAGCGAAGATTACGACCTTCTCATTCTTGACCTGATGTTGCCCGGTATGACTGGTATGGAGATATGTACCAAATTAAGGCAAAATAAGGTTACGACCCCCATTTTAATTTTGACTGCTCGTGGTCAAATTGAAGATAAAGTTGAAGGTCTTAATCGTGGTGCCGACGACTACCTTACTAAGCCTTTTGCTTTTGAAGAGTTAATTGCTCGTATTCGAGCTCTTGTTCGTCGACCCAAAAATATCAAAAGTGAAATTCTAACTATTGGTGATCTTAGTCTTAACCTAAGCAGTTTTGATGTCATCCG
>DDWP01000002.1 GCA_002345725.1 Candidatus Shapirobacteria bacterium UBA2283
ATAATTCTTGGTCAGACTGTTGGTCTTTTAGCTATGTTTGTTGGTAACTTTATTTATGGTTTTACTAAGTACCGTAACGACAACAAAGCCCTCTTCCCTTATTCCAAAGTGGTCTTCCCTTTTGGCACTGTCTTACTGATCACTCTTTTCTTTAAGTTCGCCTTTAGTTTGTAAGATATCCTTTTCTGGTTTTAATTCTTCTGGCAATATTCCTCGCTTTAGTAGCGTCCTTCTTGTGGCTACGCTATTTTCATAAACTTCTTGATTTAATTTTGGTTTTCCAACTAAGTTTTTTTCTTTGATATTGTGATCCGTCATTGCCAAGGCAAAATCTTTTGCCTTTAATTCCAAGAAAGAATCAAAATCTGCCAAAGCTCTGTCTTTAGGAATCTTTCTTTTATTTTTTAAAGTCCTTATTCCGATTCCACCATATAAACCTCGTATATGTTTGTCTTTAAATTCAGCAAAATCCCTCGACTGTTTTATACCTCTTTTGTAAACAGTTGATTCAATTTTTCTCTCCGTTTCTTTTAGTTTTTCTCTGGCTTCAATTCGCTTTATTGTTTTTTCTTTTTCCTCTACAATTTCCTGTTTTCTTGTCTGCACCGCAAAATAAGTCTGAGCCTTAGCTATTTCTGTCTTTCGGCTATCTCCATTTTGAGCAATCAGATAGCAAGCATATCGAGTTAGCATATAATCTTTAGTTTTTCGTTTACTACCTAAACCTAAATCAACCATTTTGTCGGTGCCGACAAAATGACCCATAACATCATGATCACTTTGGGCACATGACTGTTTAGCTTTTTCAATCACCATCTCAAATTTCCTCCATTCTACATACCCCAACACCTTCATCAGCTCTCTCGCCGACCAGTATTCAAAATCATTGTTTGTTTTTTTAATTACATCCAATTCATTCATGATTCAATATAGCCCGAATAATATCCGAATGTCAACATCTTTTGCCTGCTGTGCCCGCCGTAGCCTTGGCGTAGGTGGGGTATGACCTATGGATCGGTATTTACATTGACACTAATAAGCACCGTCTCTATTTTTACCCCCTCCCCACCCTCTTATTTATCATTCAGCTTTAGTTAGTTTTAGTTATCTCTGTCTTAAAGAATTTTTCTGCCGTCTCTATTAAAAGTTCCCAGTTTCTATAACTATGACTATCGATTCCTACTTCATTAATTACTTTACAATCAACCTTCACTTTTTCTTCAACTATTTTTCTTACATCTTCGTATCCAGCTAGTGGGTCAAATTCATTCTGAATAAAGATCGTCTCTACATGTAATTCTTCTAGATATTTATCGATTTCATAACCAGAAGCTTTTGCTGTTAGGTAGGGTAGACCGCAGATAATTAACTTTTTTGGTGAAATTGTCTTTTCGTATATATTTTTAAGTGCAATTATCGACCCGATTGATTTAGCAAAAACAACATAATCTTTTGTATCACCAATTAATTTTTGGAGATTAACCGACTCTTTAGGTATGTCAGCCCATTCTTCTCCGGTATCCCAGTGTATATAGTAAAGTATTTCTCCACTGGCAAAACCATCAAACCTTTCTTTGACTTCCTCGATCCACACTTTGTTGTTGGGACTATTTCCAGGTAGATAAATTATATACATGGATAAATTGTACTATTAAATCCCTCTTGCCTGCAGGCAGGCAGGAAAGTCAAATTATTTTTCAGCTCTAATCATCTTAAACAATTTCCACGTTAACCATACAGCTACCACGCTAAGGCCTTGTGCTGTAATTAGTGCTAGTCTGGGGCCAACGTTATCTGCTACCCAGCCAAGAGATACCAGGCACATCCCATAAAATATATTTTTTGCCAGTGAGTTCAACGAACCCATTGTTGCCCTTTGCTTGTCACTAAATTCTTTTTGTTTGAGTGAGTTTTGCGCTACCGTAGTTGGTCCAAAAAGAATTGAGGTTGATGATAATATCGCTGGGGATAAAGCAGTTGGAAATATAAACGCAACTAGGTTCACAATCATATTGTATATTTGCTCAAACAGTAGAATATTTATAGCCTTAAATTTATTAATAATCTTTCCACTCCATCCAAAGCCTACTGCTGCCCCAATATTTGATAAGGTGCTAGCTATTCCGATTGCCCACGTTGGCCACAGTAATGATATGAAAACAGGTCTAAAAGAGAAACTCGCTTCCCTCAATCCAAATCCTATGATTTCTGTCAAGCTTAACAGTCGAAGTTTTTCATTTTTTAAAAAGTTATTTATGGAATCTTTCAAATGAGCATATATGTTAGCCCCTCCTTTGGAACGCGTTCCGGTATCAACCAACCAAAAACTACTTATAAATGAAATTATGTGCGGAATCACCGACAACCACATAACTAGTCCTACAGAAAAAACATACAAGAAGCCTCCAATTATCGAAGCTATTCCTATTGACCATTGTTCAGCTGAACCTATATATCCCAGGTGCTTTTCCAAGTCTTCGCTTTTATCAAGTTTTTGTAAACTGTCATAGAGCATGGCGTCATTATTTCCGCTATAAAATGACCTTGCCAAACCTTCCAGTACCGCCCCTATAAATAAAAACCAATAGCTTATCCCTATCGCATAAAAAACAAATGATAACGCATAGAAGAAGTTACCCAGCATTGTCGTATATTTTCTTCCTATCAAGTCTGAAAAAATACCCGTCGGAATTTCAAATATTGCTGCACTTACCATCTCTACTGCCAAGACGCTCATTCCTAATGTGTATGACCCCGACACTTTAGCAAAGTAGATAACCGCCAGAGGTGACCACAAGTTAAAGCCGATCAAAAACCCCTGCCAAGTTAGTATTTTAATATTCCTGGAATAATCCATAAAAGTATTATATTTGCTAAGTCCCCCTTGTCAAAGGGGGATTTAGGAGGATTGGATTGGTATAATAATCTATGCAAAAAAATATTGATCTCCAAAAATTCATGGATAAAGTTAAAGCCGCTGAAGCTGGTCACGAGATGGATCTAGCCTCAGGTGAAGATCTTTCTATGGCTGTTATGAACCTCATCGCTATCGAAGAACATATGTATTTCAATGCCAATAAAACTGGCAAAGTCAAATATTTCGAATTACTCCACGAGACTCGCGAGATTCGTAAAGTACTTATGAAAATGCTTATCCCCAAATATGAAGGTGAAGTCTGGTGCACCAGCAAACATCTTCTTGCCGCCTCTATGCGCGTCATGGAAGTTGGTACCAAATATCAGACCAAAGGTGACACCAAAACTGCCTATGATCTCTTCAAAAAATCCTACGACCTCTACAATCTCTTCTGGGCCATAAATTTAAATATGACAGATGCTAAAACCATCTCTTCTGATTCTCTCCCAAAAGAAAAAAATGAGCCAGAAGTCAATCTAAAAAAATCCGACTTTCTCGGCAATATCAGTGGCGCTATCGGCAAAATTCTAGACTGTTGTCGTGAGTAATTGCTCCTGCCAGCCTTTAATCACTTCAAAGCCTCCTCTCCAAAAATTCTCATCGCTCATATCTACTCCAATTTCCTCTAATATTTCTTTAGGGTCTCTCGAACCGCCGGCTTCAAGTAAGTTCTCAATTTGTTTTACAAATCCTTTATCTTTTTTGTATCTGGCATACAAAGATAACGATAGCAATTCTCCAAAGCTATAGGCATAACAATAGAAAGGGGATTCAAATATATGGCTAACATACATCCATTCATATTTAAAAACATTATCAACTTTAACTCCTGGCCCAAATTGTTCTTTGAGTCCCGATAGCCATAATTTTGATAATTCTTTTTCTGTTGTCCCTTTAGCCACCATTTTATGGGCTTCAACTTCAAATATTTCAAAATAAGCCTGTCGTAATATTGTGGCGTACGATTCACCAATTTTTTCCGACAACATCTGTCTTTTCACCTCAATGTCTTTCTCTTTTGCTAGCATTTTTTCAAACATTATTGTTTCCGCCAAAGTCGAGGCTGTTTCCGCCAAAGGCAGGTTAGCATGTTGGCTACTGGCGTAATGTTTGTTGGCATACAAACTGTGGACTCCATGACCTAGTTCATGAGCTAAAGTCGACACATCTCGAGTCGTATTAGTGTGATTTAACATGACGTATGGAGTTATCTTTGGACCAACTGTCGCACAAAACGCCCCACTCCTCTTATTTTTCTTAATCTCCCAATCGATGTGATTTTCCTCAATCATTTTTCTAGCTTCATTAGCAAACCTGGGGCTAAATTCTTCAAAACTCTCTAACACCATCTTTTTACTCTCTTCAAAACCATATTTTCTTTCTTTAATTTTTGTTGTCGGAGCATAAAGGTCAAATCTACTCAGCTTAGATTTTTTAAGCATTTTCCCCTTATATTCAAAATATTTCCAAAACACCTTTCTTTCTTCTCTGCACACTTTCAATAATGTTTCTATTGCCTTATCGGGTAAATGATTAGCAAAATTTCTTACGGAGATGGGGGAATCATAGCCTCTAATTTTTGCCTCAAATCCCCAGTCTCTCACTACCGCCTGATACATCACAAAAAACTTGTCACTATTCTCTTGGTGTTTTTTGAATAAAGCCCGATAAGCCCCCTCTCTTAATTTTGGGTTTTTAGAGTGGACCAAAGACATCAATTCTCCTTGAGTTTTAATCTTTTTCTTTCCTAGCTCATATACAAAATCAGCTTCAATTAATCCTCTTAGATCACTAATTACTTGGCCACCCGCTACGTCCTTATTATCAATTATTTCTTCTTCTCTTTGAGTCAAAGTATGTTTCGCGGCCAATCTGGCATAATTTAATCCGTATTCTAGGTCTGGTATTGCCTTAAATAATCGGCTCGCACTCATATCATCCAAAGTTTTTTTGCCTTCGACCGGTAACCCTTTTAACCAGTGGCCTACTTTACGGCTTTTTTCATTAAACTTCAGTACTAAGTTGTCGACCTTAGTTTTCATCAATCTCGCCTGAGTGTCTTTTTGATCAACTGATTCTTTTAACATTGGTAAATATCCTAGTCGGCTAAATATCTCCCCGACATTCTCGTCAAATTCTAGAAATTTTTTGAACTCATTCAAGCTCATGTCTTTTGACAATTTCTCCCACCATTTCTCCATCAATTCGATAGACTTTTCCGCCTCAGTCAATAGCTCCTCAAATTTATTATCAGGACAGACATCGTCTAGGTTCCAGCCATTTTTTTGCATGATTTATTGTATCTTATTTAATTCTCCTAAATACAACCCTATAATGTTGATATTTAGGATACTTTTGTATATAATACGCACTCAATAGGCATCAAAGTGCAATTGCTGCACTAACTCATGCTTATTAAACGCACTTTAACAATCAAGAGTATATATAAAAGCTAAGCTGTGGTGCACCTAGCGCCGAATCTAAGTCAGGTTCGACTCTGCGCGCACTACAGCTTAAAAAATGTAGCCAAAATCCAAAATAGCGTCCTGAGGAGGTACGCCACCGAAACTGAAATGTTTGTGTTGAGATCTTAGAAACAAAAAACCGCGCAATATCAATCTGATTCATGGAGGTTCGTATGTCACACAAATCTTCTCCTTTTTGGAGAATCGCAAGCGCCCTTTTCTTGCTTGCGTTGATCGTATTGCCGTCCATTCAGGTAGCTGCTCAAAGTACCTGGACACAGGATGCCTACGTCTTCGATTCCACTGGCAAGCTCAGCGCAGATTTCATCGCGCGTTTTAACGCCAAGGTCAAAGAAGAAGGTTATCCGGTCTATCTGGCTGTCGTTGACGAGTCGCTTCTGGGCGAAGGTTTTTATGCCTGGGATGCCGCTAAACGCGATCTTTATGACACTGGGAAAATCTCAGGTAGTTTTGTCATGATCGTCATCGCGCCGTTCGTAGGTAAAGACAGCCCGGTCTACAAGTTCGGCATTACCGAGATGATGCAGGGTGGGGTTTATTCACCACTCGCTGAACGCACCATTTCTGGTCATTCCGAAAAAGCCGGACCTGAAGTTGCCGCCTGGATTGATAATGAAATTCAAAACGGAAGTTGGGAAAAGGCAGCCATTGACGGTATCCATGAAGTCGCAGCCGCCTGTCAGGCACTGTCGCTTGGGTCATCTCCGTCAAGCCAGCCAGCTCAACAAGCGCCTGCACCGACTTCTTCAGAATCCAAGGTCTTCGTCGTCGAAAAGAACCCTATCGACTACAGCCGCGTCTTTTTGACTCTTATCGGTGCCATTGTTGGTATGCTCGTCCTTGTTTTTGGAGGGATGGCATTTTATACCGCAAATCAGGCAAGCCGTAAGATAAAGGATGCACGTCATCGCGCAGTCCAAAGCCAGACAGCCGCAGTCAATCTGATGACCAGGTTCGAAGAAGCCGTGGAGGATGCACTTGAGCGAATTCAGTTTCTTGACCTTAAAGTCGCTCCCGCGTTAACCGCCCAACTTCGTGCTCAACTGACCACCCTGAAGGGGGACGTCTCCGGTCCACTGACCAGTTTCCAGAGTGTAGGTGAACGTCTCGAACAGCCTGGCGCTGAAGCTTCAGAAGATGTCTACGATGAAATCCGTCGTCAACTCGAAGCCCAGATCGTCATCCCTATGCGCCGGGCCATGGAAAGTCTCAACCAAATCGTTGCTGAAATCGAAGGGTTGGAGACCCAGGTGGAGACTGCCCCGCAAGGTGTAGAATCTGCCCGCCAGAAGATTGAGCAAGCTGAACAAGCCATCCTGGCCCTTGAGACTAATGGGATGAAAGTTCCTAATCTCCGTCGGGAATTGGCTGAAGCCCAAGGCTTGTTCGTTCGTGCCCAGAAGTCTCTGGTTGCACTGGACTTGCCCCTGGCCGTCTCTCTCGCTGAAAAATGTTTGGCTGAAGCAGTTCAAGCCCTTGAACTTGCCCAAAACTTCAAGAATTGGGTAAAGGGTTTGTTTGCCGACCATGCCGAGATTACCGCGCGTCTGGAACCAGTTGGCAAACTTGTTGCCGGTTCACGAGAAACTCTCGAAGCCTTGTCGCACAGTTTTGTCGCTTCGTCCTGGAAAGAACTTAAGGACAATCCGACCCGCGCCCAACGCAACATCGAGAGAGCGGTAAAACTGCTAGCCACTGCCACTCAAGCACTTGAAACCCAGGATTGGGAACAAGCTGACCAGGCCATTGACGAAGCCACGCTTTCCCTGCAAGAGAGCGAAATGCTTTGCCACTCCATCTCAGCACGTCAAGAAGAGTTGGAAAAAGCCGTCAAGCAGGTTCAAAAACTCGTCGCTGACGTCACTCAGGCACTTGCCTCAGTCAAGGCTTATGTCGGGCAACATGATGCCGACATCCCTGAAAGAGCAGAAGAACGCCTCGAAGTGGCTGAAAGACGAGCTGCGCAACTGACTGAAGACCTTGGCGCTGAAATGCCTGACTATTTGGCAATCACCAAACTCCTTGCCGCAGTCTTAAAAGAGGCAGGAGAGATTCTCGCAAACAGCAAGGATGACGTCGAGAAGATGTCCCAGGCTGAGAATATTGCGGAATCGGAGATCGCTGATGCAACACGGGCAGTAAAGCGCGCCGACTCCT